>JACADU010000361.1 GCA_013388415.1 Bryobacteraceae bacterium
CCCGCAAGGATCTCGTGTTGCCGCTCAATACGGGCATAGAACGAGTTCTCAAAGCCCCGCGACCCGGCTCTGGCGCCCGTCTTGCCGATGCCGAAAAGCGCCGCGAGACCGAAATCGCTTCGCGCATTGCCGCGTTCGTCATACAGGCTGGTTTCAAACTCCGCCAGCAATGACCCGCCCGCCCGCGAATAGGCCTCCAGTTGGCGGCATTGCGCATCGCTCAGAAACGCCACGTTGGGCAGGATCAGCGCTGCGTAGCGGCCCGCGGACTCCGGCCGAAGGTCGTCTTCGTGGATGAAACCGAACGTGTGCCTCCCTTCGAGCAGCGCCGAATAGTAACCCTGCACATGCTCGCCGGCATCGCCCTCGCCAGGCTGCCTGTAGAATGTCTGCGTCCGCTGTCCGAGCACGATCCCGACTTGGGCAATCGGCCGCACGTTCATGAAATGCCGGTTGTGGCTGGCGTGCCACTCAAGAAACCGCCGCCCTGTTTCCTGCCATCGCCGGTCCTCCCCAAGCCCCGTCTGCGCGCCCAGCCAGTGATACCAGATCGCCATGCCGCTGGCTGCCGTCTGCGCCATCCACATCTCCGCTTCGGCGGGGCTCTTCGCCGCGTTCCGCCACATCGGGCTCCCTGTCGACCACGCGCCCGTGACGTTGGTGATCGTCTTCCCCTTCATCACGCACTGCGCGACACGGCCTTGCTGCGATGCCCCCCACCCCGGCGAGGGGCTTGTTCTCCCCTGGTTGTCGGCGTTGAACCACTCGCAGTGCTTGGCGAGCCGCAGCAGATCCAGCCCCGTCCGGTATCCACCGCCCAGGTTTCCGAAGAAGATCTTGTCCGCGCCCCGCTCCTTGGATCCGGTCGAAGAGATCCCAAAGCTCGATGACCCGCTGCATGAACCTCTCGCGGTACTCCTGTGTGCCCGGCGTGGGCAGCGCGCGGCACACATTGCAGTAGCAGACCGGCATGTTCCAATTCGGCCACCCATTCGCATAAAAGGCATCCACGTCATACAGAGAGTTCACTTCCCTCATCACGGCAACCGTCTGCTCCGTGTAATACGTCGAGAACATGCAAGTCTGGAACAGCCCGGGCGTCCGGCTGAATGGCGGAACCGGCTCGCCCGCCCGGTCGCGAACGAACCATTCCGGATGAGCCGCAAGCGCCTCCTCCCACTGCAGGTCCGGACTCAGTCTGCCGATCACCCGTATCCCGCGCGCCCTCGCCGCCCGGCAGCACTCCCCAAAAAAGTCACGGCCATTCAAATAACGGCTTTGCCTGTGAAAAGGCACCTTCGTCGGATAGAAGGCGATCATTCCCGTGACGTTGATCTGTACCGCATCCACTTTGGCGCTGGCCCAGTAATCGGCCCACGCCTTCACGTCCGCCTCCGCCACATCCTTCTCGCTGAAGTTGACCTGCCCCACCCGGCGGACACGCTGATGCCACGCCTTGCGCTCCTGCCCCGGCAGCGCACATGCCGCCCCGCCCAGGATCAGCACTTCGCGCCGTGAAATATCGACCATCGCCTGAACTCCCCAATAGGTGGTTTCCGCAGCCCATTGTATTCTGGCGTGGAGGTGCGAACCTGATGACAATCTGGAAGCCCGGCCGCAGGCTGTTCACCGTGGCGGCTGTCTTGATGCTCTTGACGGCATCGGCGCACACGATGGGCGCCCTTTCGCCCTGGCCCGATGGACCGGCGGAGCGGAAACTGCTGGCCGAGATGCGCGGCTATGTGTTGTCGATGGGCATGGGCATGAATCCGTCCGTCTTCGACATCTACCGCGATCTGTCATTCACCATGAGCATCACGCTGGCTGCCCTCGGAATCATGAACCTTGTCCTGGCCGCAAGCCGCGACGCCACGGACGCCCTGCTCCGCCGTGCCGGGTGGGTCAATGCCGTTTGGGTGGGCGCATTCCTCGCCCTCAACTACGCCTTCCAGATTCCCCCGCCCCTTCTCTGCGCGGTGGTCATCGAAGCCGTTGTCTTGCTGGCGCTATTTGTCCCGTCACGCGGGCAGCTCGCGCCAGGCGCGCTCGAGCGGCAGTGATCGCAGCCGCTTGCCCGTGGAGTGGAAAATCGCCGATGCGATCGCCGGAGCCACCACCGTGATCGGCGATTCCCCGGCGCCCGCCGGCTCCACCGTCCGGCGGTCGATCAGGTGCACCTCCACCTTGGGAGAGTCCTGAAAACGCGGCACCCGGTAGGAAGTCAGCCGGCGCGAGACAAAGGCTGTGCCCTCCCACCGGATCTCTTCAAACAGCGCCCCGCCCAGCCCTTGCAGAATTGCGCCCTCGATTTGGTTCTTCAGGTGATCCGGGTTCAGGACTGCCCCGGGGTCGAACACCATCACTGCGCGCACCAGCCGGGCTGTCCTCGCCGCCGGATCGACAGCCGCCTCGACGCACAACGCGAGCCGCGCGTCCTTCTCGATGTTGGCCGCGAAGCCAAGAGCCTTCCCTCGCCGCCCCTGCCAGCCGCCAAGCGCCGCTGCCTTCTCCATCACCTCGCGCAGCCTCGCGTCCACCGTGTTGCGCAACCGGAATTCAACCGGGTCGAGTTCCAGCCTCGCCGCCACCTCCTCCATGTGGCTCTCGCGGGCAAAGGTATTCGCGACCGCGGCTAGTGACCGGTAGGAGCCTTGGCGCAGCGGAGCCGGCGCGGCATGAAACCCGCACCACGACGCCTCCACGTCGTAGTGCATGGGAAGCCCGGCCGCGCCCGAGTTGTAGTTGTGAAACTCCCAGGCCAGCAGCTGCCCCTGCGGATTGAAACCGCTCTTCACATCGATGACGCCAGCCGGCCGCGAATAGGCAACCGTCAGCTCCTCCTCGCGGCTCCACACCAGCCGCACCGGCTTGCCGGCGTCGCGAGCCAGCCGGGCGGCTTCCAGGAAAACCTCGCCTCGCTGCTTGCCTCCAAAGGCGCCTCCGCAGTCGGCCGCAATCACTCGCACCCGCTCCGGAGCAAGACGGAATGCTTCTGCCAGTTCCAGCCTGACCGCGAATGGAGCCTGCGTCCCTCCGCGCACGGTCAGAAAATCCTGGCCGTTCACTTTGCTCCACTCGGCGATCGCGGCCCGCGGCTCCAGCGCCGTGTGCGCGATTGGCCGCAGGCTGTACGTGCTCTCGTGTCTGAACGGCGCGCCGGACAGTGCCGCGGCAGCGTCGCCCTTCGTTACCAGCGCCGGGTACCGGACTCCCGGCTTCGGCGGAACCGGCGCCCTCGCCCCCTTGCGGAACCCTTCCAGCATCGCAGCGAAGTCCGGCAGAGGCGTTTCGTCCCATTTCGCCTTGATGCTTCGCGCCGCGCGCCGCGCCGCCGCCGGCTCCAGAGCCGTCACCCCCAGAAAGTCGCCCTCCCGCACGATCCTCACTCCCGGCATCCGTCCGGCTTCTTCGCTGTCGGCTTCGACCAGCCTCGCCGTGTGCGCCCGCGGCCGCACCACCGCCCCATGCAGCATTCCAGCAGCCGGCAAGTCCGCGGTGAACTGCTTCTCTCCTGTCACGCAGGACCACCCGTCCGCCTGACCCGCCGGCTGGCCCAAGAACCTCCATTCCGAAGGCGGCGTCAATGGCGCTCCCGCCGGGATTCCGCTCATCACGGCACGGAGTTCCGCCATCTGCCCGAAGTCCCGGCGATGCGGCCCGCTCACGAAAGCACCCCCTTCAATCCGCACGCTTTCTCGAGGCGCACCCCACAGCTTCGCTGCCGTGTCAATCAACAGTTCCCTCAATGCCGCCGCAGCCCGGCGCACTGCCGGAAGAGTCTCCGGCGTCGTCAGCGATGCCCACGTCCCGCCGTCGTCGGGCACGAGCCCCGTATCCCCCATGGTGATCAGCACGCGCTCCGGCGGCAGCCGCAGTTCCTCCGCCGCTGCCCGCGTCAGCAGCGTCCGCGCACCCTGCCCTAGCTCCACCTTGCCCGTCAGCAATGTGACGACGTTTGTAGGGCTGATGTGAAAGCGCGTCGAGAGCGCATCCTTCGCTTCGGCGGACGCCCGGGCAGGCACGGGCGCCGTGAACACGAAAAGGACCCCCGCCCCGAGCCTGCCCAGGACTTCCCTCCTCGTTGGCGAAAAGCGCCATGTCGCGTCGCTAAACAGCTCATAACGCTCGGGTTCCAGCTCTATCTCCAGCGAGGCGATATAGCGGGCCTTCAGGCTATCCACGGCGCGCCTCCCTCTGTAGCCTCCCGGCAAGCTGGATCGCTTCCACAATCCGCGGGTATGCCCCGCACCGGCAGATGTGCTTCGCCATCCCCTTCCTCACCTGCTCCTCGCTTGGCTCCGGAGTCGACGCCAACAACGCCACCGCCCCCATAATCATCCCCGGCGTACAGAAGCCGCATTGCAGCGCGCTGCGCTCCAGAAACGCCTGCTGCACGGGGTGGATCCTGCCTCCCTTTGCAAGTCCTTCAATCGTATTGACTTCAGCTCCTTGCGCTGCTTCGGCCGGGGTGATGCACGCGCTGACCGCCCGGCCGTTCATCAGCACCGTGCATGCCCCACATTGCCCCTCCCCACAGCCATACTTCGCCCCCGTCAGCCCCGCGTAATCACGGATCAGGTCAAGCAGGCTCAGACCCCCGGGCGCCTCCCACCTTCGCTCGGACCCGTTCAAAACGATGCGATATTCCGCCATAGTTCACGCCTGTCTCAGTCTAAAGCTTTTCCCTCTCCTGGCCGATGGGCCTTTTAGAGACGACGCTCTATGAGTGCATTGCTTTGGATTCTTCTCCCCCTGATCGTTGCCGCCGGCAGCGCCCTCTTGAGCTTCTACATCATGCAGGCGAAGCTCGAGGTCGCTGTCGCCAAGGAGAGGGAGGCGATGGCAGAAGTCTCCGCCGCCCTGAAACACGCCGAAAAGATGACCGAAGAAAAGGTCCGCACCGCCGAAGAAACCACCCTCCGCCGGGCCTTCGATCAGTTCCTTGCCGACTTTCGTGTCGAAGAGCGGCACTACATGCGCGAAAACAAGACGGTGTTTGCTAACCGCAAGTCGTTGATTCTACAAGAGCGCCTCTATTTCCGCACTGTCCCCCTCTCCAACTGGATCGAGCACGAGATGGTGGTCGAAGAGGGTACCGACGCCCAGGCTTTGGCGGCTCAGGCCTCCGTCTTCAACACCCGGTCGCTCTCCATCGACGAAGTCCGTCAGAATGCCCGGTTGCTCAAGGGCGGCCAGTCCCAGGCTGCAAGAACCGCTTAGCAGCCTCATAGCTTGTCTACTTGCCGAAGATCAACATCCTTCCGGCAACCACGATCAGGAATCCTGCATAGAGCCGCCGGACCAACAGCGGTGAAAGCCCAAGCGTCAGCTTGGCCCCAAAATACGCCCCTACAAAGAGTCCTAAAGCGATCAGCGCCGCGTACTTCATGTTGATGTGGCCATTGCGGTAATACTCGATCGCCCCCAGCAGCCCTACCGGAGGAATCAAAGCCGCCAGCGATGTCCCGATCGCCTCGAACTCCTTCAGCTTCACCACCAGAAGCAACGCTGGAACGATCACGAGACCGCCTCCGATGCCGAACATCCCGGATAAAACGCCGGCGATCAGACCAATGGAAAGAAGGAGAAGGGCAGTCATGGCGTCAGGCTATCAGAGCCGGATGCCCCGGCAAAAGACGAATCAGCCTGTAATCCCCGCGAAACCGTGCCCCGTCTTGTCTATTTAGAGTTCGAGAGTACCATGGGGCTGATGGCGGACCAGATTGTGGCGTCTGCGGCGGCTGTGGAGCCAACGGGCGACTTCTCGGCCTGGATGAGGGCCGAGCAGCGTCGCATCTTCCTCCTCTGCCAGCGCATGCTCGGCGAAGCCGACGAAGCCGATTCCGCCACTCAGGACATCTTCCTGAAGGCCTACAGATCGGTCTACGTCGAGGGCCAGCAACCGGACGATCCCGCCCGTTGGCTGACGCGTGTCGCCGTGAATACCTGTCTCGACAGGCTCCGCAGCAGGCGGTGGCAGTTCTGGCGCAAACGCCCGGCGGCAGCCGACGAGGCTCTTATCCTGGCGATGACCCCCTCCGGCTCGCCGAATGCCGAGCGGGAGGCCTTCTCCAGGGAGATCGCAGAAAGGCTTGCCAAGGCTTTGGACAAGCTGAGCGCGCGTCAAAAGGCGGTCTTCTGCCTCCGGCACTATGAAGATAAAAGCCTCGATGAGATTGCAGAATTGCTGGACCTGGATACAGGCACAGTGAAGGCCCACATGGCCCGGGCCGTTGCCAAGCTGAGGGAAGAATTGAAGGACCTGTATCAGACGAGGAGCGTGAGATCATGAACCGGCACTGGTCCGACGAAGAACTGATCGGCAGGATGTATGGCGTGGGTCCGGAAGACTCCGCCCTCTTGTCTCACCTGGAAATGTGTCCGCAGTGCGCCTCGCGCCGGCAGGAGTTGGAGAGGCGGCGGGAAGCGTTCGTCGAGTCGGCGAGGATGTCCCTCGTGGATGAAAACCTGCTCCGTGACCAGCGCGTCTCCATGTGGCGGCGATTGGAGAATGCCCGGCGCCCATGGGCTTGGCGATTGGCCCCGGCGGGCGCGACCGCGCTGCTTCTGTTGTTCGCCCTCGTCTTGCACAAGCCCGCGCCCCAGCCCGAGCCCGTTGAATTCGCGGTGGCCGTGCAGCAACAGGTCAGCGACGAAGAGCTCTTCAACGAGATCGCAACCATGCTCAACGAAACCACTCCTCGCGCGGCCAAACCGATGCAGGGGCTGTTCGACACGGGCGCTCAAATGGAGGTTCAGTGAATCATGACACGCATAGGGCTTGTTCTCATACTCCTGGCGGGGTGGACGCTGTGGGCGCAGCCCCCCCGCGGCTTCTACAACTGGTGGGATTCTCCCATCGCCAAGGACTTGAACCTGAGCGACGACCAGATGAAGCAGATCCGCGCTGTCGTCCGCGACTACCGCGCCCGTTTGATCGACGCGCGCGCCGCTGTCGAGAAGGCCGAAGCCGAGATGGAGGATGCCTTCAATGACGAATCGTTCAGCCAGGCTCGTGCCAGCGACGCCATCGAGCGCCTCGTCGCCGCCCGCTCCGAGCTCACGCGGTCCTTCTCCCAGATGAGCCTCCGCCTACGGGCGGTGCTGACCAATGAGCAGTGGGCCGAGCTGCAAAAACGGCGGCCCCGCCAGCTTGTCGGCGACGCCATCATGCGAGAAATGCAAAGACGCCGCGCCGGTGACCCCAAGCGCCGCGAGGAACGCCGCCCGCCCGCGCCGCCGCAACAGCAGCCCCCTCCACCGGCACAGAAATAGCCGCTCAAGCGCGCAGCGCCGTCAATACGCTCTTTCGAGCCGCAGACCAGGCGGGCATCAGCCCGCCAAGCGCGCCCATCGCCGCCGCGAATACAAGCCCGGTCAGCATTCGCGCCGGCGTGATGCGGAATTGAAACGCGATCTCGCTGAAGCTGACCATGCTTCCGATTGAGGAGCCGTAGCCGTTCAGCGGAAGAACCAGCAGACAGCCCAGCGCTCCGCCCACGAGCGAGAGCAGCAGCGATTCCAGCAAGAACGACGAAAGCACCGCCCGGCGCGAGAATCCAAGCACCCGCAACGTCCCGATTTCCGCCGCCCTCCGCGCCACAGCCGTGTACATGGTGTTCATCGCCGCGAAGCTCGAGCCCAACGCCAGCAGGAACGCGACAAAGAAGCCCATCGCTTGCACCGGCGCCGTCGAAATCATCTGCGACGCGTAATACTCCCGCTGCGGAACCGCCTGCACGTTCAACTGCGGATCCTGCTTCAACTCGGCTGCCAGCGCTGCCTGCGCCACCTTGTCCACCGCGCGGACCAGGATCGTGCTCAGCGCTTCCTTCCGGTTGTAGCCCGCCGCCGCCTGATTGAGATCCGCGAAGATCTCGTTGTTCCCCGCCGAATCGCCCGTGTCCACCACCCCTGTCACAAGCCACTCCCCGCGCGCGAACTTCACTATCTGTCCCACGCCAAATTGCGGATGCCGCCGCGCCACCGTGGCGCCGGCGACGATCTCCCTCCGTCCCGGCTCGAACATCCGGCCCTCGATGATGCGCGCCCGCTCCCTCAACGCCCAGCCCATCGGGCTGATCCCCCGCAGCGTGATCGAGAGCGTGCCTGTCCCCTGCTTGGGTTGCGCCAGACCTGTCACCAGCTCCAGCGACGCCATCGGCTCCCCACGCGCTGTCCGCGCGATGCCCGGACGCGCCCGCAGAAGCTGATACACCTCCGGCGTCAAGATGCTCGTCAGCTCGGCGGTCGCGCCCCTCCTCGTCACCAGCAGGTTCAGCTCATGCCCGCTGGAATCGAAGCTGTGGCGCAGTCCGTCCACCATCGCCAGCACCGCCAGCAGAACTGCGACCGTCAACGCTATCCCGGCGGCGGTCAGCATGGTTGTCGTCCATCTCACCAGCAGGTTTCGCCAGTTGTAACTCAAAGGGATTGTCATGCGAAACTCTTTAATCGACCACTCGGAGCGCCTCGGTGATGGGTTGCCTCGCCGCATGCCTCGCGGGGAAAAAACAACTGGCAAGCCCCACCATTGCGGCGATCCCCAGGCATGCCACGACAACCGCCGGCTTTAGAGTCAGCGGTTTCAGGTCCACCATCATCGACGGGAACGTTCGCAGATACGCGATCACGATGACGGCAAGGCCCAGCCCTGCCGCCCCCCCGATGAGCGATAAGGTGACCGACTCCGACAGCAACAGCCCCAATACGCCGCCTTCGCTGTAACCAAGCGTCCGGAACACGCCGATTTCCCTCGTCCGCTCCCGCACCGTCATCGCCACCGTGTTCGCATTCACCAGCAGGATTGTGAACGCCAGCGCGAGACTCACGGCCAGAATGAACATCTTGACGTCGCCGATGTAGGACAGAAACCCGACCTCGAAGTTCCGCTCCGTGTCCGTCTTGGTTTCCGACGGCCAGTTGCGGAAACTCTCGTCGATCGCCTGCGCGGTCTCCGCCAGCCGGCTCTGGTCCTCCGCCAGCACGATGAACATTGAGGCGTAGTTCTTGAATACCGGGTAGCCTTCGAGAATGTAATCGTGATGGAAATACAGGTCCTCAACGTCGCGGTCGGACTCGTAAATCCCGCGCAGGACCAGATCCAGGTCCATCGGGAATACGTCGCCCTTGATGAAAATGCGGTCGCCCACCTTGAGGTTCAACCGGTCAGCCAGCGGTTTGCCGATGATGCACCCCCGGCGGTCCCGGATAAAAGCCTCCTTCTGATCTTCCGGAATGCGGTACTCAGGAAAAATCGAGAACAGCTTCCGCGGCTCCACGCTGAACCGCGCGAACATGTTGCGCATGTCCCGGCTGTCTTTGTACACGCCGCCGAACCACTGCATCACCATCACTTCGCGCACCCCGGGCACGCTCCGGATCCTCTCCCGGTAGGAAATCGGCAGAATGTTGGTGATCGAAACCCTGTCGATCGTAATGAGACGCAGCGCCTGATCCGCCGTCGGGTCCCGGAGAAAGAAGGACCAGTAGAGCGAAAACATCGTCGCCAGCAGGCAGATCGAAATCGAAATGCTCAAAATGGTGAGCAGGCTCCGCCGCTTGTTGCGCAGCGCGTTCTTCAGGATCAGTGGTGCGAATCGGAGCAGATACATGGCTCGTTCTCACCGGATCCAGATGTCGAGCGGATGGCTGACAACGCCTCCGATGGTGACAGCCGCCGTGGTCTTCATCGCCGGCAGATCCGATGGAACTTGAATCAGAATGAGCCTGACGCCCGGCTTGCCGCCCTCTTCCACCGTCGTGTCCACCCCGCGGTCGTGGATCATCGCGCCTGCCGTTGCTCCCACCGGCAGTCCAGTCGCGTAAAGATGGATCAACCCCCCGCGCGCAGCCGGGGCATCCGCTGAATTCGGCGCGCCGTCCTCGTTCAGCGCGAACAGCAGAACGGGCGCAGACGGCACGACCTCGATCATCCATGCAGCGCTCGAGACCTCTCCGGACCGCACCACCAAAGGATGCCGCCCTGCCGGCAGAGTTTCCGGCAGAATGACGCCTATCACGCCGCCCGCCGCCGTGACCACTTGGGCCGCCACCCCCGCCACATTCGCCTCCGGCCGCTCGCCGAAAAATGTGCCTGTCACCTGAATCAGCGAGCCGGCAGCGAACGGCGGGCCGAGTCGCGCAGGGCCGATGGTGACGCTCTCGATCTGCGGCGCCGGCGCCGTTGGCGGCGGCTTGACAGGCGGTGTCACCGGCGGCGGCGTCACCGGGGCCGGAGTCACTTTGAGTCTCACTGTGTACGCGCGCTCATCGCGCCGCCCGGTCGGCGGAGCAATTTGCTCGAAAACGAGCTGCGCCTCGTAATCGCCCGGCGAAAGCCCCGCCGGATTGACATCGTATTGAATCCCTCCGTTCTGCACGCCCGTTCCATCGCTGTTCGACAGCCATGTAAAGCCGGCGGGGGCCCTGACCCCGACGCGCCACTCCAACAGTCCTCCGCCGTCGTTGTTGACGCCCGCGCGGCCGATCTGAAGACCGCCGCCCGCCACCGCCGTGAAGTTCAGCGGCGATGGTTCCACAATCCGCATCCGCGGGAACCACAGCGCCGTGCAATCCCCGACAATTTCGCAATCCGCCGCCGGACTTACCGGCTTGTATCGCGGAACCGGCGCCGTAGGATGCGCCCCCTCGCTCTCACTCACGGGCGCCAGCAGCACCGTCGGACGCACAATGCTTTCCCCGAACGGAGTATCGAAACCCGGCGGCACTGCAACCCAAGCCGGAATCTCCGCCGACTCCATCCGCGCTGCATCGGCCGAAACCACTTCGTAAACCCCATAAGGCGTCCCCCGGCCCGTCTCCGCCGCGCGAAGCGCCCCAAACCCGCTTGCCGCCGCCAGCCCGCCCTCCCCGTTGATCTGCGCCCCCATCACCCTCACCAGCAGAAGCTGGGGAGAGCCGTCAATTGTCTGCCCGCCCGCATCCGCAGCCCGCCCGAAAACACCGCTGCGCGTGGGGAACATGCCCGACGAACCCGCCACCACGTCCGGCAGCAGCATCCGCACTCCTTCCGGCACGCCCGCGAAACGGATGAGAAACCGGGTCCCCGCTGCAAACGCCGATGGGTAGCCCTCCGTCACCCTGACGGCGGCCACCGGCGGCTGCAATCGCATCATGGCCCGAAAATCCGCGTCTGCGCCTGGCGCCGGTCCTCGCGTCGCCAGCGTATTCATCAACGCCGCGGCCAGCGAATTCTGGCCCTCCCCCACGGCGACCCGTTGAACCGGCAGGTCCAGCCTCTCACTCAGAAACAGCCTCACCGAAGCCTCCACCCTCTCGGCTGCGGCGTCCACCCGCACCCCGCGAACGCGAAGATTGAAAGCGCCGTTCGAGCCTGCCGTCCACCGCAGGTTGTCGAATCGCACCGTGGCCTGATCCGCCAGCACAGCCGCCGCCGGGAATGCCGTCCAGACCCCCGGCGCCGCCTCCAGCTCAAATACCGGGCCTTCCAGCACTTCCCCGCTTCGCCGGTTTGAGACCCTCCGCGAGAACGAGACTCCAACCGACCCCTCAACCACCTGCCCAGCCGCCAACCCCGAACACTCAATCGCGACCGCGCTCACCAACTCCGCCGCCCCTTCGGCCGCGATCGGCTGTGGAGCCGCCGCCACCGTGCACCGCCCGGCGGCCACCGCCAGGGCTGACCCAACCAGAGTCAACGTCAAGAGCCGGATCATAAAGTCTCCCTACCCAAAAGACTATCGCTCCTGGGATACTGGAGCATCCGGTCACTACCGGCTCAGGGTCGCTCATGCGCATGTTTGTCACCTGCTTGTGCCTCTTCTCGGCTGCCTTCGCGGCCGAACCGCCAAAGCCAGCTTGGACTGAACTCAAGTACCGCCTCGTCGGACCGTTTCGCGGCGGCCGCGTCACTGCCGTCGCCGGTGTCCCCGGCCAACGCGATGTCTACTACTTCGGAGCTACCGGCGGCGGCGTCTTCAAAACCACCGACGGCGGCGACACCTGGATCCCCGTCACCGACCCCTACCTCAAAACCGGCAGCGTCGGCGCCATCGGCGTCTCCGCCTCGAATCCCAACGTCCTCTACGTCGGCATGGGCGAGTCCCCTATCCGCGGCAACGTCAGCCACGGCGACGGCGTCTACAAGTCCACCGACGCCGGCAAAACCTGGAAGCACGTGGGCCTCGGCGATTCCCGCCATATCTCCCGCGTGCGCGTCCACCCGAAGAACCCCGACGTCGCATGGGCAGCCGTTCTCGGCCACATCTTCGGTCCGAACGAAGAACGAGGTATCTTCAAAACCACCGACGGCGGCAAAACCTGGAAGCGCATCCTGTTCAAATCGGCGCAAACCGGCGCCATCGACCTCGCCGCCGACGCCTCCAATCCCGATGTCCTTTACGCCTCCTTCTGGCAGGTCAAACGCACTCCGTGGTCTCTTGAGTCCGGCGGTCCCGAAAGCGGCATCTGGAAATCGACAGACGGCGGCGAAACATGGTCAGACCTGACCAGGAACGCCGGACTGCCGAAAACAATCCTTGGCAAGATCGGCATCACGGTTTCACCGGTCAATCCCGAGCGCGTCTGGGCCATCATCGAAGCCGAGGACAAAGACGGCAATGGCGGCGGTGTCTTCCGCTCCGACGACGGCGGCGCAACCTGGCGCCGCACGAACACTGACCGCAACCTCCGGCAGCGCGCCTGGTATTACTCCCGCATCTATGCCGACACGCAGAACCTCGACCGTGTCTACGTTCTCAACGTCGGCTTCTGGCGCTCCGACGACGGCGGCGCGACCTTCCGCACCCTTGCCACCCCCCACGGCGACAACCACGACCTTTGGATCGATCCCGAAAACAACGCCCGCATGATCGAGGGCAACGACGGCGGCGCCAATGTCTCCACCGATGGCGGACGCCGCTGGACAGCCCAGGATCAGGCCACAGCGCAGTTCTACCGCGTCGCTCTCGACAACGATTTCCCCTACAACATCTACGGCGCCCAGCAGGACAACTCCACCATCCGCATCGCCTCCCGCAGCGCCGGCTCCGGCATCACCGAACGGCACTGGTGGGACGTCGGCGGCGGCGAATCCGGTTGGATCGCACCCCACCCCAAGGACTCCAACGTCGTCTTCGCCGGCTCCTACGGCGGCTACCTCACCCGCTACGACCACCGCACCGGACAGACCCGCGCTATCAACGTCTGGCCCGATAATCCCATGGGCTGCGGCGCCGAGAGCATGAAGTACCGCTTCCAATGGAACTTCCCCATCCTCTTCAGCCCGCACGACCCCAATCGCCTCTACACCGCCGGCAATATGCTCTTCCTCAGCACAAACGAAGGTCAGTCCTGGACCCCCATCAGCCCCGACCTGACACGAAACGACAAGTCGAAACTCGGTCCTTCCGGCGGACCCATCACCAAGGACAACACCGGCGTCGAGTACTACGGCACCATCTTCACCGTCGCTGAATCGCCTCTCAAAGCCGGCCTCATCTGGGCAGGCTCCGACGATGGTCTTGTCCACGTCACCAGCGACAACGGCAAGAGCTGGACGAACGTCACGCCGAAACCGCCCGCTATGCCCGAGTGGATTCAGATCAACTCCATCGAGGCGTCTCCCCACGACCCCGGCAAGGCGTACTTCGCCGCCACCATGTACAAACACGACGATTTCCGGCCTTATCTCTACCGCACCTCCGACGGCGGCAAATCCTGGACGAGGATCGTGAACGGCATCCCCGATGGCGCGTTCACCCGCGTCGTGCGCGAAGACCCCCGCGTCGCGGGCTTGCTCTACGCCGGGACCGAAACCGGCATGTACGTCTCCTTCGACGACGGAGCCAACTGGCAGCCGCTTCAGTTGAACCTGCCCGCCGTGCCCATCACCGACCTCGCACTCCACAAGGAGATGAACGACCTCGTTGTCGCCACGAAAGGCCGCAGCTTCTACGTTCTCGATGACCTCTCCGTCATCCAAAGTTATGCCGGAAGCTCCAGGCCTCAGGGCGATCATTTCTTCCCGGTCGAGCCGGCCTACCGCACCACGGGATTCCGCGTTCCCGCCACGCCTGGAGACACGTTCGGCGAAAACCCGCCGTCCGGCGCGGTCTTCCATTTCCTCGTCTCCCAGGAACCCAAAGGAGAAGCCACGCTGGAAATCGCCGACCTCGCCACAAAGAAGACCGTGCGCAAGTTCTCCACAAAACAGCAAGGCGAAGGTGAACCTCAACCGCAGGGCCGCCGCGCCGGCCCCGCCGGAGCCCGGTTCACCGTCAAGCAGGGCTTCAATCGCTTCGAGTGGGACCTCCGCCACGAGGACGCCAAATCGTTCCCCGGCCTCATCCTCTGGGCCGGCTCAACTCGCGGGCCGCGCGCCACGCCCGGCAGATATCAGGCCCGGCTCACGGTCAATGGCGCTACGCTCACCTCGGATTTCGAAGTCCGTAAGGATCCCCGGCTGAAGACCACGCAGGAGGAGTTCGACCAGCAGCTTGCCCTCCTCCTTCAAATCCGCGACAAACTCACCGAAACCCACGAGGCCATCATCCGCATTCGCGAAGTCAAACGTCAGCTCGACGACTGGTCCTCCAAACACAAGGAACTCGAACACCAGGCGAAAGAGATCTCGAAGAAACTCACCGCCGTCGAGGAGGAACTCTACCAGACCAGACTCCGCTCCAGCCAGGACCCACTCAACTATCCCATCAAACTGAACAACAAGCTGGCCGCTCTGGCCTCCATCGCCGGCAGCGCCGATGCCGCCCCAACCGCCCAGAGCTACCAGCTTCACGAAGAGCTCACCTCCAAGATCAACGTCCAGCTAAAGCTGTTGAAATCGACCCTGGACACGGATCTGGCGGCCTTCAACAAGTCCTTCCACGAGAAGAATTTGGCGGCTGTTAAGTAGACCGCGCTGCAACCGCCGGCCGTCATCGAGCGTAACCTGGATAGAGATTCGAGATGCTTGCATACTTCTTCTGCATAGCCCTTGTGGTAATCGCCGTGCTGCCCGCCGCCGCCCAAGAACCGGCGGCTGCCGATTCTCCCGCCGGCGATGCCGCGAACGCTGCTGCCGAGGAGCAGCTCGAGATGGCTGGCCCGCCCCCGGGCGTAAACTGGAAGCGCCTCTTCTGGCAGTCGGGCATGTTCCTGGCAGTTCAGCACGCCTTCCGCCTGGGAACGGAGCCTGGAACCAGAGAGGGCTTGAAGGGCAAGTTCTGGCCCGAGTACGGCCAGGCTGTGGGGAACATGCACGGCTGGTCCGACGGCGATCCGTTCTTCGTCAACTACATCGGTCACCCCATGCAGGGAGCCGTCAGCGGCTTCATCTGGACTCAGAACGACCGCCGCTTCTGTCCCGTCCGTTTCGGCCGCGACCGCGCTTACTGGGAGAGCCGTATGCGCGCCGCCACCTTCGCCTATATCTACAGCACCCAGTTTGAGCTCGGCCCCCTCAGCGAAGCCTCCATCGGCAAGATCCAGAAGTATTACCCGCAGCAAGGCTTCGTTGACCACGTCATCACGCCCACCATCGGCGTCGCATGGATGCTCGGTGAGGACGCGATCGACCAGTACATCGTGGTGCCGCTGGAAAAGCGCTTCGAAAACATCGTTGCGCGCGCCTTGCTCCGCGGTGGCCTCAACCCGGCGAGGACTTTTGCCAACCTCATGCGGTTCAAGAAACCCTGGTACCGGGATGACCGCCCCAACGTCGGTGATCCTCGCGTGTCCACGTTCCAGCCACGAAAGGTCCACAGGGAGATCCCCCCCGGCCACCCCGGCGTCGCGCCCGTGGATTTCGAGATGACGGCGCATACCCAGTACTTCCCCGGCAGCGGTGGCGCTTGGTGCCTCGGTGGCGGCGGGACGGGCAACCTCCGGCTGACTCCTTCCACCCAGGCGGTCCTCGAACTCGCCGGCTGCAACCTCATGAGCCTCGGCAAGCATCAGAGTGGCGACTTCCTTACCTTCCTGGCGGGCGCCAAATGGACGGGTTCCGGATCGAGCAGGTGGAAGCCCCACGCTCAGTTCCTCATGGGCGTCGCCAAGGCCACAATCGAAACCGAGGATCCTGTCCTCAAAGCTGCCGCCCAAGCCCGCCCCCCTAAACCCGCTTCCAACTCCCCGGCCTACCCCGAATACCTCACCCTGAAAGAAGACAGCGGCTTCTCCCTCTCTGCCGGCGCCGGCGTCGACTACCGCCTGAACCGCGCCCTACAGTTCAGAATCGCCCGTATCGCCTACAGGTACTCTGCCCTCAATCCCTTATTCGGCTACGACTTGTCACACTCGCTCGAATTCACGGCGGGCCTGACTCTCCGCATGGGCACTTGGTAGCTCTAGGTGTGGCTCTCTTGACACACCCCGCTGAGGCGTTTTGTTACAAATGTTCAGTCCCCTCATGGTGTTACAATTGAAGCAAAAGCGAACTTAGCGCCCGCTAGGTACGACTCCGTTGGTGGAAGGAACATCCCAAGTGAGATTGCGATTCTTGACCATCGCCACAGTCGCGGCGTGCGGACTCGCCGCCTACGGCCAGAACACCGGCCGCTTGAGCGGGACGGTGCTTGACGCATCGGGCGCCGCCATTCCCGCCGCAACTGTCAATCTGTACCTCGCGGGAGGCAATTCTCCCATCCAGAGCGTCAAGTCCGGCCAGGATGGCGGCTATTTCTTCGCGTCCTTGCAGCCCGTTTATTACGACCTCTCCGTCGAGATGGCCGGCTTCCGCAAGGAGGTCATCCGCCGCCTCAAAGTGGACCCCGGACTCGAGCTCTCCATGAAAGCCATCACGCTCGAAGTTTCCCAGCAGGTCGAGACAGTCGAGGTGACCGCCGACGTGGTCGGCGTTCAGAGCTCCAACGCCGAAGTCGCCACCACAATTACGAATTCCCAGGTCCGCCGCCTCCCGGTCCTCAATCGCAGCCCCTTGGGACTCATCTCCACACAAGCCGGGATTGGATCCAACAGCCGCACCAGCACCACCATCAACGGCATGCGCCCCTCGTTTACCAACATCTCCATCGACGGCGTCAACATCCAGGACAACTTCATCCGCACCAACGCCCTTGATTACCTGCCCAACCTCCTTCTGCTCGATCAGGTCGCCGAGTTCACCGTTTCCACTTCGAATACGAACGCCGGGCTCGGCAACGGAGCCGCTCAGGTCACGTTTGTCACTCCCTCCGGCACAAACGAGCTCCACGGCGCCGCATATTGGTACAACCGCAACAACATCGTGAGCGCCAATACATGGTTCAACAATAAGAACGGCGCCTCCCGCCCGTTCCTCAACCAGAACCAGATCGGGGGCTCTCTCGGCGGGCCAATCGTCAAGGACAAGCTGTTCTTTTACACGAACTACGAAGCATTCCGGCTGCGCCAGCAGGCGCCGCAGACGCGGACCATCCTCACCGGCACAGCCCGCGCCGGCATCTTCCGCTATCGCGACACTGCCGGCAATCTCCAGTCGGCCAACCTCCTCCAAATCGCCGGCATACAGCCCGACTCCTTCACCCGCGCCCTCATCGCGCAACTGCCGTCGACCATCAACAGAACCGACATTGGCGACGGTCTCAACACCGGCGGCTACGCCTTCAACATGCGCGATAACCGCACGCGCGACAACGTGACCGCCAAGACCGACTACGTCCTCTCCATGCGCCACCGCCTCAGCGGCACCTATCTCTGGAACCGCGACATCGACGACCGCCCCGACGCCGAAGCCTCCGGCTACAGCACTGCGCCCGCCGTCCGCAACGAAAACGAAACCAACCTCGTCTCGGTCACTTGGTCCTTCGTCCCCACATCCAGCCTCACCAACGAACTCCGCGGCGGCTTCAATCTCGCCCCCGGCGACTTCCTCTCCAGCGAAAACCTCGGCGCCGCCGCCTTCACCCTGCCACTCATTTCAAGCCCCGTCAACACTTTCCGCCCTCAAGGCAGGACCACCAATACATATAATCTTCAGGACAACGCCACCTGGATCAAAGGCCGCCACACCATCGCCTTCGGCGGGCAGTACCAGCGCATCACCACCGACAGCTACACCAGCTTCGACGTCATCCCGAGCTACACTCTCGGCATGAGCGCGGGCAACTCTCTCGCCCTTACCGGAGCCCAGCTCCCCGGCATCCGCTCACAGGACCTCACCAACGCCAACGCCTTGCTCGCCCTTACCGGCGGTTTCCTCACCAGCGGCGTCCAACGCTTCAACGTGACATCCCGCACGAGCGGCTACGTCCCGCTGGCCGAACTGCGCCGCTTCTTCCAGCTTCAAAACCTCGCTTTCTATGTGAACGACACATGGCGAGTCAACCGCCGCCTCACTGTCACTGCGGGCTTGCGCTGGGAATTCTACACGCCCGTGACCGAACGCGACAGCCTCGCTCTGCTCCCCGTGCTGCAAAACAACAACCCCATTCAGACCCTCCTGAGCCCCACCGGCACGCTGGACTTCGCCGGAGCTTCCGCGGGCAGGCCCTGGTACAACAAGGACTGGAACAACTTCGGGCCCAATGTCGGCATCAGCTGGCAGCCCTTCAATGACGACGGGAAGACGGTCATTCGCGCCGGCTACTCGGTCAATTTCCCCAACGACGAGTTTATCCGCGCCCTTGACAACAGCACTGCCACAAACGCCGGTCTGGAAGCCTCGCGCTCCATCACCAACCTAACCTCCAGAGTCGGCGCCGGCGTTCCAGCCATCAGCGCTCCCGCATTCCAGGTCCCCCGCACCTACGCCCAGAATTTCGCCAATGACCCCGCCGCCAATGCCCTCGCCATGCCCGACCCCAACCTCCGCACGCCTTACGTCCAGCAGTGGAGCTTCGGCGTTCAGCGTGAATTGTTCGGCGGAATCCTCGAAGGCCGTTATGTAGGCAACCGCGCCGTCAAGCAGTTTCGCGCCTTCGATTACAACCAGATCCAGGTCCTGAACACGCCCTTCCTTAACGACTTCATCAACGCCCGCCGCAACGGCGAAATCGCCCGCGCCGCCACCGGGGTGTTTAACCCCGTCTACAACCCCAGCCTCCCCGGCAGCGTGCCCCTGCCCGTCTTCGCCGCCATGCCCAGTGGCGGTTTCCTCACCAACGGCACCGTCCGTGGCCTCATCGAAACCGGCGAAGCCGCGGGCCTCGGTCATGTCTACGTCACCAACGGACTCAACGGCCCGGTCCAGTTCTATACCAACACCAACGCTTACGGTACCAACCTGATGACCAACTACTCCGCCGCCAACTACCACGGGCTCCAAATCGACTTCAGGCGGAGTTTTCAGAAGGGTTTCCAGCTCCAGGCCAACTACACCATGGCCAAGAGCCTCAGCGACGCCGCCGGCGACACGCAGCAACGCTTCGAAGCCTTCCTCGACCTCAACAACGCTGCCATCGAATACTCGCCTACGCCCTTCGACCTGCGGCATGCCTTCAAGGCCAACGGCGTCTGGGAACTCCCTTTCGGCAAAGGAAAGCCATTGGCCGTGGACAACGCGATCATCAACCACGCGATTGGCGGCTGGTCCCTGTCCGGCTTCCTCACTTGGCAGTCCGGCTCTCCATTCTCGGTCCTCTCCGCCCGCAACACCCTCAATCGCGCGGGCCGCAGCGCCAACAACACCGCCACGACCCTCCTCGACGGCGCCCAACTCGATGAGATCGTCGGCTTCTACATGACCGGCAACGGCCCCTACATGGTCGCTCAGTCGGCCATCGACCCCGCCACCGGCCGCGGCGCCGCCGCGGACGGCCGCCCCGGCTTCTCCGGCCAGGCCTTCTTCAACCCCGGCCCTGGCCAAATCGGCAGCCTCCAGCGCCGGATGTTCTACGGACCGCGCTTCCTTAGCGCCGACCTCGCCCTTCTCAAGAACTTCCAGATCACCGAGAAGCAGCGTCTGGAGTTCCGCACCGAGTGGTTCAACTTCAGCAATTCGCCCAGCTTCTACATTGGCGACCAGAACATCAACTCCACCACCTTCGGTCGCATCACCAGTACCGCCAGCGCCCGCCGCGTCATCCAGTTCGGCCTCTATTACCGCTTCTGAAACGCCCGCATCCTATTGCGCTTTCCGGATGTGTTCCGTCATCGCGCGGGTGAACGCCTCGACAAACGGCCGCCCGCGCGACATCAGGTTCTCCCTTGTCATCCAGTCGTATTCGATGTCCGGACGCACTCCGATGTTCTCCACATACGGAGCAGCAGGCAGCTCGCTACACTCCACATTCTCCGCCCGGATCATCAGCGTCACCGTCACGCGCGTGCCAAACTCGCTGAAGTTCAGACCGTCCGGCCAATTCACAACGCTTCCCCCCAGCCCGTTCGTCCGGTACCCGAAGATCAGCGCCCGCTTGGCATCCTGTAGGGTGGCCGGAAACATGTCTCCCCCCGACGATGAGAACTCGTCCACGAGCACCATCAGCGGCTTCGTGTACGCCGCCACTTGCCCGCTTCCATTTCTCGCAGGCTCCAGATCCATCCACGGATTTGTCAGCGACACCGGCGGCGTCTTGCCCCGGTTCTGAACATACGCCTCCAGCACCCTCTTGGCGCGTTCTTCATAGCCGGCAACCACCCACTCCGGCTGGTTTGAAGCCCTTGCCTGCTGCCACGATTGAAGGAACGGAGCCACAAACGCCAGCGTCGCCCGCACCTCGAATCCGATCGACCGGAAGGTCTTTGGAATCAGCCGCCGGCACAGCTCTTCCACGTAGCTCACCGACCCTCCGGGATTCCGCGTGTCGTCGATGATCAGCCCGTCCGTGTTCTCCTGCATCCACTGAATCTCGCGCTCGAAGCCCGCTACCGCCTGCGCTGCCGAAACCGGAGGGCTGTAGCTCGGGATCCGGATGAAACCGATCCGCAACCCCTCCGATACATACCGCCCGCTGTAGAAGACCTCGCTGGAAGTCCGCCCCAGACGTTGCTCGAATCCCTCTGGAAGCGCGAAGCTCGGAGCCTGTGCGCCGACCCCCAGCGCCGTGCGGTCTTCCCGCGCCACGCTCACCTCCATCAGCTTTTCCAGCGGGCGTTGCCACGGAGCCAGCAGGTCGTTCTCTCCCCGCGGTTCCTCTACTACCTCCCGCCCCTCCCTCCCACGAATCAGATCCGGTACCGGCCCAGCGAAGTCGATCGGGATCCCCGACTTCCGCCACGGTATGGTGTACGTCTCCAGTTCGCCAGATTCCCGCCTCACCACTACCTCCGCCGTCTCGCCGAGCCTGCTGAGCCACGGAACGCGAGCCTGGCTCCGCGCCACGATCGCTGCCGCAGCGTTTCGCCTCGACGTCCTGGCATTCCCCGCCGGATAATACTTCCGCAACCGGCCGATCCACTCCTCCGCCGTGATGTTGTCCACGCTCACGAGCTCATCGCCAATCGCAAAAGGATACTGCTCCTGCGGCAAAGCCGAGCGGTTGATCGAGTCGATCAGCACCTTCCCGTCGTAGATGTCCACCGTAAAGCCGAGATTCGCGCTGAACGACGAAGGCACAATCATCGTCGTGTGCCCGTCGCGCAGGCTCGCCACATACTCCATCAGAACGTCGAAGTATTCGTAGTCGTCATGCGTCGCTTTGACTCGCTCCACCCACGGACGCAGATCGAATAGGTCGAAGTCGAACGCCGCCTTCTTCCAGTCGTGGGGAGCATAGTTCTTCGCGTAGATCGCGGCCAGCGACTCCAGATCGGCGATCTTCTGCTTCTCCGTCAGTTGCGCCACCGCAAGCGGCGCGAGGATCAGGGCGCTCACCGCCAGACTCAAGCGCGTCATACCTGCAAGTCTACGACGCCTTCGCGTCCTGACACTGCGCCCATCCAATTCGGCGGTGCTGGAGATCACCAATGGCGGCGCCACTCGGATCTTGACATCTTCAAGACCATCGCCGCCGGTCTTGGCGGTTTTCGGGCTCTGCTCCCGCCCGGCGCGCGGGAGCCTCCGAGCGCCCTCGCGGGATACACTGAAGATTCCAGGATGCGCCGCGTTGTAGTCCTCCTGTCTTTCTCCTGCATGGCGCGCCTCGAGGCCCAAACCGCCACTCCTCCCCGCGGCGAAATCAAACGCACTGAAATTGAACGCGCCGCCGAGGAGTTCAAAGTTCTCTCCCGCGACATGGGCCTTCGCGGCGACTCCCGCCGCCGGGCAGGGGCCGCACCCAGCCGCCGCGCCCAGTTCCACGGCCGGCTCTTCGAGAACCTCCGCAACGATTTCCTCGACGCCGTCCCCCACGAAATCGCCCAGCGCGGCGGCACTAAGAACCTCCTCCGCCGAAACCAGTTCGGCTTCAACCTCAGCGGCCCCGTCACCATCCCCAAGCTTTACCCGACCGGCCGCAATACCTTCTTCTCCATCAGCTACGAGGGGCTCCGCGAACGCATCGGCCGCTCCTACCTGCGCACCGTCCCCATCCTCCCCGAACGCGACGGCGACTACCGCCTCGTCGTCGACCCCGCCGGCGAACCTCTCCGCATCTACGACCCAGCCAGCAACCGCCTCAACTCCGGCTTTGACCCCTCCCAGCCGGTCTCAGAGTCCAACCTTCAGAACGTCCGCGACATCTTCCCACAATCCATCATCCCCCTCTCCCGCCAGGACCCCGTCACCCGCCGCATCCTCAACTACTACCCCACTCCCAACGCCGATGCCGGTCCCTTCTTCCGCAACAACTACTTCATCGTCGCCCCGGAAACCAACACCGCCGACGGAATGATTGCCAAGGTTGATCACACCTTCCTCGAGAAACACCAGCTCGCCGGAACCCTCTCTTTCACCAATGGCACTGCCGGCACAGCCCGCTACATCCCCAATGCCGCCGATTCCGCCGTCCCCGACCGCATCTACGAAAACCGCCGCGTCTCCCTCGAACATACCTTCACCGCCTCCCCTCAGAGCGTCAACACGGCCACCTTCGAGCTCTATCGCGACAATTCCAAAAACTCATCCGACCCCGGCGATTTCGACGCCGAACTCGGCCTCAAGGGCGTCAACGCCGATGTCTTCCCGGTTTTCCGGCCCGGCAATTACCTCGCCATGGGCCGAGCCAATCCCGTCTCCCGCACAGCCCGCAATACCTGGGTCTTCACCAACTCCCACTCCCTCAAACGCAATAAGCACAATCTGCGTTTTGTCCTCCAGTTCGTCCGCACTCAGGTCAACACTTTCGTTCCTCAGTTCCCCTCAGGCTTCTTCCAGTTCCGCTCTTACCTCACCAGCCTCCCCGGCATCGTCAACACTGGCCACGGCTTCGCCAGCATGCTCCTCGGCCTCTCCGATTACACCGAGGTCAGCCTCGTCCCATCTCCGTCCTACTTCCGCAATTCGCGCAGCGCCTTCATCGTCCAGGACACCTGGGAAATCCGCCCCGATCTCACGCTCAGCGGTGGAATCAACTTCGAATACGCCACCCCGCGCAGCGAGCGCTACGACCGCCAGTCCACCATCGACCTCTCCGTCCTCAACCCCGAAAACGGCCGTCCCGGCGCTCTCGTCTTTGCCGGCCAGGACAGCCAGGGCCGCTCGTTCATGCCCAATGTCCTGAAGCCGCAGCCGAACGTCAGCGTTGCCTGGAACCCTCGCGGCAACCGCAAGTCCGTCCTCCGCGCTTCCTACTCCATCAATTACACCCCCGCCCCCATCTACAACAGCCAGTGGGGCACGCAGGGTTTCAACGGATACTCCACCTTCTTCTCCCAGAACATCCAGCTTTATCCGGCCATCACGCTCCGCGATGGCGTCCCCCCGCCTTCTAGCCCATTGCCCGACCTGCGCGGCGACGCCGCCAACTTCACCGGTCCCGACCTCGTCGAACGTTCCGGACGCCAGCCCTTCTATCAGTCCGCCGGCCTCAGTTACGAACGCGAACTTCCCGGCAGCTTCACCATCACCGGGAGCCTCGGCCTGTCCTGGGGCCGGGATCTTTTTGTCGGCAGCGCCACCGTCAATCCCAACGCCATCCACCCCGATCAACTCGTCTACCGCGACAAGCTCAACGACGAGTCTTTCCGGCGCCTCCTCCGCCCCTACCCCCAGTACCTCAACTTCGAACCCAGCTCGCTCTGGCCCGCCGGGCGCTACCGCCGTGAAGCCGCCTCACTCCGCATCGAAAAGCGCACGTCCACCGGCCTCTCTCTCACCGCCTTCTACGAATACTCCCGCCAGTACGACGACTACAGTGGTCCCTACGGCCGCCAGGACTTTTTCAACTCCCGCAACGAGTGGTCGCTCACCGCCTATAACAACCCACACCGCCTCTCGCTCAGTTACATGTACGAACTTCCCATCGGCGTCAACAAGCCCTTCCTGAATTTCGGCGACTGGCGCCGTCATCTCACCGGCGGCTGGTCCCTGAGCGGCATCTCCTCCGTCGCCAGCGGCGAACCCCTCGCCCTCCGCGCCCAGTTCAACAATACCGGCACCGTCCTTGCAACCGTCCGCGTCAACGTCGTCGATGGCGTCGATCCCAACGTCGCCAACCAGGGACCCGATCTCTGGTTCAACCCCGCCGCCTTCTCCCACCCCAGCGATTTCTCCCTCGGCAACGGCCCCCGCACCCACCCCACCCTCCGCAATCCCACCACCCAAAACCACGACCTTAGCGTCAGCAAACGCTTCGCCATCGATCAGGAGCGCGCCATCGAACTCAACGCCTCCGGCTTCAACTTCATCAACCTCGGCGTCTGGAACGACCCTGATGTCTTCATAGGAACTGAATCGGCCCCCAACGCCAACGCCGGCAAGATCATCGGATCCCGCGGCGGCCGCGTCATCCAGGTCGGCCTCAGGTTCAGCTTCTGAACATGACCCGCCGGGACTTCATTCCGCTGTTGCTGTCCGCCCCAGCGCAGCGCCATGCCCGCATCGTCCGCCGCATCACCGCATGGCCCGCCAACGGCCAACCGATCGACTCTTCCGCGCTGACCATCAAGGTCGAAGGCAAACCCGCCAGAATCGTCCGTACTCGCGGCGCCGATGCCCCCCTCCTTCTCCTCATCGTCTCCGACCTCACCGGCGACCTCACCCTCGCCGATGCCGCCCGCCAGGCCCTCCTCGCCGAAATCGAAAAACTCCCCCCATCCGCATGGATCGGACTCCTCCGCGTTCAGGACGGCCTTCAGGTTCTGCTCGACCCCACCCCTGACCGCGCCGCCGCCGCCGCCGCACTCAACGCCCTCGCCATCACCGGCCGCGCCAACCTCCTGGATAGCCTCGAGCCCGCCTGCATCCTCGCCAGCTCCATCCTCCACAAAACCGGCGTTCGCACCGCCGTCCTCTGCGTCACCGATTCGAACATCTACAACTACCGCGAGGACTACACCAACCCGGTCATCAACTACAGCGACTCCCGCGACCTCAGCCGCCGCTTCCCCGAGGCCCTCATCCGCGAAAAGACCGCCAAGGTCGCCTCCTCGCTCGCCGAACTCGACGCGCCGGTCTTCGCCACTCACCTCGCCTTCCTTCGCGACCGCCTTAACGAGGCCTACCAAACCGGTCTCCAGCAGATGATGCAGGCCACCGGCGGCGAAGCCCTCTTCGCCCGCGCTCAGACTGAAATCGCCCCCATGATCGCCGGCGCCGTCTCGCGCCTCAATGCCATGTGGGCCATCGACATCGAGATCCCGCCGGATACGCCGCGCAGTTTCACCGTGGAGCTCGCCTCGCCCGGCCTCCAAATCAACTACCGCAGCCGCTTCGCCATGCGCTCCAGGAAGAGAGAGTAGTCCCGTGCATCACCCTTCACGCCTCGCCGCCGCCCTGCTCGCCGCCACAACCGCCGTGTTCCTTTGGCTCTGGTTCAGCGAGCGACGCAAGAACGAGCAGATCATTCTCGGCGCAGCCCAGAACGCCGCCGAACAGGCAAAGCTCAAAACCGAGATCGCAGAGCGGGTACGCGAAATCGAGGCGCTGCGCGCCCAGATGGACTCTGAAGGCATCGTGCCCGCGCTCCCCGCCCGCCCGCCCGCGCCGCCAGACGAGTCCAAGCGGCTCGAAGCCGTTCGCAATCTGGCCCAAGCCGAGCAGCGCATCGCCGCCCTTCAGTCCTCCTTGAACGACGCCCGCGAGCGCGGCGGCCAGCTCGAGGCCCAGGTAGAGCGGCTCCAGGCCGAAAATAAGAGACTCGAATCC
>JACADU010000303.1 GCA_013388415.1 Bryobacteraceae bacterium
ACCAGAGCCCGTCTCCGCGTCACCGGCACGCACAGACTACCACGCACTTCCCGAGTGGACTCTCAAAACCGGAACGTTCTACTTTGCTGGGAAGCGGAACTTTCTACTTTGCCTTGACAGGTAAAATCTTGCCGATTTCCGGCAAATCGCTGAAATGCAGTGTTGAATTGCGGGTTGGCTTGCGCCACGCTACGCTCTGTTGGTTGCCGGTCGCGCTCCCGAGACCATTTATCTTGTAGGTTTGATGTTCATCAGCGGGTTTGAAATCCCAGTTCGGGCCGATGAGTGGATCAGGCGGGAGTGTGCTTGCGCTGTCCAGGCAGGTTTTTACTGCGTCATCACTCGGCTCGTGGGAGAGAGGCCGAAGCACCAAGGCGGGACCGGCGGTGTGCAACCGCTTCACTCAATTGAAGACATGGAGCGGGAGATGGGACTCGAACCCACGACGTCCAGCTTGGGAAGCTGGCATTCTACCACTGAATTACTCCCGCTCAGTGGCTCACTACGAGTATAAACGAATCGGAGGATCGAGCAAGCACTAACTCAGCCCGCTCTCGGAACCCGCGCCGCCCTGTCACACCCTCATTCTCGTCTTTGAACTCGCGGACTGTCCGCGACCGTCCGTCCACGGCCAATTTGACGCCCTCTTCCATCATCGTCTCGAGGGACGGCTCGGCGTCCTGACCCGGGAACTCAAGAAACTGGACCTCGCGAAACCTGCGAACCGCTTGTCCCCGCCTCCGGGCAGCCGCCGCGCGGCCATGCCTTCTATCCGCCGGCCCCGAGGATTACGCTATATCTAGCAAGATAGACCCGACTGGCGTTCGGGCCAAGGAGGACTCCAAACCATGAACCCGTCTGTTCCGGGCAAGTCCCGGTATGAACTTCGGGAGGTGCTGGGAAGAGGCGGCATGGGCGTGGTCTACCGTGCCTACGACACTCTCATGCGCCGCGAGGTCGCTCTCAAGACCCTGCTGGATGTCGAAAGCCAGGCGGCGAAGGACCTCTTCTATCGCGAATGGGGCACACAGGCAGGCATCACACATCCGAACATCGCCGAGATCTACGACATCGGCGAAATGGTGGTCGAAGGCGAGCACCGGCCTTATTTCGTCATGCCCCTCCTGTCGGGTTGCACGCTCGCCGACCTCATCAGGTCCTCAAGCGAGCGCCTCACCGTCGAGCGCGCTTCCAACCTGATCGCCCAGGTGGCTCGTGGCCTCCAAGCCGCCCACGATCGCGGCCTCATCCATCGGGATCTGAAGCCCTCCAACGTCTACGTCCTCGAGGACGACTCCGTCAAAATCATCGATTTCGGCATCGCTCACGTGGAGGCCAAGACCCAGACCAGCATCCGCGGCACCCTTTCTTACATGGCGCCGGAGCTGCTCCAGATGAAGCCGGCCACCGTCGCCAGCGACATCTACGCCCTCGGCGTGGTCGCCTATGAGACGCTCACAGGCAGGCGGCCGTTCCAGGGCGGCTCCGATGCCGAACTCACCCACGCGATCCTCAACGAAATGCCGCCCAACGCGGCCGATCTCAATCCCGCCATCCCCCTGAACCTCGCTCGCGCCACCCACAAAGCCCTTGCCAAACAGCCCTGGCACCGCTTCACCACCGCCCGCGAGTTCGGAGAAACCGTCCTGAAGGCGTGCCGGGGCGAGGCCCTCTCTCTCTTCGACCCCGCCAAGATCCAGCCGCGCATCGAGCGCGCCTCCAAGGCCTTCGAACGCGGCGAATATGACGTCGCCACAGAGATCCTCAACGAACTCGAAAGCGAAGGCTGCGCCGAGCAGGACATCACCATGCTGCGGCGGCAGGTGGAGCAGGCGCGCCGCCGCATCGTCGTTCAGCAATTGCTTGACAGCGCCCGCCGCTTCATGCAGGAAGAGGAATTCCCTCTCGCCTTGCGCAAGGTGCAGGAGGCCCTCGACCTCGATCCCGAGAACCGCGACGCGCAGGCGCTCAAGAACGACATGGAGAAGCAGCGGCGCGCGCGCAAGATCGAGGAATGGGCTCAACTGGCCAAAAGCCATCTCGAAAACAACGCCTTCGCTCACGCCCGCAGCGCTGTTCAGAGCCTGCTCGAGCTCCGGCCGGGAGAGCCCAACGCCATGGCCCTCCTCGCCGAAATCGACCGCCGCGAGCGCGATTTCGAAGGCTTGCGCGTCGAAAAGAGCCGCCTCGTGCAGGACGCGCGGCAGGCCTGGCAGCGGGGCGAGGTGACCGCCGCCCTCACCAACCTCGAGAAATGGATGTCCCTCGACCAGCAGGCCCCCGACACGGACGCCGAGCGCGTCGGCACGCTCCAGAAGTTATACAACCAGGTCCGCAGCGAACAGGATGCCATCAAAGGCTCCTATGAACGGGCCCGCCAGTTAATGGCCGACGGCGATTTCGCCGAGTCCCTGGCCATCTGCCGCCAGTATCTCGCCAAGTACCCCGGCCACGCCCTCTTCCAGGCTCTCCAGTTTGACGTCGAGGAGCGCCAGCGCCAGAACCTCTCCGCGCTGATCGCCGAGACAGACCGCCGCGTCGAAGCCGAACCCGACCTCGACCGCCGCGTCGCGATACTTCAGTCCGCCGCCGAACAGCACCCGGACGAGTCCCACTTTCAGCGCGCTCTCAAGCTCGCGCGCGACAAGCGCGATCTCGTCGCGGGCGTTGTCTCCCGCGCTCGGCTGAACGAGGACGAGGAACGGTTCGTCGAGGCCCTCGAACAGTGGCAACTGCTGAGGACCATCCACCCCTCCTTCCCCGGCCTCGACTACGAAATCGACCGCGTCCGCGCCAGGCGCGAGAAGCAAGCCCGAGGCGAGGCGCGCGCGCAGTGGGTCTCCAAGATCGACAAAGCCCTCGAGGCGAATCAGCTCGAGCGCGCCGCCTCCGCCGCTGAGCAGGCTCTCGCTGAGTTCCCCGCCGACCCCGAGCTCGAAGAGCTCAACAAGATGGTCGCCAAGCGCCGCGCCAGCTACTCCGAGGCCATGGCCTTGCTGGCATCGGCTCAGGAGAAGGCCGCCGAAGGCAAACAGGAGGCAGCCCTCGATCTGCTCCGCCAGGCATTCGCCAAGGAACCGCAGAATCCGTCCGTGCGCGTCGCCTATGTGGACGGCCTCGGCGCGCGCGCTCGCGAATTGGCTGAAACCGATCCCGAAGCGGCCACCAAGGTCTTGAACGAGATCCTTTCGATCGACCCGGGCCACACGCTCGCCATCAATATCCGGGCGATGCGCGCCGACAAGGAGCGGGAGGAGTTCGTCTCCTGGTGCACCGCGCAAGCCCGCAAGCTCCAGGCCACCGGAGACGTGGAAGGCGCCATCGTGATTGTCCAGCAGGGGCTGGGGCGCTTCCCGAATGACGTGCGGCTGAACCAACTGTTCGCCACATTGCAGCGGGCGAGCGAAGCGACGGTCACCCGGGCCGCTCCCCCTCCCACCCCAACGAAAACCGTCCAGACACCCTCGACGCCAAGAACGCCGCCTGCCGCAACGCCCCCAACGCCGCGTCAGGCGACTCCCGCAACGCCGCATCCGCCGGCGCCTAAGACTCCGCCCGCGCCCGTGCAGCCCCATCAGCCCGCGCCCCAGGCCCCGGTTGTCCCGCCCGCGCCCCCGGTGATTCCGCCCGCTCCTCCGGAGGCGCAGCATGCGCCCGCCCAGCCGCTCATGTCCGCCGCGCCTCGCGCAGCCACGC
>JACADU010000431.1 GCA_013388415.1 Bryobacteraceae bacterium
CTCCTACCGCGTGGCCGGACGTTCCGCCATCCTGCTGCGCGCCGTCTCCTGATGCCCCCAAGTCACGTCTCGGAAGCCGGTGGTACCCCGCATTTCCGACTCGACGGTCTCCGTCGTCGCGATCCCTTGGCTCCGGAGTCTCTCGAGCCCTGTTCTATATATGTCGCACGGGCCCCACTGCGGGTCGCGAAGAAGCGGGCCGAACGTGAGGCAGAGGCTCAGGTCGCTGAGCGGTTCATATTCAAATGTCACGGTATGAACCCCGCCGGCGAGCAGTTCCAATTCCTCCAGGATGTTGTACCGGATGATCCGGCGGGAAAGAGGGGTTCGCGGCGCGAGCACCCTGACGATCTCGACTCCGGGCCGCATGGATTTGAACTGGTAGTCGCCACTCTCCTCCCATCCGGCGCCGTCGAGTTTCTCGGGGTCCAGAGCCACTGCAACGGCATTGTTGTAGCCGTTGGCGATCCCCACCGTGTAAAGTTCCATTTTGCCGTTGCGATCCAGGTCGCCCACTTCAAGGTCGTGGAGGTGGCCTGCATGCCAGTACTCCCGCAGCAGCCTGCCCCGCTCGTCGAGCACGGCCACCTGGCTGGGGAAGAAGGAGGCGTGGATTGAAGTGACCGCAATCCGCCGCGGCCCGTCCGGCGAGACTCGGAAAGGGACTGCCTTCTCGACAAAGTAGGGCGGATCGAAGGCTCCTTGATCGGTCCGGACGCTCTTGCCTGGCTGGAAATGCCACTTCAAGCTTCCGGAGGCGCTGAAGCAGAACAGCCCGTTGTCCCCCAGATGATTGACCTCTGAGTGATTAGAGGCCAACACCTCGGCCTGTCCGTCGCCGTCGATGTCGGCGATGACCGGATTCGAAAACCGGGAACCGGCAAACCGTTCGCGCCGGCTGTTGAACCGGTGTGTCCAAAGCACCCGGCCGTGCAGGCCGGTGGCGATCAGGCGGTCGCCCTCACGGACTGCCTTGGCGATTTCGGGATGGTTGTAGAACGCGGCGGAACCGATCAACACAACGCCGGTCAGGACGGAGCCGAACGCCGCCGCCACCCACGCCGGGTTCCGGCGCGGAACCGCCGGCAGAGGCGCGGAAAGGCCCTCCCGCCAACGGTCGAGGTCCCGTGTCTCTGCCCACACACGGCCTTTCGTTCCGGCGGCGCGGCGCACGGGCAAGGCGCGCTCCCTCTCCCACATTTGGGCGGCGCGAGTCGAGGCTCCGAGATAGGCCGCAACCTCCTTCCAACCGTTCAGCGTTCTGCTGCCGTCTTCCTTCATCGCTTCTCGTCAGGCGCGAGCCTTGGGTAGTTTGTCCCAATCCACAACCTCGCAGCGGTCAGCCCACTGCCGGTACTCCTTTTCCATCGTCCGAACTCTCGCCGGATCTTTAGCGGCCAGATCGTTCAGCTCCGTCCGGTCTTCGTCCATCCTATACAGTTCCCACGGGCTGCCGAAGCGCGACACCAGCTTCCAGTCGCCCATTCGCAAGGCGCGATGACCCTGGTGCTCCCACCCGGTGACGGCGCGCGCGGGCGCTTTTCCTCCGCGGACCGCGGCGAGGAGGCTTCTGCCTTCCACCGGGTGTGATGGCTTCACTCCGGCGGCTTCGGCCAGAGTCGGCAGGATATCGATGACGTGGCCCTGCGTGCGGTCCAGGGAATTCGCCTTCAGCCGGCTGCCCCAGGCGACGACCGAAGGCGTGGAAATACCCCCTTCATGCGTCACCTGCTTCCAATAACGGAACGGGGTATTGGAAGCGTTCGCCCAGGGTTTCCGGTAGCTGGTGAACGAGTCCGCTCCGCCGGGCACTGGATTCTTGGCCGCCTTCTCGCCCCCAATGTTCTCCTCGGCGCAGCCGCCGTTGTCGGCGACAAACCAGACGATGGTGTTTTCCAAACGTCCCGCCTTCTCAGCCGCGTCGAGCACTCGCCCGATGCCGCGGTCCATTCGGTCCACCTGCGCGGCGTAGACCGCCATGCGCAGATCCCACTCCGCGCGCTGCTGCTCGTTGAGATCGGACCAGGCGGGCACGCCCGCGTCCCGCGGCGAGAGCTTCCAGCTCCGGTCCACGATGCCCGCCGCCATCTGCCTCTCGTGCCGCTCGGCGCGCAGCCTGTCCCACCCCTTCATGTATTTGCCGCGGTATTTCTCGATGTCTTCGGGCAGGGCGTGCAACGGCCAATGGGGCGCCGTGTAGGCCAAATACAGAAAGAACGGACCCTGTTTGGCTGACGCCTCGCCGATCATCCGCACCGCATGATCGGTGAAAGCGTCCGTCATGTAGAAGCCGCCGCCCTTCGGCTCATACGGCTCCGCGTCGAGCGCCATCTTGCGGCCAGGGTCGAGGCGGAAGTAGTTCGAAGCGCCGCTGATGAGGCCGAAGTAGCGGTCGAAGCCTCGGTCCGTTGGCCAGTGGGGCCGATTTTCCCCGACGTGCCATTTGCCGCTCATCAGCGTGGAGTAGCCCGCGGGTTTCAGCACCTCGGCAATGGTGCGGCACTTGTCGTTGAGATAGCCCTGGTAGCTCGGCACGCCGCGGTTCTGGATCATGTGGCCGACGCCCGCCGAGTGATTATCCATGCCGGTCAGCAGCGAGGCGCGGGTCGGGCAGCAGCGGGCGCAGTTGTAAAACTGGGTGAAACGGACTCCGTGGCGGGCGAGCCGGTCCAGGTTCGGCGTCGCGATCTCCCCGCCGTAGGAGCCGATGTCGGAAAAGCCCAGATCATCGGCCAGGATGACGATGAAGTTCGGCTGGCCCGGCGCCGCTGGCGCGGCCGCCGCGCCGGCTGAGGCTCCCAGGGAAGCCAGGAATGTTCTGCGGTCGAGCGGCATGCCGATCATCTTATCGGCAAACGTGGCGGCGCGTCAGTTCTTCTGGGCGATGGCGAAAAGTTGGTTGCGGTTGACGACAAACAGCGTCCCGTTCGCCGGAACGACGGTGCAGTAGACGGAACTGCCCATGTTGGTTTCAAACAACTGCTTGAGCTGGCGCCCCGCTTCCAGAACCACAACGTCCCCGTCTTCGTCACCCAGGTACACTTTGCCGTCGATGACCATCGGGCTGCCCCATACCGCCGCCAGCATGTCGTGCTTCCAGATCTGCTTGCCCGTCTCGGCGTCGATGGCGTGCAGAAAACCACTGAAGTCCGCGTAATACAGAATCCCGTTGTGCAAAGCCCCGGTCGAAATCGAGCGCCGGATAGGGTAATGCCAGATCTGGCCCGTCTTGGTGATGTCCCCCCGCTTGGTCGCGTCGATCGCGTACAGGTGCGCGTCGCCTTCTCCATGTTCGGGATCCTGCCCGTTGGAAATGTAGACCCGGTTGTTTTGGATGATGGGCGTCGAGATCAGCTCGTTCCGCGTCTTCGGCCAGACCGAGTCCTTCGGGTTGGTGTCGAACTCCCAAAGCTTCTTGCCGGTCGTCGCTTCGTAGCCGCGGACCCATCCGTCTCCCTGCGCGCTGACAACCTGCACGACATCGCCGATCAGGCCGACCGCCGGAGAAGACCACTGGCCGTGCAGGATCTTCTCGCCCACGGAATTGTCCTCCCAAACCAGCTTGCCGGTCTTCTTGTTGAGCGCGATGATGGAGGGCGCTCGCGGGCTGGGAATGTGGACATGGCTCTCATCCTGGCCGTTGGAGGTCGAGACGTAGATGAGATCCCCGTAGCCCACGGGTGAGGAGTTTGCCAGGTTGTGCGGATGCGCGCCGACCTCCTCCATCATGTCGAACTTCCAGATGATCTTCCCGGTCTGAAGCTCGAAACAAACGACCTCGGCGCGGTTGTTGACGTAATACGCGCGGTCGTCCTCGATCATCGGACTCGAGGCGACGCCCTGATATGGCCAGTCGTTGACGCGCCCGGCGGCGAGCTTGTCGCTCACAAGCTGGTACATGAAAGAGCCGTCGCTCTCCTTGAATGCCATCAGGACGCCCTTGTCGCCCTTGATCTTGGGGTCCTTCAGGCTCTCATTATTGGTCCCGACAAGGACAACGCCTCCGCCGACGGTGGGATTGCCGTAGCTCTGCGAGCCGAGCTGGGCGACCCACTTGATGTTTTCCTTCTTCGCGACATCCCATCTGGCAGGAACGCCCTTCATCGAGGAGACCATGTTCCGGTCGGGCGTGCCCCCCCACATCGGCCAGGAGTTGGTTCCAGGGTCGCCAGCCAGGGCGAGCACACTGCCGGCGCATAGAATCCACAGCGTTTTCGTCGTCATCGGTTGGGTGTCACTTTCAGATTATCGAAATAGACCTCGTTCGGAGCATCGGCGTAGAGTCCGGGAGCTCCTTGCAGGTTAGGCGTCGGGTCTACCCGTTGGATCATCCATTCGGCGGGTTCGGCTTCATCTTTCTTCCAGGCTTTTCCCAACGCGCGGACTTTGCCGTCTCCCGCCGGCTCGACCCGCAGCTTCAGGCGGTACCATGTGTCGCCCTTGATTGCGTAGCTCTGAACCACCGTCCGCGAGGTGTCCGGCTGCCAGCTTTGCAGTTCCAGCTTCTGGTTGTTGCCGAAAAGGGTGAGCTGATAGCGTTGCGCAACGATGCCCGCGTCGCCCATCTGCCGCCGCTTGTCCACCATGCGCACGTCCGCCTCCACCGTGTATTCGGAAAGCGATGCCGGACCGATATAGATCCGCGCGCGTTTGGTGAAGGGGTTGTCGGCAAGTTTCACCAGCACCTTCGAGCCTTCCAGTTCTCTCACCGCCGTCTTGCCCGCCGCATTAATCCAATGGGCCGGCGCCGCCGTCAGCGTGTCGAAGTTCTCCTCAATCGGCGGCGGCGGAATGACGCGGAAACGAGCCTCGCCCGTGATCCCTTCTGCGGTCGCCTTGACGATTCCGGCTGACGCCCTCTGCCCCGCCTTCAGCGTACCTGCCGTGATCGTCACTTCCGTGTTGCCGGCAGTCCATTCTGCCGGCGTCTCCCTGATCAAGTTGCCTTTGTCATCGAATAACCGCGCGGTGAACTTCGCCGTCTCGCCGGGCTTCAGCAGCACCTCGGCGGGGACCACTTGCAGCCATGCGGGCTTGCCCGGCGCCGCTGCCGCGCGCGCCGGCGCCGGAGACGGCTTGCCCGGTGTCTTCGAGCCGATGGCGTAGGTCGCCTCCATGGAAGTCACGAACAGCCGTCCATTCGAAATCGCCGGGCTCGCGATGATGGCTTCCGGCGCCTCTGGCGTCCCCAGCGCGACCTCGCTAAGCACTTCGCAACGGTCCGTTCGCGGCCTCAAAATGAAAAACTTGCCGTTTTCGGTCCCAACGTAAAGCTTGCCGTCCGCCATCAAGAGCGAGCCCTTCTGAATTGTGCCCAGACTGAGCTGCCAGAGCGTCCTGCCGGTATAAGCGTCGAAGGCGAACAGGTTCGAGCCGTTGTCCACTTGGTAGACGCGATCCCCGTCGAGCACCGGACTCGATACGCCGCCCTGCCATCCTGTAATGCGGAAACGGAGTTGCTCTTTGGCGACAATCCCGCGCGACCGGATGTCGATTCCGGCCAGCAGACCCATCTCGTTGGTGTCGAGATTCTCCTCGCTGTGAGAAACGATGACGGTATTGTTGTTGACCACGACGCCCGAGTTGATGCCCCGTTTGGACATCTCGAACTTCCAGACGACCTCTCCCGTGCCGAGCTTGATGGCGTAGGTGGCGCCGTCGCCCGCGCCCGAAATCAGCAGCCGCATTCCGTCCACCTCGCCGATGAGCGGCGGAGCGTAGGTCGTGTCGTACGGCCGGCCCGTGGTTTCTCCGGCCCAGATCAGACTGCCGTTCTTCTTGTTGAAGGCGAAGAACCGGTGCGCCGGCTTGGCCTGCGCCCCCCATCCCGTGCTAATCCCGCTCACAATCACCATTTCACCGTCGATGACCGGGCTCGTTGTCCGCCCGCCATGCGTCGTCACCAGGCCATGTTCCTCGACCAGCGATTTCTCCCAAACCGGCTTGCCGTCCCGCGTGAATGCATAAAGCATGCCACCCACGCCGAACGCGTAAACGTTGCCGGTTTCAGGGTCAACCCCCGGGCTGGCCCAAGCGGCGCGGTGGGGTGGAACGTCGCTGAGGAAGACGTTCATTCTGCGCTGCCACAGGACCTTTCCTGTGATGGCGTCCAGGCAGCTCAATTGCTCCTGCAACATTTCGCCCTTCCCGGACGCTGTGAACAAATAAACGCGGTCGCCGAAAACGACCGGCGCCGATCGTCCCCCGATGGGCGCGCGCCAAAGCAGGTTTTCGCCTGACGTGGACCACTTTTCCGGAAGCCCTTTTTCGCGCGAACTCCCGTCGCGCCGCGGACCCCGCCACTCGGGCCAGTCCTCTGCCTCCGCCGGGATCGCAATTGTAAAAATCAGTGCCAGCGCCAGGCTGGTTCGAGCCCCTACCATGAACTTCATTGTACGCTGGTCCAACAGGAGGCTTCGGGATGATACTCCTCTCAACGGGCATAGCCCTGCTGCTCATACAGGCGCCGCGGCTGGATGAAGAGTTACTGGAAGCGGCCCGCAAAGGTGATTTGCCGGCTGTTCAGGCGCTCGTCGGGAAGGGCGCGAATATCGAGGCACAGAGCCGGTACGGGCAGACCCCGCTGTTTTTCGCGGCTCGAAACGGGCACGCGCCGGTGGTTCGATTCCTTCTTGGCAAGGGCGCGAAAACCGATGTCAAGGACAGTTTTTACAAGATGTCGCTCCTCAGCGCCGCGGCGGACCGGGGCGGAGTAGATGTTGTCGCAGCGCTGCTTGACGCCGGCGCGAATGGTTCAGATGCGCTTGGCATCGCGGTTTACCGTGGCAACAAGGAGATCGTGGAACTGATCCTCCGTAAGGCAAAACCGCCGGCGGACGAACTCTCCTCAGCGCTGCAGGCGGCGGAGCAGGCGAAGCAGCCTGAAATCGCCGCGATGCTGAAGGCAGCGGGCGCCAAGCCGCCCCGGAAGCCCGAAGCCGTTGTCGCCGCCGAGAAGCTGGCGCTGCTTGTGGGGACTTACAAGGGCGATCCGGTAGGCGAGTTCACCGTCCAGTTGAAGGAGGGCAAGCTGTTCGGAATGACACAAGGCCAGAGCTTCGAACTCGGAGCTTTCGATGAGACAACATTCGGCCTGGTTCAGGCGCCGCAGGTGACCTTGAAGTTCAACGTGGAGGGCGGCAAGGCCACGAAGCTGACTCTGGATCAACGTGGAGCGCAGTTCACCCTCGTTCGCGTGGAGGAAAAATGAGACACCTTACCGCATTGCTCGGCATCTGCCTGGCGGCGCAGGCGCAGAACTGGCCTCACTTTCGCGGCCCGATGGCCGCCGGCACGGCCGATGGAACGAACCCGCCCATGTCCTGGGACGTCGAGAAAGGGAAGAATGTGCTGTGGAGAACGGCGATCCCGGGCATCTCCGTTTCCAGTCCGGTGATCTGGGAGAGTACGGTCTACGCCGTGACCTCGATCTCTTCCGATTCCAAGAGCGAGTTCAGAGCGGGGCTGTACGGCGACACCGAACCGGCCAAGGACACCAGCCCGCACACCTGGAAGCTCTATGCGGTCGATTTGAGGAGCGGCGGGATCAAGTGGCAGCGGACAATTTGCGAGGGCGTGCCGAAGACCAAACGGCATCCGAAAGCGAGCCACTCGAGCCCAAGTCCTGCCGTAGACGCCAAGCGCGTCATTGTCTGGTTCGGCAGTGAAGGGCTCTACGCCTACGACCACTCGGGCAGGCAGCTTTGGAAGAAGGATCTTGGCGTGATCGACGCCGGCTGGTTCTTCGACCCCGATTATCAGTGGGGCGTGGCGAGTTCTCCCGTCCTGTGGAAGGACCGCGTCTTCCTTCAGGCCGACCAGCAGAAGAACTCGTTCATCGCCTGCTTTGACGCCGCCAGCGGCAAAGAGCTGTGGAGAACCGGCCGCGACGAGATCCCCTCGTGGGGCACGCCGGCTGTTCTCGAATGGGACGGCAAAGCGCAGTTGGTGACCAACGGGACCAAGGCGATCCGGGCTTACGATCCGATGACCGGAAAGCTGATCTGGAGCCTCAAGGGCAACTCGGAGATCACCTGCCCGACGCCGGTTGCGGGCGGCGGACTGATCTACGTCGCCGCCGGCTATCCGCCCATCCAGCCAATTTACGCTGTCAAATGGTCGGCTGCTGGCGACATCACCCTGCAAGGCGACGCCACTTCAAACGAGCACATCGCCTGGAGCCTGAAGCGGGGCGGCTCCTATCAGCCCACTCCTCTCCTCTACGGCGGCATCCTCTATGTTTGCTCCAACTCCGGCGTCCTCTCCGCCTACGACGCTAAGACCGGCGAGCGCCTCTATCAGCAGCGCGTCGCCGGCAAGGGCGGCGCGTTTTCCGCATCGCCCATCGCCGCCGACGAGCGGATCTACCTCGCAAGCGAGGACGGCGAAGTGCACATCGTGAAAGCCGGCCCCAAGTACGAAACCCTGGCTTCGAACCCCGTCGGCGAGGTCATGATGGGGACGCCTGCCTTTGCGAAAGGTATGCTGGTCATCCGGACGATGAAGCACCTCGTGGCGGTCGGCGAACCGGCGCCGGGCTCGCGCCCCGCCAGCGGCTATTGAGCCCTGCCGCCCGGCAGCGGTACTGGCTGGCCCGAGGGCTTCCAAACCCCGGCAGCCAGAGCCTCGAAAAACGCAAACGCCCGCGGCGCTGCCGCGGCGCGGACAGCCTGGTGATCTTCCTCCGCGAATAAGGCGTACTCGAACGCCCGCAACCGGCGCTGAAACAGGAGTCCCGCGCGGCGGACGGCGTCTGCGGGAACCAGGGCGTCCTTCCCCGCTTCCACGAGCATTACCGGTGGGAAATCCTTTGGAATCGATTGCAGCGGCTGCTGCGATTGCCCCGCAATGACGGCAAGCCCCGCAAAGCGCGGCGGCGTCTTCTGAGCTTGGCTCAACCCTTCTCCCGCGCCCGCGCCATGCATCAGAACGTAGAGCGGCAGCTTCTCTAAGACTGAAACCTGCCTGATCGCCGCAAGCCAGTCTTCGATGTCTTCCCACGCCGCCCCGCCCCATCCCCCGCCCGGAAC
>JACADU010000304.1 GCA_013388415.1 Bryobacteraceae bacterium
ACTTTCGTCGTTGTGGCCGGAGACCGTTCTGAGGGGTCCGCCATGTTCGAGAGGGCCGTTCGGCCACAATCAGTATTCTACGATCAAACTATGCCGGCCGATGCCGTCGCTTCTCCTCAATCCCCGGACGGTCTTCTTGCTCTCGGCCGTGAAGTCGCATCCCGGCTGCGTGACGCCGGCTATGAAGCGTGGTTCGTCGGCGGTTATGTTCGCGACCGCCTCCTTGGCCTCCCGCTTCACGACCTCGACCTCGCCACCTCCGCGCCTCCGCCTGTCCTTGCTCGTCTGTTCCCCCACGCCCAGCAGGCGGGAGCCCACTTCGGCGTCCTCCTCGTCCGCGGGCACGGAGCCGAGGTTCAGGTCGCAACCTACCGCACCGAGGCCAGCTACCTCGATGGCCGCCACCCATCCGAAGTTCGCTTCGAGACCGACGTCCGCGAAGATGTCCGCCGCCGCGACTTTACGATCAACGCCCTGCTCGAGGATCCGTGGTCGGGCGAGATTGTGGACCATACCGGAGGCCGCGAAGACCTCGCGCGCAAGCTGATCCGCGCCATCGGCGATCCGCGTGAGCGTTTCGCTGAAGACCACCTCCGGCTCCTCCGCGCCGTCCGTTTCGCCGCCCGCTTCGGTTTCGAGATCGAGCCGGCCACGATGGATGCCATCCGGGCTTCTGCTCCGCTGATCCGGCGGACCTCGCCCGAGCGTGTCCGCGACGAAATCGCCCGTATGCTGGTTCAGGGTGAAGCCCGGCGCGCCTTCGAGCTGCTCGACACGTCCGGTCTTCTCGCCGTCGTGCTCCCAGAAGTCGCCCGTATGAAGGGCGTGCCGCAGCCGCCGGACTATCACCCCGAGGGCGACGTCTGGGTGCACACGCTCCTCCTCCTCGAACAGCTCGATTCGCCCCGCCTTGAACTCGCCCTCGCCGCCCTGCTCCACGACATCGGCAAGCCCGTCACCTGCACTGTGACTGACCGCATCCGCTTCAACAATCACGACCGCGCCGGTGCGGCGATGGCGCGCGAGATCCTCCACCGGCTCCGCTTCCCCCGCGAAGTCTGCGAGAATACTGTCTCTCTCATCGCGCAGCACATGCGCTTCAGCGACGCCCTGAATATGCGCGACTCAACATTCAAGCGGTTCACCCGGCAACCGGTCTTTGAGATGCTCCTCGAGCTCTACCGCATGGACAAACTCGCCGGAAACCGCGACCTCACCAAGTACTATCGCGTCCGCGAGCGTTTCAGGAGCATTCCGCCTGCTGAACTCCGTCCCGCACCTTTGCTCACGGGCCATGATCTGCTCGCTCTCGGCGTTCCTCAAGGTCCGGAGATCGGACGTCTTCTCGCGGCTCTCGAGGACGAGCAGTTGGAAGGAAGGCTGTCAACCAGGGAAGAGGCCCAAGCTTGGCTCAGGAAAGCTTTGGCGCCAGGAACCACCTGAGCGTGCCGCGCGGCCGTGGCCCCAGGCTCTCGCAATCCACCCTCAACAGCGCGCCCTTCTTGAAATCGACTTCCAGCGTCGGCGCGTTCAGGAGAAACGCCGCCAGCCGGCTGAACAAAGGCTCGTGCCCGGCCAGCAGAACCTGCGCTTCGCCGCGATGAAGCCGCAGCTCCTCCCAAACCTGCTCCGGCTCCCCGCCTGGCGCCAGCGCCTCGCTCAGCAGCGGCGCTCTGGGGCACTTCAATGCCTTCGCGGCCATCTCCGCAGTCTGCCGCGCCCGGACGAGAGGACTCGTCAGGATCAAACTCGGCTCCACTCCAGCCGAACCTGCTTTCTTCAGAACCGCCGCCAGGCGCTTCCTGCCCTCGGGAGTGAGCCGGCGGTCTGCGTCTTTTCCACTGGCGCTGGTCTCTTCGGCGATTCCGTGGCGCAAAAGATAGATCTGCATGAAGCGGCCGCCCGGCCTATTGTGTCACATTGTAGGTTCGTCCGCAGAGAGGTGCTCCTATGTCCGGCCCGCGCGTGGATTGGCTCGCCTATTCCCGGTGGGCTGGGCTCTGGTCCGCCGCTGCCGCCATGGTTTCCGTGGCAATCTCTCAGAGCCTGCTCGGCATCGCGCTGGCTTGCCTGCTGCTCTCCCGCCGGCGCTGGCGAATGCCCGCCGGAAGTACATGGCTTTTTCTATTCTTCGCCTGGACCTTTCTGTCATTGTTCGCCAACGGCGACCCGCTCTCGGGCCTGCCGCAGATTCGAAAGCTCTACGTCTGGTTCCTTCTGTTCGTTCTGGCCACGACGCTTCGCGGAGCCGCTGACTTCCGGATGCTGATCCTCGCCTGGAGCGGCCTTGCTGGCGTTGCGGCGCTTCGCGGGCTTTGGCAGTTCTGGATCAAGTGGCACTCCGCCGCGCAGGCGGGGACCGATTTCTACCAGGCCTACGTCGGATCGCGCATCACCGGCTTCATGAGCCACTGGATGACCTTCAGCAGCCAGATGCTGTTCGCCCTCCTCGCTGCTTCCGCCCTCCTCTTGTTCTCCAACCCGGCGCGGCGCGCCCGCATCGCCCTCGCTGCTTCCTTGCCCCTGGTGGGCGCCGCGCTTGTCCTCGGCTTCACACGCGGCATTTGGCTCGCCGCTGCGGCCGGCTGTGCGTACTTGCTCTTTTTCTGGCGCCGCTGGACTCTGATCTGCCTCCCTGTCGCCGCGATGCTCGCCCTCGCTCTCGGCCCGGATGCCCTCCGGGCGCGCTTCACTTCGCTCGTCCGTCCTCGAGGCGTCACCGACTCGAATCTCCACCGCATCGTCACCTGGCGAACGGGGCTCGAAATGATCAAGGCCCGCCCGCTCATCGGTGTCGGCCCCGAACAGGTCGGCCGCCGCTTCGACGCCTATATTCCCCCTGACATCGCCCGTCCCTTGCCCGAAGGCTGGTACGGCCACCTCCACAATTCCTACTTGCAGTACGCCGCTGAGCGCGGCATCCCGGCTGCCGTCTTCCTGCTGCTGTTTCTACTCTCCCAGCCACGGCGCTGGCTCCAGAGCCTCCGCGCCGCCCTCATGCCTTCGTGGGCTTTCCACGCCGCCGTGGCCCTTCTCATCGGTGTCATGGTCACCGGACTGTTCGAACACAACCTCGGCGACAGCGAGGTCCTCGCCCTGACCCTCGCCGCCCTTGGCGGAGCCGGCGCCGCCTCCAACGAGACCTGAACCCGCCTTCGGACGGCGCACCGACCGCCGCAACGCCTCCACTTCCGTCCGCGACAATTCACGCCACGTTCCAATCTGCTGCCCGCTGATCGAAATCGGACCAATGCCCACTCTCACCAGCTTCAGCACCTTCCCCCCCAGCGCCTCAACCATCCGCCTCACCTGCCGGTTTCGCCCCTCCGTGATTGTCAGCTCGAAAACCGTCCGCCCCGACACGTCGCGCAGCCGCCTGACCTTGGCCGGACGAGTCAGGCCATCCTTCAGTTCGATCCCGTCCCGAAGCCTGCCAAGCTGTTCATCATTGAGCGTGATGGAGGACTTCACCAGGTAGGTCTTCGGAACGTGATATTCCGGGTTGGTCAACTGCTCCGCCAGCGAGGAGTCGTTCGTCATCAGCAGCAGTCCGCTGGTGTCCTGATCCAGCCGCCCAACCGGAAACACCCATTGATCCACTCTGTCGAGCAGGCTGTAGACGGTCTTCCGCCGGTCCGGATCGTTGTGAGTCGTCAGCACGCCCTTGGGCTTGTAAAGAAGGATGTAGATCTTCTTCTCGCCCCGAAGCGGCTTTCCGTCCAGCAGGATCTTGTCCCGGTCGAGATCCACCCACTGTTCCGGATCGCGCGCCGGCTTCCCGTTCACCTTCAGCCGCCCACGCGCGATCCACTGCCGTGCTTCGGTTCTGGACGCAATCCCGGCCTTCGAAAGGGCCCGGTCGAGAGTCTTCAGCCGGGGCTTCGCCGCCCGCGTCGGAGACGCGGAGCGCTTCGCGCCGCCCGCAACTCGCTTCATTGGACGCTTCAAACTTCGGATTGTAGCGCGGACCCGCGAGCCGCGCCCGCTCCTTGGCTGCGCATCAGTCCGCGGATTCAGTTGAAATACCCGGCCGCCAGCGACGGATCGAGCTGGACCGCCTGCCGGTAGAAATGCCGCGCCTGTTCGTGGTTCCCCCTCTCCTGGAACGCGAGCGCAAGCCGGTAGATGATCGACGCCGACGGCTCGCCATACTCCGTCGCCGCCCTCTCGTATCTCACGGCCAGTTCCAGGTTCCCGTCGAGGACTGAAAGCAGCGCCAGCGCGCGAAGCACTGGCGCGCTGTCGTTCCGTCTGCGATGCGATTCCTCCAGCGCCATGCGCGCCTTCTCCCCGTCGCCAAGCTCCAGTTGGCACAGCGCATAGTGATACCACATCGCCGCGCCGTCCTCCTCCGAGTCCAGGCAGTGCTCGATAGCCCCCGCCGCTTCCGCCCACAGGCCGAACCTCATCAGAATCAATGCTGCCCGCAACCACGCGGAGGGAAACGTTTCCCGCACTCCCACGGCGCGCTTGTACCAGACCAGCGCCTCCCTGTACCGTCCTGCTTCCTCAAGCGCGAGCGCCAGCCTGAACATCGGCTCCGGCTCCGTCGGGGCCAGCGCGCATGCCTCCTTCAGCCGGCTGATCGCCGTTTCTCTGGCGCCTTCAGCCAGGTCCAGCAGCGCTTCATTATAGAGCGCCTGCCAGCAGTCCGGTTGCTTTTCGTGGATGAGCCGGTAAAGCCTTCGCGCCTCTTGCCCTTCACCGCCGGATTGCCGCAGGCATCCCAAGAGCAGCAGCGCGGGCACGTGCGAAGGCCAGCGTTCGATAATTTGCTCAAGCAGCCGGCAGGCCGACTCCGGTCTTTGCGCCTCGGCCTCGGCTTGAGCGTCGTTCAGCAGCGTCAATGGAATCGAAGCGTTCGCCACGGGCGGCGCTTGCGCCTCGACGCCCGAGATCACATATGTTCCCGGGCTCACGACTGTATTGGCTCTCACGGGCTGGCCGGAGGGCCTGGCGGGCACGGCAATCAGTCTGGCAGGTTGGCCGCTCATCTTAGCCTCCCCTGGCTCCGTAAATCCCGGCCCCTGTCGCCATCAATGGCTCAGCGGGCTTCGGAAGTCCAAGCCGGCTCCCAAGCGGCAAAAGCACCGGCGGCGCGACCCTGCGCGGCACCCTCGGGCGCGGCAAGGCAGGCATCGGCGGCGGCGCCGGAGACCAGACAGCCATCTCCGCCCCGGCCGAGTAATTCTTCACCGGCGGCAAAGGCTGCGCGAGCGCCGCTGTGCCCACGGCAACCATCCCGCATTCCCGCAAGCCGGCCTCCAAAATCTGCCGCCGTGTCGGGTTCTTGGGAGCCAGCACGGGCCAGTCCGTCGGTCCGATAACGGGCTCCAGCGAGGATCCGGGGATGCCCATCCCTTGCATCCCGAACGAAATGTCGACCAGAGCATTGAAGAACGGCGGCGGGAGTTCGCGCCACAACAGGCCCGGGCCACCCGCCGACATGGGCCCCGTCTGGCCGAAGGGAGACATCCCCCAGCCAATCGTCGGGCCGCCGCCAAAGAGCCCGCCCACGACGCCCGGGGGACCTCCAACAGACGACAGTGGAGCTGCGCCCACCGGCATCGCGGGGGCCGAAACACCCGGCGCCGCTCCCGTGGGCATCGCCAAACCGGTCATGCCTACTGCGCGGGGCGCAGCCGGGCTTTGCTGAAGTCCCCCGCCTGCCGGTAACCCCTGCGGCGCCGCGGGCGGTGAAACCGGGGCCGAGCCCGCTCCCGCCAGCGCAGGAGAACCCGCTTGCATCCCCATTGGGGCTCCGCTGGGACCCGGAGGCCTGAACTGCGCCTGCGCGCCGGGAGCCATCAGTGGCCACTGTGCCCATGGAGCCATCATCGGGTAGGCTGCCAGCACGTTCTCAACCGTGGGAACCACTTGAGAGGAAACGTCTGCGATCCAGTGCCAGCCTTGCTGGTCCACCCAATGGCGCGGCTGTGCCGGCACAAACGGCATCGCCACTGCGAACGCAGGTCCCCAGAAATTTTCGGCCACTCGCGTCATCTCGCATTGAGGCAAGCCCCTGACCGCCGCGCCCATCTGCGTCGGGGGGCAGTACGCCGGATGCGTCCCGGTCATGTAGTAACCGCCTGGACC
>JACADU010000432.1 GCA_013388415.1 Bryobacteraceae bacterium
CCATCGCAGAAGGGCGCGATCGTCCTTCCCGCCCCGCTGCTGCTTCCGCTCCAGAACTTCATAGGCGCCGGCGCGCCACTCCGGGCTCAGGCTCCTGGCGTCGTCCTGCGAGACGAACTGCTCGAGAAGGATCCTGAGATCCAGTTCGCCTAACGTGCCGCCGGTGAGCCCCTTGTAGCCCTTCGGAGCCTGCGGCAGCTCCGGTGGGGGAGCGGATTCACCGCTCAGCCAGACCTCCGGGTGGATGATCTGCCGGGTCGAAACCGGCGGCTTGCGCAGCACCCGCAGGAACGCGTCCGATGGGCTCTGCTCGATCGCAGCCTGCTGGAACAGGATCCCCGCCGAATAGGGAAACAGCAGCGTTTCACGCAGGTACAGGGGCGCGCTCGAAAAGATCGGGTACTGCTCGGCCGCCAGACGGCCCATCATCGGCAGCATCATGTCCAGCGCGGCGCGGTTGCCCTTGAGCGACGAGCCCATCTTCTTCATTTGCCACTCGAGCATCACCCACATCGCCTGCCCTTCCACCACCGCCAGCCGCGCCGTCTGGTCCTCTCCCGTTTTCACCCCCTTGTCCAGAAAGCGCTTCAAATCGAAATGCTGGTCGGCGAGCGCGTGAGCGAGTTCGTGGACCAGCACCATGTCGGCCATCAATCCCTCCTGCGACGCACCCTCCACCACCAGCATCAGCTTGCGCCGGGGATCGTAAACCGCCGCAGCCTGTTCCCCCAGCAGGTCGACCGTCGCCTTGCGTAGGTCGTAGTCCCGGGGGATCAATCCGAAAAGGCGCAGAGCCAGTTCATCGGCGCGAATCTCCTCCGGCTTCACCGTCCGCCGGACTTCATCGTCAACCCATTGCTTCCACTCGTCGCGGGTCACGCTGCGAGCCGGGACTTTGCGCTTGACCGCCAACCCGGTGATCTCGCCGACTTCCTTGAGCAGCCCGTCCAGCCGGGCTTGGTCCAATGCCGCGGGCTTTGCCAGAGCGGAAGCCAGGACAAATACGGCAACTGCGAGCGGTCGTAGGGCGAGCATGGATCCCTCTTCATGATCTGATGCGGGCCGCCCGGTGCGCTACACTGAAAAAGAACTACACGAATTGCGGAGGTTTGTTTTGGCAGAGAAAACCAGCGACAAGACTTATAAGGCTGAGTATGTTGGCAGCGGCACGTTCATTATCAGCAAGCCCAAGCGCAACAAGCGCAAACTGCGCCAGCTCCGCCTGAAGAGCCCCAACGCGGGTATGCGCCACTAAGCGCTTCGACGAATTCAACCCGGGGCCGGGAGGCGATGAAAGCTTCCCGGCCCCTCCCCTTTTGTGGGTTCGTCAGCTCCAGGCGGCGCATGGTACGATGGCGCGCGTAATGCGCATCTCATCGATGACCGTTCATCCGCTGGCCGTGGCCGATCCGCCCCTCCGCAGCTCCTACGGGCGCCACGCCCCTTATGCCCTCCGGACTCTGGTCGTGCTCAAAACCACCGACGGCATCGCGGGCTACGCTGAAGCCCATGGCGGAGATGGGCCGTTAGCCGCCTTCGAAGCCCTGAAACCGCTCGTGGTCGGCATGGATCCGTTCCAACTCTCCAGCCTGTGGAGAATGTGGGGCCGCCCTGACCAGTCCGGCGACCGCAGCCAGACGTGGATGGTGCCTGGCGAGAACCCGCGCGACGCCCGCACGCGCAGCTACGCCGCGATTGAAGCCGCTTGCCTTGACATTATCGGCAAGGCGATCCGCAAACCGGTCTGCGATGTCGTCGGCGGCCGCGCCCGCGAAGCCGCGCCGTTTTCCGCCTACCTCTTTTACAAGCATGGCGGCGGAGGCGGTCTCGGCGGCGATGTCCGCGAAGACGAGTACGGCGAGTGCCTCACCCCCGAGTCGATGGTGCGCCAGGCGCGCCAGATGATCGCCAGGTACGGCTTCAAGGAGATTAAACTCAAGGGCGGCGTGCTCGATCCCGAAGCCGAGATCGAGACTGTCAGGCTGTTGCGCGCCGAGTTCGGCCCCTCCTATCCCCTCCGCATCGACCCCAACTGCGCCTGGTCGGTCGAGACATCCGTGAAGGTCGGCGTCGCGCTCAAAGAGGAACTCTCCGGCGGCGGCTACCTGGAGGATCCCACGGCTGGTTTGGATGGAATGGCGGCGGTGCGTCAACGCCTGCTCGCCGCCGGCGTCGACACGCCGCTTGCATCCAACGTCGCGGTGACCGGTTTCGACGACCTCGTCCCTGCCCGAGAGTTGGACGCCGTCCAGGTCGTGCTCTCCGACCCGCACTATTGGGGCGGCATCCGCGCCACTCAGCGGATGGGCGACGTCTGCGAGTTGCTCGGCATGGGCGTCTCCATGCACTCCAACAATCACCTGGGCTTGAGCATGATGATCATGGCGCATGCCTGCCTTGCGACCCCGCAGATGGAGTTCGCCTGCGACACCCACTACCCCTGGCAGACTGAACAGGACGAAATCATCGCCGGCGGGCGTGTGCAGTTCGTCGGCGGAGCGATCCCCGTGCCCGCCAAACCGGGACTCGGCGTCGAGATCGACTTCGATCAGGTCGCCCGCCTCGAAGAGCGCTATCACAAGCTGCCCTACCGCAAGCGCGACGACGAGGCGGAAATGCGCAAACACGTCGACCCAAACTGGAAACGCCTGCTGCCCCGCTGGTAAGCGCCGCCCCTACTACGCAGCCGCAAACCGCCCGCGGTACGCCCACAGACCCAACGCGGGATTGGAGATAAAGAACACCTCTTCGCCGTTCACCGTGTTGAAGCCGTCTTTGAGCTTCGCCGGGTCGTAGAGCCGGGTCATCTCATCCAGAGGCGCATAGGCGAAGTTGGCGCCCTCGACCTCTTCTCTCGTCAGCCCGCCCGGACAGTAGGTGATCTTGAATCGTCCCTCCGATGATCCGTGAATCAGGTGCGCCGCGGCGCTGAGGTTGGCGCCAAGGTCGTCATTGTCGCGCACCGCCTCCAGCGTCTTCGGAGTTCCCCTGTAGCCGTATTTGCGGATCAGCTTGTCGATGCCGGGATCCTCGCCAAACTCGCGAACCCCCGGCGCAAGAACGATCAGTTCCGCCCCGTCCGCCAGCGCCATCCTCGTCCGGTAAACCGACTTGTTGCCCAGCCAGGTGCTCTTGAACTCGCCCGGGTCGAGATAAACCACTGCCTTGCGGATCTCGCGGTCCATCATGACGAAGTTGACCTTCAGGCTTAACTCGGACGCCCGGAGGAAACACTCCACATCGTCGCCGACGTAGAGCCCGCGCACCACCAGCTTGCCCGCTGTATTCTTGGCGACCACCGTCTGGACGTACACAATCGGCAGGCGCCGCGCGAAATGGTCCGAAGCGTAGTTCAACACGCGCCGCACGGGCGTGTCGGCTCGCCCCATGATGCGCTCCATGCCGTACACCGCCCCCAGGTAGTGGCTCTTGTTGATCCCCTCCGCTCCCCCGGTCCCGACGAACACGTTCTTGTTGTAGTTCGCCATGCCAATCACTTCGTGCGGCACCACCTGACCGATCGACAGAATCAGATCGAATCCGCCTTCCACGAGCAGCTTGTCCACCTGCGCCGGCCACGTGAACTCGAGCTTGCCCTCGGATTGTTCCTTCACGAAGGCAGCCGGCACCTCCCCCAGCGTCACCAGCCCTGTCCGCCAGTCGTGCGGCCGGAAGAGCGGCTTCGGCATCTCGCCGAACATGTGCCCGATCTCTTCATCCGTCATCGGGAAGTGCGTGCCCAGGGCCGGCAGCACATCGGTCAGGCGGTCTCCGTAATACTGCCACGCGTAGCGGGTCAACTCGCCGGCATGGGAGTGGAAGCGGGTGTAGTCAGGCGGCAGGCACAGCACCTTGTTCCGCCGCCCCAGCGCGTCCAGCGCCTTCGTCAGCCCGGCCTTCAGATCAGCGGGCGAAAGTTCCGTGGTCTCAGAGCCCGCGGCAAAGTAGAGACTCATAGCTCCAGTTTCTCAGAGATCAGGCCAGCCATTCGACCAGATCGTTCCGCGAATCGAACTCCAGTTCCCGCTCACCCCCAATGATCTCCAGGTTCCCATTGGCCTCGATCGCCTCCCGGTAGTTGGAGGTCATCGCCATGAGCGAAAGATCCTGTGTGTTCCGAATCCAGCAGATACCAAGCTGGAGAGGGTCGAACTTGCCGACCGTCGGCCAAAGCGCTTCCAGGCACGCGCGGTCGTTCGCGAACGCCGCCGGGCTGCGCATCGATGCCAGCGTGTTCGAGGTCAGCGAGTTGATGTAGGTCGGCTTCTTCTTCATGGCCTTCAGAAGGCGGGGGTGGACCATGTCCGCCATGCCCAGCCCGACGGCATTTCCGTAAGAGAGCCTGCTGATGCCCCGCAGATAAACCCTCCTGACAACCGGAGCCTCCGGCCAAGGATTGTAAGCCCCGTGAACGCTCCGGTTGATCACCTTGGTGTCCATGCCGGATCCCGAGATGTCTTTCCCCAGTTCGTTCACGATGAGGATGTCGACCTCATCCACCGGCACCCGGGGCATCCACGACTTCGACAGCTCCAGCAACTCCCCCTCGCGCTCCTCCATCCGCTCGACCGGCACGGCTTCGATCATCGCCGTGTCGTGATTGCCGTCCTCGACAATCGCCAGCCCGCCGAGGATCTTCCCGGTTCCGAGCACTTGCCTGCCGACACTGCGGATCACCCCTTCCAATCCCATGTTGTACGCATGGGTGTGGTAGTTCCGCGCGCCCGCAAACTTGCCGAGCCCGATGGCCATCATCTTGAACAGTCCGCTCTCCAGTTTCCCGGCGAAATCGGTGTGGCGCTTCACCCGCGCGCAGAGCATGATGCCGTCCGACGCCAAAGCCAGCTTGTCGGCGAACGCTTCGATCCCCTCCGGCGTCTTCCCCAGGCTCACCACGGCAAGCCGGCTCCGCACCGGGCAGCCCATCTCGCTCTCGACGATGCCGTACTTGGCCAGCACGTCAGCCTGCCCTTTGGCCGTCGCCGCCCCGTGCGACCCCATCGCGGGAAAGATAAAGGGCTTCATGCCCTGTTCTTTCCACCACTCGACCGCCGTCCTCACGATCAGCGCAAGATTCGCGATTCCGCGCGATCCCACCCCCAAAGCGACACTTGCCCCCGGTTTCAGCCGCCCCGCGAATCCCGACGCGGCAAGCTGCCCGCGGACTGCGGCAGGAAGATCACTGATTTTGTGGGATTCGAATCTCTGCCGGACCAGATAGAACGGGCTGAATCTGCTCACGCCCCGATTCTATCGAACCCGCGTCCTTCCATTACTCGCTTTCGTCCGCCGCCGCGTTCTCCCATTCGCTTTCCAGCAGCTTCGAGTACTCGCCCGATGCGTACAGCTCAAAGCGGAAAGCCTCCGGCGGGAGCGACTTGACCGGCTCCAGATTCTGGCGCGCCTGGTACAACTGGTCCGCGTAGCGGTAGTAGTGCCGGATGAAGCCCGCTGTCACCGTCTCCAATGAAGGAACGTTCATGAAAACCGCGTTCAGCCCGAGCGCGCGGCTGAAAATCGCCTTATAGTCCGCCACGCCCCACCGCATCAGCTTCTCACGCATCGCTTGCGGCGTCTGCTCAATCAGCAGGTGCGTGAAGCTGGAGTGGCTGACCCCGGCCTGCCGCAGATCCTCATCCCGCTCGGCGATTTCCATGCATTGGTCGAGCCAGCGGTCCAGGTCCCTGCCGACATAGAAAAGCATCCTGACTTCACAGATCCGTCCCGCCAGCAGCCGCGAAAGAATCTCCTCGCGGCTCAAATCGCCCGAGGGGAGCAAGCCCTGCAACATCAGATGCGCCCGGCTGGATTCGACCAGCTTGTCCGGGCCGGAAGGGTCGGAAAACGGATGGAGGATTACCGGAGGCAGATCCCACACGCGGCCTCTAGGCAAATTCGCGGCTTCCATGAGTGATCTCTCCTCCACATTATCGGTTCGCCGGATTCTCTCACTTAAGAAAAATACCTGAGGCCGTCATCAGTTTCCCCTTACCTCAGAACCCGCCCGAAAACCTGGGTGATCCCCTCCTTCAACCGCTGCTCGACCTCTTCCGTGAACGGTCCTGGCTGGCCATAGTAGATCATGCTGTCCACTGCTTCATACCCGCCCTCCTTCAAAATCCGCGCCGTCGGGATGTAGCAGGGAACATCGTTGCTGTAGCCGGCGACCACCAAAGGCTCCTGCGGCCACTTCGCCTTGGCCCAAAGCGCATAGTCTACAACGACTTCGCCGCCGATCGCGATCATCGAGAACCCGCGTTCGAACCGGATGGCCTGAACGGGAAGCGCCACTTTCCTCGGCTCCCTCCGCTCGGCGTAAGCGGCCAGCATCTGTTTGGCCCTGCGGACTTTAAATACATTCGAATCCGACAGCTCGCGCTCGAACTGCTCCCTGCTGTGCGGCGCCAGAGGCAATTCGACGATCTGGTAGGCGGACTTGACCCGCCCGGTGACCGGTTGCAGCTTTGAATGGACCGTCTTCACGACCGCCTGTGCCAGCTCAGCGCCGTGCCTTTCGGCTAACTCCAACTTGCTGCGCGGGTTAGGATTCTGATCCCCGCCGCAGAGTTCGTAGAACAAAGCCACCGCCCCGGGCAGGGCGCGCTCAATCTCCGCCTGTGCGTATCCCGCGTAATCGCCGCTGATCTGGTAGAATTCGCCGGTCAGAGTCGTATTATGGCAGGCGTAACCGAACAAAACCGCCCGCACCTTACCGTTCTGTGCCGAAACGCGCAAAACCGGCACGCTCCGGTCCACCGGACCCTGCGGATTCACGCCAATCCGGACCCCGTTCGCAGTAAACTCTCGCCGGTTGGCGGCGAAACCGGCTGTGGTCTGGCCAAAGTCGAGCTGCGCCGGTTGCAGGTCGCCCAAAGCCAGACCCGCCACCTCCACTAACTTGTTGAACAGAAATTGCTTGTAATCATCGACCGCCTTGGCTTGGGCGGCGTCGAAGTTGTACATGGTCTCCAGATTCTCGCGCACGACCGGTCCGGTATGCGTGTGCGACGAATTGAAGACAACCTGTGACCTCTCGAGCTTGTAGCGCTTCATCAACTCCCCGGCGACCCAGTCGGTGAGTCTTTGTGGCATGCCAATCAGATCGGTGGAGACAATCAGGATTCTGGAGCCTCTGGAATCTTCAATCGCCAGGGCTTTTGCATAAAGTTTTGTTAATACACCCTCCGACGGCTTGGTGCGGGAAGCGTAGCCAGACATCCAGATCGGACCCGGCGGCGTGATATCTACAGCCGC
>JACADU010000453.1 GCA_013388415.1 Bryobacteraceae bacterium
CTCATGCCGATGCCGCCGATTCCCGTAAAGTGCAGGAGCAGCTTGGAATCAAACATTGCAACCCTTTATTGTTCCGGTCGTTCCACCTCGTGTCAACGCTTCCGCGCCTCCTCGATCAGCGTTCTCGCCGCAATCGCCGCTGCTCCCGCTCGCGCCGCCCGCCGCGAGGCCCGGCCCATCTCCAGCAGCTTCTCCGGTTCTCTCGCCAGCTCCGTCACTGTCCGGTGGAGGCTCTCGCCGTTCAATTCCGCTTCCAGCAGAATGCGCGCCCCGCCCAGCCGCGCCAGCCCCTCGGCGTTGTGGCGCTGATGGTCGTCCGCCGCATAAGGAAAAGGAACCAGGATCGCCGGCTTCCCCGCGGCCGCGATTTCCGCGACTGCCCCCGCCCCTGACCGGCTGACGATCAGGTCGGCCTCGGCATAGACCTTCGGCATGTCGTGGATGAAAGCTGCAACCTCCCCGTCAAGCCCCTGCGCGTTGAACTCCGCGGCCAGCCGCTCATATTCCGCCGATCCGCACTGAAGGATGAACCGCACGGCATCCCCGCGCTTCCTGAAGATCGGCCAGCTCTCGCGCGAAGCTCTGTTCAATGCCGCCGCGCCCCGGCTGCCGCCTGTCACCAGCAATGTCAACAGGCTCCCCGGCTGTTTCTCGGGAATCGAGAAGAACTCCTCCCTCACCGGCAGCCCGGTCACCTCGACCCGGCCCTGCGGGAACCACCTCGCTGTCTCCGGCCAGCTCACCAAAGCCTTTCGCACGAAGCGGGCGAGCCTGCGCGACACCAGACCCGGCAGGGCATTCGGCTCCATGACCACAACCGGAACGCGCGCAGCGATGGCCGCCAGCATGACCGGCGCGGCCACATAGCCGCCCATCGAAAACACGGCCGCGGCCGAATGCCGCCTCAGGATCCTGAGCGACCGGATCGTGCTCAGCGGAAGCTGAATGAGCGACGCCAGCCCCTTGCGCCAGCCCACGCGCTGCAAGCCGCCAATCTCGATCCACTCGATCCGGAAGCCCGCGCGCGGAACCAGCGTCGCTTCCGCTCCGCGCCGAGTTCCGATGAAGATGGCCTCGTGGCCAGCGGCCACGAGTTCGCGCGCCACCGCCAGAGCAGGGACCACATGGCCTCCGGTGCCGCCGCCTGCCATCACGAATGTCACGCGAACTCCTTTCCGTCCTCCTCCTCCTCAGAACTGCGCGGCGGGCGCCCCCGCCCAGCTAACTCGTCGCCCTGTCGCTCACGCTCATCATCAGCCCCAGCAGCGCCAGAGTGCAGATCACCGCCGTGCCGCCGTAGCTGATCAGCGGCAGGGGAATGCCTTTCGTCGGCGCCATGTCGAGAACCACGCTCATGTTGAAGAACGCCTGAGTCGCGAAAATCGAAGCGCAACCCAGGGCAAGGTACCTCCCGAACGGATCCGGTGTGAGCCAGTACAGCTTCAGCCCCCGCCAGAAGACGTACAAATAGAGCCCCAGCACCGTCAGCGACCCCACCAGACCGGTCTCCTCGCCAACGACCCCGAAAATGAAATCGGTGTGCGCCTCGGGCAGGTACCCCAGCTTCTGGTTGCTCTGCCCCAACCCCGCGCCCGTGACGCCTCCGCTGCCTATCGCGATCTTGGCCTGCTTCGGCTGATGGTCCGGATCCCGCGAAGCCTTGCTCGAGGCCAGATGCACCGCCAGCCACTCCAGCTTCGGGTCCTTCTGCAGTCTCTCCTCCGTAATGTTGAAAAACGATGCTACCCGCAACAGCCGGTACGGCCTCTGAAACAGAAAGCCCGCCCCGACGACGGCGGCCAGCACGAGCGAAAAGTAGAAGTAGCGGCGTTCGATGCCGGCGACATAGAAGACCACCACTGCCGGCGCCAGCAGGACCGCCGCCGTCCCAAGATCGCCGATGCTGATCAGTCCCACCAGGCTGCCGAGCACGAGCGCCGTCGGCAGCAGCGTGTAACGGTCGTTGATCTTCATTTCGCGCCGGGAAACCAGCCACGCCAGAAACACGACCACGACCGGTTTCGCGATCTCTGATGGCTGAAACTGGAAACCCGGCAGGCGGTACCAGCGGTGCGTGGTGCGGTCGGCGAACAGCACCCCAACCAGCAGCAGGATCGTCATTCCCAGCGGAAAAAAGACCCACAGCGGATGCGCCAGCCTGCTGTAATCGAGCCTCTTGAGAACCAGCAAAAGCGTCAGCCCCAGGGTTGCGCAGATCACCTGCTTGACCGCGAAACTCCAAATCTCGACCTCGTACTTGACCTCGGCTGCCACGCTCGAGGCGCTGTACACCATCACCAGCCCGAACGTCAGCAGCCCCAGCACCGCTCCGAAGAGCCGCCAATCCGTGCGAATGCGGTTCGACATCAGCCTCTCTCCTCCAATCCGGCGACAATTTGTTTGAAAGCCCTGCCGCGGTGTTCATACCCTGAGAACTGGTCGAAACTCGCGCACGCAGGCGCGAGCAGCACCGTGTCGCCGGGTTGCGCCTCCCGCGCCGCCAGCGCGACGGCCGAAGCCAGATCCCCGCACCGCTCCATCCGCACTGAGCCCTCCAGGTGCCCCGCGATGATCTCCGTGGCCGAACCGATCAACAACGCCGCTTTGGCCCTTGCCTCCAGAAGCGGCCGCAGCGGCCGGTAGTCGCTTTTCTTGTCCAGCCCGCCCAGAATCACCCACAGCCCGCCCTCGAACGACTCCAGCGCCTTGATCGTGGCGTCGACGTTGGTCGCCTTGGAATCGTTGTAATAGTCCACCCCGCGAACGCGGCGCACGAACTCAATCCGGTGCTCAACGCCGGGAAAGCTCATCACGCCGCGCCGCAGCGCCTCCAGCGGAACTCCCGCCAGGTGCGCGCAGCAAGCCGCCGCAAGCACGTTCTCGATGTTGTGCCGCCCCCGCAGCGGGATCTCCTCCGCCTTCATCCACGCCCGCCCGTCAGCGACAAGCTCAGCGCCCTCCATCCAGAACCCGCGCGCCACCCGCCCGCCGGCATTGAACCAGTGCACCTGCGCCGCGCACTGCGCCGCAAACCCCCGCGTAATGCCGTTCTCGTGGTTCAGCACAGCCGCGTCTTCCGCCCGCTGATTCAGGAAGATCCGCTGCTTCGCCGCCGCATATTTCTCCAGTGTCCCGTGCCTGTCCAGATGGTCCGGAGTCACGTTCAGCGCCGCGGCGATGCGGACTCGCACCGTTTCGGCCATCTCCAGTTGAAAACTCGACAGCTCGAGCACATTCCACTGGTCATCCCGCGAGGAAGCGGCCATCGCCGCCGGCGGCGTGCCGATGTTGCCGCCCACCTGCGCTGCGATTCCGCCTTCTTTGAGAAGGTGCCCCGCCAGCGCCGTGCACGTCGTCTTGCCGTTGGATCCCGTCACCCCCAGAATCGGCCCTCGCAGAAACTGGCAGGCTGCCTCGACATCGCCCATGACGCGCACGCCCGCCGCCCGAGCCTGCTCGAACAACGGCAGGTCCGGCGGAACCCCGGGAGACAGGATCGCGACGTCGCAGCCGGTGACCGACTCCGGCCCTTGCCGCACAAAGGGCACGCCCATCCGGTCCAGCCACGCCGCGGCCTCCGGCATCTCGCTCGCTGCCCGCAAATCCGCCCCGCGCAACACCGCCCCCGCCTCGCGCAACAGTTCGATCGTCGCCAGGCCCGACCGCGCCATCCCGAACACTGTCACTCTCAACCCGCGCCAGTCCATGCCTACCTCAGCTTCAGCGTCGTCAGCGCAAGCAACGCCCAAACCAGCCCGGCAATCCAGAAGCGGATCACAACTTTCGTCTCGTCCCATCCCATCTTTTCGAAGTGATGGTGCAGCGGCGCCATCAGAAAGATGCGCTTCCCCCGCATCTTGAAGCTGCCCACTTGCAGGATCACGCTCAGCGCCTCGATCACATAAACGCCCCCCACGAACACCAGCAGGATCTCCTGCTTGATGAGCACTGCGACTGCCCCCAGGCTGCCCCCCAGCGCCAGCGAGCCGACGTCGCCCATGAAGACCTCGGCCGGGTGCGCGTTGTACCAGAGGAACCCCATGCACGCTCCCGTCAGCGACGCGCAGAAAACCGTCAGTTCAGCCGCGCCTGACAGCCTCGCAATGTCCAGGTATGCCGCAAACCGCGCGTGGCCGCTCACGTAGCAAAGCACCGTCATCGCCCCGCCTGCGATGATCATCAGCCCCGCCGCCAGCCCGTCCAGCCCGTCCGTCAGGTTCACCGCGTTCGACGCCCCCACCACCACCAGCCACAGAAACAGAAAGAAGCCGCTGAACGCCAGCGGATAGGTGGCCGGGCTCCTCAACCACGGGTCGATCAGCAGATTCGGCCGCAGGCTCTTGAAGAACGGAACGTTCATCTCCGTTGAGTAGAGCCCTTTGGCGTGCAGGATCAGCAGCCAGATGCCGATCGCGAGCACCAGGCAGATCTGAAGCGCCATCTTCTGCTTTCCCGTCAGGCCCAGATTCTTGCCCTTCTTGACTTTCGAGTAGTCGTCCAGGAAGCCGATCAGTCCGTATCCACAAAGCGTGAACAGCGCGACCCAGACGTAAGGGTTGCCCAGATTCGTGAACAGCAGCGTCGGGATGACAATCGAGAATACGATCAGAATCCCGCCCATCGTCGGCGTGCCCTTCTTCTTCTGATGGGACTCCGGACCTTCCTCCCGGATGTGCTGCCCGATCTGCATCTCCTGGAGCTTCCGAATGAACCACGGCCCCAGCAGAACCGCGATCAGAAAGGCTGTGATGCTGGCGACAAGCGTCCGGAACGTGACGTAGCCGAAGATTCGGAACGGCGTGAACTGCGTGAAGAGCTGTTCGTAAAAGAGCCAGTAAAGCATGGCTAGGCAAGAAACTCCTCGAGTGCCAGTTCGACCCGTGTCCCGCGAGAGCCCTTGAACAGCAGGGCGTCGCCAGGTTGCACGAGGGACCGCAAAGCCCGCCCGGCTTCACGGGGATCCTCAAAAAAACTCACCTTCCCGCCCAGTCCGGCCGCGGCCGCTTCCTCGGCCAGCAAACGAGCCTTGCCGGTGACCGCGATGAGCAGATCCACTCCGCGCGCCGCCGCGTGCCGCCCCACCTCGCGGTGCAACTCCTCGCTCCAGTTCCCAAGTTCTCTCATCTCGCCGAGGACGGCAATCCGCCGCCGCGCCGGCGTGGCCGCCAGCATGTCGAGCATCATCTCCGCGGCTTCGGGGTTCGAATTGTAGCAATCGTCCCAGATCACCGCGCCTTTCGCCTCCAGACGCTGAAGGCGCATCCCTGCCGGCTCCAGCGCCGCAAGCGCGTCTCCGAGCGAGGCCAGGTCCATCCCGAACGCTCGCGCCACGGCCAGCGCCGCCAGCGCCGCCATCAACCCGCCGAGCGACGGCAACGGACAAAAAAAAGAGCCCACGCCCGCGACTTTGAAACGGGTTCCCTCGGGAAGGAATTCTGCGCTCTCCGCGCGGACGTGGGCTGCCTCGGAAAAACCATACAGGATCGACCTCCCGGGATGGATGCCCGAGAAGGCCTTCACGCGAGGATCGTCGGCATTCAGGACGGCGATGCCGTCCGCAGGCAAGGCCTCGATCAACTCGCGCTTGGCTCGCGCCACGGCGTCGCGCGAGCCCAGATTCTCGATGTGAGCCGTGCCGGCGTTGGTCACTACCCCAATGCGCGGCCTCACGATTCCGGCCAGCAACCGGATCTCGCCGGCATGGTTCATCCCCAACTCGATCACCGCGGCGTCGGCATCGTCCGGCAGATTCAACAGCGAAAGCGGCACGCCGATGTGATTGTTCAGATTGCCCGGCGTCTTGCCAATCCTGTACCGCGTGGCCAGCACTGCCGCAATCGCGTCTTTTGTCGTCGTCTTGCCCGCGCTGCCCGTGACGCCCACCAGCGTCCGGCCGGCCCCCGACCGGATCCACCGCTCTCGCGCCGCGCCCGCCAGCCGCTGCATCGCCTCCAGAGTGTCGGCCACTCGCAGCAGCGGGCCCTTGGCCTCCACGGGCCGCGACACCACGGCCGCCGCCGCCCCCTTGTCGAACGCGCTCGCGACATGGTCGTGCCCGTCGTGGTTCTCCCCCTTCAGCGCCACAAACAGCGCGCCACGCTCCATCGTCCTCGTGTCCGTCGAAACCGACGCCAGCGCGGCATCCCCGCATGCCGGCAGGCCAAGCCACGACGCGCATTCGGCGAGCGACAGCTTCATGCCTGATTCGCCCCCCGTCTGGCCGTCCCGCTCTTCCCGTACCCGTACGCCCGCAGGATCTCGCGCGCCTTCTGCCTGTCGTCGAACGGCTTCTTCGCATCCCCAATCTGCTGATATGGCTCGTGACCCTTACCAGCCAGCAGCACGATGTCGCCCGGCGCTGCTTCGTCAATCGCCCGCCGGATCGCCTTCTCCCTGTCGGGCTCGACAACGTGCCGCACGTCGGTCCTCCGCACGCCGACCAGCGCGTCGTTGATGATCTTCAGCGGATCCTCGTGCCGCGGGTTGTCGCTCGTCACCACAACGAAATCGCTCAGCTCTCCCGCCGCCTGCCCCATCAGCGGGCGCTTTTTCCTGTCCCGCTCGCCGCCGCAGCCGAACAGCGTGATCACCCGCTTCGGATCCAAACCCCGGGCCACCCGGATCGTGTTCCGAAGCGCGTCGTCGGTGTGCGCATAGTCGACCACCACCAGAAACGGCTGGCCCTCGTCGATCCGCTCGAATCTGCCCGGCACGCTCGCCAGCGAGCCCAGTCCGGCCGCGATTTCTTCCGGCGCGAAATCGTACGTCCACAACGCGCTGAAACAGCCCAACAGGTTGTAGACGTTGATGAGCCCGCACAGCGGCGACCGCACCTCCGTCCGCCCCCGCGGATGCCGTACCGTGAAGCGGACCCCCTCAAACCCCGCCGCCACTTGCTCCGCCTTCAGATCCGCCGCCGCGTGGAGGCCGTAAGTCAGCCGCTTCGTCTCCTGCGCCAGCCCCAGCCTGCGGCCCCATTCGTCATCCGCGTTGATCACCGCCCACTTCGGCGGCGGCCCTCCCGCACCCGTGAACAGCCGCGCCTTTGCGGCGAAGTAGTTCTCCATCGTGCCGTGAAAGTCCAGATGGTCCTGCGTCAGGTTGGTGAACAGCACCGTGTGGAATGCCAGGCCGTGAACCCTGCGCAATTCCAGCGCATGCGAGCTCACCTCGAACTGAAAGTGCGTCCCGCCCGCCGCCAACGTCTGCGCCATCATCCGCACCAGTTCCAGAGACTCCGGGGTCGTATTGACAGCCTCCAGCCTCTTGTCCGCGATCCTGTACTCGATCGTCCCCACCATCCCGGTGACTCGTCCCAGATGCCTCAGCGCCGCGTCCAGCGCGAACACCGTCGTCGTCTTCCCGTTCGTGCCCGTCACGCCGGTCAGCGCCAGACGCTCGTCCGGCGCGCCGTAGAAGCGCTTCGATACCGCCGCCAGCGCCTCCCGCCCGTGCGGCACTTGGATCCACCGCCCTTCGAATCCCTCCAGCGGCGCCTCCTCGGAAATCACCGCCGCCGCCCCTCGCTCCATCGCCTGCCTCGCGAAGGTTCGCCCATCCGTCTGCGCCCCCGCGAACGCGAAAAACAGCCCTCCGGCCGTGATTCGCCGCGAGTCGTATTCGAGTCCCGACACCTCGAGCCCTTTCCATTCCTCGGGGAGCGGCGACGCCAACGGGAGACCCTCCAGGAGGGCGGCGAGTCTCATGGCCTCGGCGAAAACTCCACTCTCACGGTCGACCCCGCAGGCAGGATGGTCCCCGGCGCCGGCTGCTGCTGCCGCGCGAATCCCTGTCCAGTCACCCGCACATCGAGCCCCAGCGAAGCCGATTCCCGCAACACCGCCACCATGTTCTTCCCCCGGAAGTCGGGCACGCGCGGCCCCAGCAGTTCAGCCGAGGGCGGCTCCGGTTCTGTCTCCGCCTGCATGGTCTGAACCGGCTCCGGCTTGACCGGCTCCACCTTCGCAATCCGGTTCTCCGGCAGCTCGTTCGTCTCCAGCGGGGGCTTCGCCGTCTCGACATCGGTCTCCGGCCTGTCCTTCGGAACCTTCAATACCCGTAGCGCCGCGCCGGCGACCCTGCCGAACACCGGCGCCGCCGCAATCCCCCCCTGCTTCGACGTGCGGCTCAGCGTTACAACCACGACCACCCGCGGATTCGTCACCGGCGCAAAGCCGATGAACGAAGAGTTGTGCAGGTCCAGCCAGGCGCCGTTCTCGAAGATCTCCGCCGATCCCGTCTTGCCGCCGGCAGAGTAGCCCGGAATCGCCGCCCGCTTCCCTGTCCCTTCCAGAATCACGCGCTCCATGATCTGCCTGACCGTGAATGTCGTCTCCGGTCTCATCGTCCGCACCGGCTGCGGGACTTCCACCGGAATGTCCACAAAGCGCCCGTCGCCCAGCGGCTGCTTCTTGGCGATGATCATGTGCGGCCTCACCAGCAGCCCGCCGTTGGCGATCACTGAAACCGCCCGCGCCAGCTGAATCGCCGTCGCGCTCACCTCGTGGCCGAATGCAATGTACTCGTGCGAGTTCGGCCCCCAGCACCAGTTGTCGTTCCGGCCGGCGCACTCCAGCGGGCGCAACACGCCGCGCGACTCCGCCGGTATCTCGATGCCCGTCTTTTCTCCGATCCCGAACCGCTTCAGATAGTCGTACAGGTTCCTCGGCCCGCACATCAGCGAGATCTTCGCCATCCCAATGTTGGAGCTCTTGATCAGCACCTGCGCCGCCGTCAGCGTGCCGTAGCCGTGCACATCGTGAATGGCTCTCCGCCCCGGCCGCGCAAACGAGCCGTTCTCGCAGTAAACCGGCGTGTCCGGCGTCACCTTGCCCAGGTCGAGACCCATGGTCAGAGTGATCATCTTCATCACCGAACCCGGCTCGCACGGTATCTGCGCGGCCACGTTCGAGTGCCTCGCCTGCGCCTCGGCCGGAGTCGGCTTCTCTCTCCGCGGATCGAAACTCGGGTAGTTGGCCAGCGCAAGCACTTCCCCGTTCCGCGGATCCAGCGCCACCACAGTCCCGCCCGCTGCGTGCGCTTCCCTGATCCCATCCTTCAGCGCCGCCTCCGCCTCGTACTGGATCACCCGGTGAATGCCCAGCGTCAGATTCGCGCCCTGCCGCGCCTCCTCCTTTACCCACGAAATGTAGTGGTCCGCCCGCGACCCCGTCAGCACGATCATCTGCCCCGCCTTGCCCTTCAGTTCCGCATTGAGCCTCTGCTCCAATCCCGCGTTGCCGTTGCCCTCTGCGTCAATGCTGCCCACCACGTGCGCGCCGATCAGCCCGCCCGGATACTCCCGCCGCGCATCTTCCACGATTTCGATCGGGAACGTCCTCCTCAACTGCGCCAGCCGGTCCTTCTCTTCACTTGTCAAGTGACGCTTCAGGACGAAGTAGCTGCGTCCCGCCGCCCGCCGCGCCCCCCGGTTCTTGTATTCGAACAGGCGGCTTGCCAGGTCCTTCGGCTCCAGGCCGAGAACCGGCGCGATCAGTCTCGAAAAGAAGATCGGATCGACCACTCGCTGCGGATTGACCACGGCGCTTCGCGTGCGGATGCTGATCGCCAGAGGGTAGCCCTCGCGGTCGAGGATCTCCCCTCGCAAAGATGGAATCGGAACTCTGTGCCTCTGCTGAGAACGCGCCGCGGCCAGGTAGTCTTCATGCCGCACTACCTGCAGCCAGACCAGCCGGCCGGCGATGACCAGCGCCCATATCAGCGCGATCCTGCCGACCCATAGCGCGCGTCTCAGGGCTTTCTCGTCGCTCGGCGGTACCATCGAGATGTCCCTTCGCGATCTGCCCCTTCCGGTCCGCGGACCCGTGCCGCCCGCTTCCGTCAGCGCCTCTTCAACGCTGCGCCTTCAATGACGCAACCGCCCCGCCCGGCGGCGGCGCGAAGATGACCGATGCCGCCGTGGGCGTGACGAACTTGTCCCCGCCCCAGATCTGAAGCTGAGCCGGATTCAGCAGCGCCGCCTCTTCGCTCCTCAGCTCCCGCAGCGTGTTGATCCGCGCCTCCCGCTGCGCTTTCAGCATCTCCACCCGGCGGCTCATCAGCAGGTTGTATCCGCCCGGCAACAGCAGCGCGATCGCCAGAACCGTCACCGTCAGCGCCGTGCAGGTCGCTCCGATCGTTTGCACCCAGTCCCGCTTGTCGACAATCCGCACCACGCGGCTGTTGTCCACAACCTTCACGTACAGGTGAATCTCTTCCTTGGGCAGTGCCCGCAGGCGCGAACCCGCCTGGCTCCCCCCAACCCGCGCGCGCTGCGCGGCTTTACCCGCCGCCAGCCAGTCAAAAAGCGCTGCGAGGCTCGTCATTTTCTTGTTCCCTCTCCTGACCTCGTATGAACCCGTCCGTTCCATTTGCCGGCCGCGCCAGCACGCTTCCGGCTGTCAATTCATCTCCAGCGCCCGGAGAACTGCGCTCCGGCTCGCCGCATTCCGTCTCACTTCTTCATCCGCCGGCTTGACCACGTGCTTCGTCAGCACGCGCGCCCGTCCTTCTTGAGCCAGCGCCTTGAAGGCCTGCTTCACCCGCCGGTCCTCCAGCGAGTGGAACGCGATCATCACCCACCGGCCGCCGGCCGCAAGCCACTCCGGAGCCTGCTCCAGCAGCGCGTCCAACTCGCCCATCTCGTCGTTCACCGCGATTCGCAATGCCATGAATACTTTTGTTGCCGGGTGCAGCTTCCCGTGCCGCGGGACGACCGACTCCACGACCGCAGCTAACGCCGCCGTATCGTCCACCGGCCGCCCCCGCACAATGGCCCTTGCGATTCTCTCTGCCGTTTTCCTCCTTTCTCCTGCCGTCTCTTCGAAAAGAGCGGCCAGTTCCCGTTCTGAAGCCCGGTTCACAAGATCGGCGGCCGTCAGCTCCTGCCGCCGGTCCATGCGCATGTCTAAAGGGCCCCTCTCCTTCAATGAAAAGCCGCGGTCGCCACTCGTCAGTTGCAGCCGCGAGACCCCAAGATCGGCCAGAATCCCGTTCACCTTCCCCCACCCAAGCTCCCGCAGCACTTCCCCAAGCTGCGAAAACGGCGCCTGCCGGAACACGATCCGCCCCGCCGCTTCTCCGCTCCCCGCCGCCCGCTGCCGGGCAAGTTCCAGCGTCTCGCCGTCCCTGTCCAGCGCCAGCACCTTGCCCGTCGTCAGCCGCCGCGCGATCTCCAGCGTGTGATTCGCCAGCCCGCACGTCACGTCGGCATACAGCCCGTCCCCACGCGGATCCAGATAGCGGATCGATTCTCCCAGCATCACGGGGTAGTGCTGTTCCATGGCTCATCACAGGTCGATCCCCATCCCCATCGAACTCGCCCGCTGCTGATCGGCTTCCATCGTTGACCGCACCTCGGCGCACTCGGATTCGTATACGCTCTCCGGATAAAGCGTGATGATGTCCTGGTAGAACCGCAGCCGGAGCGTCTGTTCGCCCAGCTTCGCCTCCTCCCGGAGGCGTGGCGGAAGCGTCAGCCGGTCCTGTTTGTCCAGTTCTACGTCGCCCCCGACGCTGTCGCAGTAGAACGCAATCCGCTTCTTCAGCGCCGGGTCGTTGTCCAGGCGGGCCAGGTTCCGCTCCCAGCTACCGTTGGTGAAAATTCGTGGCAAACCGTTAAAGATTGTGGCGTAAAGTGATTTATCTTCAATATTTTGCAGGTGCTCTACATACTTCGCCGGCATCTTCAGGCGCCCCCCGGCGTCCAGCCGCGCCGGGTACGTCCCGCGCGGGGCCCGCTGGATGGCAGCAGTGTTTGCCGGTCGTTCCTGCATCTTCCAATCCGACACGAAGTGTTCCAATTCGCGCCTGTAGCTGATGTTATAGCCTTTAGCCCGCCAAGATCAAGCCTTTTCGTCATCTGACCCTCAAGTGCAGCTTGAAGTCTGCCCGTTCCCCCCCGGAACCGGCCGCGTTCACAGGCATGGGTGAACCTGGAAGATCCCGTTCCGAATTGCTAGCCTGACGGAGTGAACTACCCGCAGCTCTATCACATCGATCCGGGGCCCGAGACCCCGGAACTGGTCCGCATGATCGTCGAAATCCCCAAAGGCTCCGCCAACAAGATCGAGTACGACGGAGAACTCGGGCTCTTCCGGCTGGACCGCTCCCTCTACTCGCCCATGCACTACCCCGGCGATTACGGCTTCATTCCCGGGACGCTGGCCGAAGACGGCGACCCGCTCGACGTCCTCACCCTCGTCTCCGAGCCCAGCTTCACCGGCTGCCTCATCGAGGTGCGCCCTGTCGGCGTCCTCAACATGGTCGACCGCGACGAAGCCGACCAGAAGATCATCGCCGTCCCCACCCGCAACCCGCGTTACGACCAGATCCACACCATGGATCAGGTCTTCCCGCACGTCCGGCGCGAGCTCGAGCACTTCTTCTCGATCTACAAGGAACTCGAGGGCCGCGTGGCGACCACCCAAGGCTGGGGCGGACCCCGCGAAGCCCGCCGCACCATCCTCGAATCGCGCGAGCGCTATCTCGCGGCCAAAGCCGCCCGGGAAGAACAGGCTGCGCAGCAGGAGCCCGCATAGGCCCCTCGGTCAGCCCTCCCGGCGGGCTGCCAGTGAAGTCAGGGCTTGGATACACTGCTCTCGGCGGTGATTGCCGCTTCGATGCTGCCGGCTGCCCGCACGCTCGCGCTCACGAGGTCGCGGGCTTCGAAATCGAAGACTTCCGCCCATATTTTGCGGTCTGTGCGGGCATCGACCGCCCGCAGCTTCACATACGCGCGGGCGCGCCTTCCATGCCGACGCCGCCCTCCACCACCCAACGGACGCCAAGCGCGCGGGCGATTTCGGGCAGGGAGGGGCCCGATTGCCCGTACTGGCTGGCTGTCGTACGGGAGACCACTCGCAGTTTCGTGTTTTTCGCCAGGGCAGTCGTCAGCACTTCTGTCACTTGGTTGGCGATGTGGCCGCCGCTGCCGTTCTCACTGAAGATTTTTAGTGGAAGCACCGCGACCCCGAGGTCCACGTCCGTACGGGTTCTGGAGTTCTCGCTCGCCGCCCATACGAGCGCCACCATGGCCGCCAGCGCCGCAAACGCCGCCGCCAGCACTGCACGTCCACGCCGCCGCGGTGGCGCCGGGGACTTCGCAGCATGCGTCCGCGGCTCGAATAGCGGCACATACGCGCCCTTGGGAATCTGAATGACAATCGGGTCGCCGGCGCCTTCGCCGGCGTAGAATTCCTCCAGCTTTGCCCTCAGCCGCCTGGCCTGCACCCGCACGATCGGGTCCACCTTCGGGTCATAGTCGGGAGGCCGTTGGAACACCTCCAGCCCGAGGTTGTACTCTTTCAGCATCTCGGACTGGCCGTTGAGCGTTCTTTCCACGACCACTCTCAGCAGCCGCTTGAGTTGGTCCGACCCCGCGAGGGCATGGCTTGCGAGAACGCGTTCGAGCTGCGCGCGAGTCTGCTCTTGGGCGTCGCGGCCGGCCGTTCCAAGGGAGTCGCTCATGATGGAAACCACTCCAGCGTACGACGATTTTGGGGTCCCGCCACCCATGTATCGGTAAGTTGGAAGTGTTTTACCCCCGTTTTACTCCGCCACGGTGGCTGGAATCGGCCACACTTGGCCGTGCCCCGGTCTTCGAACCGGCGGCCCAAGGAGACAATCACATGAAACTTCTCGTCAAGGCGACATTGACGCTCATCAACCTCGCGGTTCTCGCGCTCGCGGGTCCGCCCCTGATCTGTCACCCGTTCACAATCGGCGGTGAGCCCTCCCTGCCCTGGGCGCCGGGAACCAATTCCTGGAACAGCCCGGACCCGAAATACGACACCAGGCGGTTGGCGGCGGACACCCTGAAGGTGCTTGATTCCGGCGTGACAATCCTCGCCCGCATGGAGACTCTCCGCCGGGCGGCCATTTACTCCAGCAAGAACCCAGCTTCCGGAATGGAGCTTGGAGCGCGCCTTATCGGCCGCGCGTTGAC
>JACADU010000251.1 GCA_013388415.1 Bryobacteraceae bacterium
AAGGACCCGGCTGTAGGAAGCCGCGGTCATCGCTCCCAGAAAGGTTCTGCGCGAATTTGACATGCACAAGATCATATGTCAAATCCGTCCGCTGCGGGTTACTTCTTCAGCGTCCTGCTATACAGCGTCCTTCCGTCCGCGCCGGCCATTCGCAGCTCCATCTGGTTTGCGCCGGCCTCAAGCTCCAGGAAACCGTGCGTCTGTTCCGCGAAATCCGCGCGTTTCCGCTTGACCTTGCGCGTGCCGGCGCCGCCCCCTCCCACGACAAAGAATTGAATCCCGCCCTGTTCGAAGTGCTGCATGTCGTGGTCGTGGCCGGCGAGATAGACGTCCACCTTGTGCGCCTGGAGGACCGGCAGCAGCTTCTTTTTGAGCCGCTTCTCATCGCCATGATGGCCGTCGGAGAAGATCGGGTGGTGGCCGTAGACCACCTTCCAGCGGGCCGCGGCGTGCCGGGCGAGTTGGTCTTCCAGCCACTTGCTCTGCTCATCCGACCACGGCTTGGACTGGAACAGCCCAATCGTGCCTTCGTCGGTGTCCAGGGCAAAGAACCTCACCGGACCCGCGGCAAAGGTGTAGTAGCGGGCGGGCATTTGCCAGGTTCTGTTGCCGGGCGCGTTCGTGTAATCGACCTGCGCCTGCGCGTTCCCCCTGTAATCGTGATTGCCGAGCGTCGCGAAGAAGCGAATGCCGAGGGCGTCGTATTTCTCGTGAAACTCGCTTTTCCAGTGGGGATCCGCCGCGTCCTTGACCCCGCTCGGGTAGAAATTGTCGCCCACGGTCAAGCCGATGTGAAACCGCTTCGTCTCATGGACGCCGCGGATCGCTTTGGCGACCGCCTCCTGCCCTGAATCCTCCCCGGTCTCGCCGAAATCCCCGATCACCACTGCCCTCACCGTACTACCCGCGGCCACTTGGCCCAGATCGCGCCCGCCCTCCCCCCACCCCACCACCGCCAGAAAAAGTGACAGGCACTTTAATTTATTCTTCATGTTGTCACCCCAGGTCGATGGCGACGACTTCGTGAACGCCGACTGAAGGAACAGTGACCAAAATCCGCCTGCCCTCGGTTCGGAACCGGGCCGCCACGCCCGAGGATAGCAGCTTCACTCCCACCGCCTTGCGGCCAGCCGGCAGCCAGACGCTGACCTCAAAGGGTCCGGCGGGCAGGATCTCCCGGTATGGTCCTTTCATTGCCATCGGGTTCGTCAGGTTGACCAGATGCGCTGTCAGAGAGGATTTCTGCAACCACAAGGACACATCCAGCAGCCCCGGACCCTTCACCTCCAGTGGCTGCGGCTCACGGTGCACCCATGCCAGGGAGTTGCGCAGCACCGTGCCGTGGTCGTTGTTCAGAACCTCCCAGAACGTGCGGTCGATGTCCATCGGGAAGTAGACGGCGCGCCCTTGCCCGTATTGCCGGCAGAAGGCCATCGGCACGTCGGTCCGGGGAACCCGCGCCCAGACATCCTCCATAGGGAGATCGGGATAGCTCGGAATCAGCGTCAGGGGAGCGGCGTACTTCTCTGTCGCTTTGGCGTGAACCCGCCGGACGCCGTTGATGATCCGCGGCACGCCTTCCAGCCCCTTCAGAAGCGGGTGATAGGAGCCGTCCGAATTCCTTTCCACGGTCAGGTAGGAGTTCTGCATCCGCTGATCGACCCTGCCTTCGAACGACGCGCCGAACAGTCTCGCCAGCCCGAAATCGCCGCGCCGCGCGCCCCACTCGTCGTAGAGAGACGTCTCGAATGTGGCCACCAGCCCGCCGCCTCTTTCGACAAAACCCTCCAACTGCCTGCACTGCGCCTCCGACAGCGCCGCGATGTTCGGCAGAATCAGCGTTCTGAACCGGTCGATTCCCGGCGCCTCCAGCAGCCCGTCATGCACCATCTCGAACGGTACGCGGCCTTCGACCAGGGCCTGATACCAGCCGTTCGAGGCATCCTCGACCAGGTCGCGCGCCCGCTCGCCGGCGTAGAACCGCGCCGTCTGTTGCGAGTACACCATGCCCACGCGCGCCAGCGGCTCTTCGTTGCGCAGATACTTCTCGTTTTTCCAATGCCAGTTGTAGATGGATTCCACCACCGGCATCCACCGCTTGTCGTAAGGCTTGGCGTTGAACTTGGTAAACCACGGGCGCAGGCCCTGCGCGATGCCGTCGGCCACCCAGATGCGGATCTCCGCCTCGGACTGAACCGAATCCTTCCAGCGGTACGGCTCCTCGACGCCAACGCTGAAGATGCCGCCGATGGGCTTCCTTCCCATGGTGGAGCGGTATTCCTTGCCGTTCTTGCCGTTGGCCCAGGGCAGCATCACGCCGCGGCGAGCCTGGCGGTCGGCGAACAGCGTCTCGGCGAGCTCGCCGATGGTCTTCATGTCGAGTTCGGAAAGCGCGCCCCCGCCGCTGTTGGCGATGAAGCTCGCCTGCGGATTGATCTTGCGGATCTCGGCGTCCCACAGCCTCCAGCAGTCGAACAGGCGCTTCTCGTGCCACACGATGTATTGCCTGCGCGCCGGATCGCGCGGATCGCTGGTTCGCGGCAGCTCCATTCCCGAGAACGCGAGAAAGTTCTTCCGGCAGTGCTCGCAATAGCATTGCCCGTGCCCCGCCCAGCGGTTGGAGAAGATGCCGTCCACCATGTACCGCCTGACGATCTCCTTCGTCACCTCGGTCATGAATTCGAAGTTGTAGGGGCCCAGGGCGCAGGTCACGTAGAGTTCGGGCGCGGCCCAGTGCCTCCGCGGCCTGCCCTCGGCGTCGCGGGCGACCCAGTCGGGGTGCTGCTCGAAAACGTCCTGCCGGCAGGCGTGCGGATCGGTGCGCGCGATGACGTTCATCCCGAGCGCGCGGCAGCCCTTGACCAGTTCTCCGAAACTGTCCCGGTTTCCGAGAAACCGGCTGCGATAGTGCAGCGGCACTTCTGTCGGATAGAAGGCTACGCACCCGCCCGCGCTCAGGCAGGCGGCGTCGGCGTGAATGCGCTTGAGGAAGTCCAGCCACATCGCCGGATCATAGTTGCCGGGGTCGTCTTCGGTGAAGGCGATTTGCGCCCAGCGCATCGGCCGGTCGTACCAGCCCTGCGCGGGCGCGCCGGAGGAGGCAGCCGCGCCGCCAGCCGCGCTCGCCGCCACAAACTCTCGCCGCGTCATTCTGCGATTCTCTCAGAACGGCGTGGACCGCGGCGGCGGCGATACGGCGGCGATTCAGTTCAGGAAATAGGTCCGGTACAGCGTGTCGCGCTGCTTGGGGATGAATCCGGCGTCGCGGATGATGCGCCGCAGCTCCTCCTCGGAGGCGCGGTGGCGGGCGCCCGCGGCGCTGACGACATTCTCCTCGATCATGATGCTGCCGACATCGTTGCCGCCGAACTTCAGGCCGACCTGACAGGTCTTCAGCCCCTGCGTGACCCAGGAACTCTGCACATTCAGAATGTTCTCCAGATAGAGCCGCGAAATCGCCAGCGTCTTCAGGTATTCGACGCCGGTCGCCTCTTCCTTGACGAACCGGCCCAGGGAAGTGTTTTCGCGCTGGAAAGACCACGGGATGAATGCCGTGAAGCCGCCGGTCTCCTCCTGGATGCGGCGGACCACTTCGAGATGCGCCACCCGCTGCTCGACCGTCTCGCCGCAGCCGAACATCATGGTGGCCGTGGTCCGCATGCCCAGCTTGTGGGCGGTGACATGGACGTCAACCCACTCCGCCGTGTCGCACTTCAAACGGCTGATGCGCCTCCGCACGTCGTCGTGGAGGATTTCGGCCCCGCCGCCCGGAATGGAATCGAGCCCGGCGTCGCGCAGACGGGCAATCGTGTCCCGGAGCGGCAGCCCGCTCACGGCGGCGATGTTCTGAATCTCGGGCGCGGAGAAGCAGTGCAGCCAGATCTGGGGAAACCGCCGCTTGATCGCGCGCAGCATCTCCTCGTACCACTCGATCTTCAGCTCCGGGTGGAGCCCGCCCTGCATCAGGACTCCGGTGCCGCCGAGGTCGATCGTCTCCTGAATCTTCCGGCAGATGGTTTCGTGGTCCAGAATGTAGCCTTCCTTGTGGCCCATGGGCCGGTAAAAGGCGCAGAAGCTGCAATACTCGGTGCAGAAGTTGGTGTAGTTGATATTACGGTCGATGATGTAGGTGACGACGCCCTCCGGGTGCAGTTTGCGGCGGAGGGCGTCGGCGGCCATGCCGATGCCGATCAGGTCGTTGTCGTGGAAGAGTGCGGCTGCCTCTTGTTGGGTCATCATCGCTTGGATTACCTGGCTGGACGGGCTCCGGCAGGGTCCCGGTTCAAGGCGCGCGCCATGGATAGATAGGTTTGCATCCCCTTTTCGTCCTCGGGCCCTAACAGGAATTGTACCTGCCGGGTAAGGTATTGTTCCACGAGCGCGAACGGGAAACCGCGCCGGACGGCTTCCGATTCGATGATGCGGTCGAGTTGGGAAAGGCCATACCGCGCCGAAGCCTCCAGGGACGCCTCCAGCGGCGGCGTCAGAACGCCGTGGCGCCCAGCCCAAACGGCAAAGACCATTGGCAAGCCGGTGAGTTCGGTCCACTCGTCGCCGAGATCGAGGCAATTCAGCCCGCAGTCCAAAGGGTCGATCGCCAGCGCGGCGTCGCCGATCAATAAGGCGGCATCGGCGTTCTCCAGCATGGTTTCAACCACCGGCGGGGCGGAAAAGATCTCGGGCGCCGCGCCGTAGCGTTCGGCGAGGATAATGCGGGCAAGCTGAACGGACGTCCGGGAGCCGGAGTCGGCGGCGAGCCGCCGGATCTTGTCCGGCGCCACCTTCGACACCAGCAGGATGCTCCGCACCTGTCCCCGGCTGGCGATGCCCAACCCAGGAAACCAGCCCAAACCCAGCCGGTCGACCTCGTAGACCGGCACGAGCCCGACGTCGGCAATTCCTTCCGCCACCCGGTCCGCGCAGACAGAAGGAACGGCGAAAGAGAGGTCGATTTCGTACTTTTGCGGTCCTTCGACCGCACCCCAAATGAGGGGGACTGTGTTTAGGTATGAAACGGCGCAAACTTTAGGTCTGCGGACTGTGGAACCTAATGGATTCAAATCCGATCTTATCATTGTCCCCCCTGGACAAGCCGCAACCCCAACGCAGGCTTTTGGGGCTGTTGGACCGGTGTTGGCATTGGCCTTGCTAGGATGGGTTTGGTGGCAACGCGAGACGACTGGGTACTCCCCTATATGATGAGTCTGAAAAGCAAACTGTTCTATTTGGCCCCCTGGGCCCTCTTCGGAGTGCTGGCATCCGGGCAGGCGCTCAATCCCCTTCCTTCTCAAGCACTTGGAACATTGAAACGGCCGGTGACGACCGCCGAGATGACCGAGCCGATGGGCCCGCCGTTGAACCTGCTCGAAGGGCGGGAACTGCTGGCGCCGCAGGCGGTGGCGGTGGATACATCCGCCACACCGGCGATTCTGTATGTCGCCGACACCGGCAATAACCGCGTTCTGGCGTTCCGCGACCCGGGGTCGCAGCAGTTTCTACAGCAGGCGGCGGCAGTCATCGGGCAGCGGAACATGGCATCGAGCTACCCGAACATCCCGGGGGGGGCATCGCCAAGCTATAACAGCGGTCTGAACGGACCGGCCAGCGTGGCAGTCGACAGTCAGGGCAACCTGTTTGTCCTCGACTACCGGAACAACCGGATCCTTCGGTATCCGAAGCCGTTAGAGCAGACAGGGGTGATCACGGCGGACCTGGTCATCGGGCAGCCGAACCTGGCGAGCCGGGGACCCAACCAGACGGTCAGCGGGACCGTCCTTGCTCCGCGGGCGAACACGCTGCGTTTCGCCACCGGCTTCCCGGGCGTCGAATACGCCGCCCTGGCTTTCGACAGGGACGGGAACCTCTGGGTGACGGACAGCGGCAACCACCGTGTGCTGCGCTACCCGGCGCACGAGGTGAGCGGCAGTGAGAACGTCACCACGCCGCGGACCATCAACGCGGACTACGTTTTAGGCCAGCCGCGTCTGGACACAGCGGAAAATGCCAATCCTGGCGTCGGCATTCCGGTTGCGCAACGCGCCGCCAATCTCCTGAACAAATCGAGGATGAGATATCCGTCCGCAATGGCCATCGATCAGGAAACCAACGCCGTTTACGTGGCGGACGACCTTGGACGCGTTCTTTACTGGTCAGGTCCGGTCAGCAGCGAGTTGGGTAGAGCGGCGACACGGATACTGGGGCTGTATCAGCCCGCCCCCGGCGAGGCGCCCAAGGAGGTTAACGACTTCGGCTTGAGCTACCTGCTCAGTGGGACTCCCACATCGGCGGTCTTCGTCTTTGGCCCGAAGGGCATGACCGTGATTGACGGGCGGCTGCATGTGGCCGACACGCGCTACAACCGGATCGTGAGCTATCAGCGGCCGGAGCAATGGCCGCTGGAATCGAGCACCCAGCCGTCGCCCCGGATGGCCGGCGTTTTCGGGCAGCCGGACTTGTTCACCGGAAAGAACAACCGGGGAGCGTTGGAGCCGAATGCCGAGGGTCTTGACGGCCCTACCAGCCTGGCCTTCAACCCCTTGACCGGCGACGTCTTCGTCACCGATACGTCGAATCACCGGGTGCTGGTCCTGCCGTACGATTCCTGCAGCCGGGCGCTGCTGGCAGCCCGCGCGGTCGTGGGGCAGATCGGCTTCGAGTTCCGGACGCAGAACTTCATCGAAGGGCGCGAGTTTGCTGGAACGACGTTCCTCCCGACTCCGACGCTGAGCGTGCCGTTGGGTCCGCACGCGGCTCTCGACTACAGCTCGAGTCCTCCGCGGCTGTACATCGCCGACGCCGCCAACCACCGCGTTCTGGGCTGGGCCGACGCGCGGCGCATGGAATTGGGGGCAAAGGCGGACATTGTCATTGGCCAAGTGGACTTCTACCGCAGCCTGGTGAATTCTCCGAACAACGATCCGGCGCGCCCGAGCGATACAGGGCTGCACACGCCGGTCGCGGTGGCGGTGGACAAAGAGGGGCATCTCTACGTCGCCGACATCGGCAACGCGAGAGTCCTGCGCTTCCCCAGGCCCTTCGATCAGGAGGAGAGGGTGAAGCGGGCGGACCTTGTCATCGGCCAGCCCGACTTCGTCAGCAAGAGCTCTGACGCGACGGACCGTACCTTGGCAGCCCCCGTGAGCCTCGCATTCACGGGCAATGACTCGCTGGTGGTCTGCGACATCTCGCACAGCCGGGTCCTGCTGTTCGCCAGGGGCGACGGGTTTACCAACGGCATGAGCGCATCGCGCGTCATCGGCCAGCTCGATTACACTTCGACCGAACGCGCCCAATCCACAGATCAAAAAGACCGGTTCGTGCTTCCGGTTCAGATCTCGGTCGATGCGGATGACAACCTGTACGTGGCCGACTATGGCGTGTCCGCCGCCACTTCCCGGCTGCTGATCTTCTATCGCGTCAGTTCGATCGGCGAGGGCAACGGCGTGGATGCGTCTCAGGTCCTGTCGCTTCAGAACGCGCGCATCGCGGGCGTGACGGCGTCCACGCGCAAGGGCCAGTTCTGGATCGTCGACGGAGGAACCCGCGCCGGCGGCGGGCCGGGGCGGGCCATCCGCGTGAGCGACCGCGACATGTTTTTCTTCACGGGAACCGTCACCACTGACACGATCATCGAAACCTACGCGCCGCGCGCCGTCGTCCTCGACGACCGCGACAGCGCCATGGTGATCGACGGCGCCAACCGCGCGACGTTCCACTATCCCCGCCTGAATGTCGTGAACTGGGCCAACGGTTTCCCCCGCGTGGCGCCCGCGATGATCGCCACGCTGCGCGTGCCGTTCGTGGATCTCGGCGGCTCGGGCAACGAAGTGACGAACGCCCCCCTGCCGTTCGAGATGGACGATTTGGAAGTGACGGTCAACGGCGCCAGGGCGCCGTTCATCAAAGTGACGAACGAGGACGCGCGGATCATCATCCCGAAATCGGCGCCCGGCAGCGGAAGCGCCGAATTCATGGTGAAGAAGGTCAGCACCGGCGAGACGTTGGCGCATTCGAACGTGGACATGACGTCCGTCTCGCCGGCAGTCATCACTGAGACGCCGACCGCGCCGCTAGCCTCCGCGATAGCGGAAAACGAAAACGGAACCCGCAACAGCGATGCCAATCCCGCCGGCATCAATACGACGATCACTGTGCGCTTGACGGGGCACGGCTACGTCGAGGGGCTGCCGGATGACGGCACGACGAACGGGATGGACATCCCCACGGCGGGAAGCCTGCGCGTCTTCCTGTTCAACGCGAACAACTTGCCAACGGAAGCGACAGAGGTGGTGTCTTCCACGCTCGACCCGGAAAGGCCGGGAGTCTGGATTCTGAAGATCAAGGTGCCTCAGGTGCCGGCAACCGGCACCTACTGGCTCGGCGTGGCGTACAAGAACGTGACCAGTTATCTGACGCCGCTGAACGCAGCAGGGCAGATTCGCCCGCTGGTCTTCATCTCGCGCTCGAACTAAGCAGGGCAGTGACCGCGGGGCTCGATTTCCCGTTTCTGGCCTGCCGCGCGGTTTTCCGTGCTGCGGGCCGGATTCAGTTTCCACCCCAGGCGGCGAACGCTCTGCGCGGCGTCCTCGGATTCGCGCTCGCGCCCGAGTTGTTCCGGCCCGTCCTGCGGTCGGGGCCGAGCGGTCTGCGCAACCCGCCTCGTCCGTTTGTGCTCCACGCGAGCCACCTCGACGGCGCCGCGGTCGCCCGCCGGGAGCGGTTCTTCATTGACCTCGCGGTCTTCCAGCAGGACGCTCAACCGTTCCGCGCGGCGCTCGAGTCGCTGGGCAAATTCGCGGCCGGCCCGGCGGCGCTCGAAGATTTCGAGACCCGGCGCAATGTCGTGGACCTCGCGCCGCGCGAATCGGCCCCGCCGCGGATTCGCCTGCGGTTCCTGACCCCCACGGAGTTGAAGGGCGGCGCGCCGGAGTTCGCCTTGCTGATGGCGCGCCTGCGCGACCGCATCAGCGCGTTGCGGTCATTTTACGGCGCGGGCCCGCCGTCCATCGATTTCAAAGGCTTTCTCGATGCCGCGCGCGAAGTCCGCTGCCTCGGCGGCGAGATGATTCAGGTGGCGGGCAGCCGGCGCAGTTCGCGGACCGGCCAGACGCACCCTCTCGGCGGCTTCACCGGTTACTCCGATTACGAGGGCGATTTCCGCGCCTACCTCCCCTGGCTCGAAGCGGCGGAATACACCTGCGTCGGCAGGCAGACGGTGTGGGGCCACGGCCGGCTCATCGTCGAGCCGCTCGACTGATACAATTCCACGAATGCCGTTCTCGCCAGGCAGGCGGCGCTTTCTGGGCTATCTCGCCGCCGGTCCGCTCCATTCGCAAGATGCCGCGCTTGCGCCCGCGCAGCCGAAGGACGCGATCAACGTCTTCGATTTCGAAGCCGCCGCCCGCAAAGCGCTGCCTCCCGCGCATTTTGGCTACCTCGCGACGGGCGTCGACGGTGACAAGACTCTGGCGGCAAACCGGGCCGCATTCGATCTCTACCACCTGCGGACCCGCCGGCTGGTGTACGTCAGCCGCGTGGACACCGGAGTCGAACTGTTCGGCGAGAAATGGCCGGCGCCGCTCATGCTCGCGCCCTGCGGCAATCAGAAGGCGTTTCATCCCCTCGGCGAACTGCCCGTCGCCCGGGCGGCGGCGGCCAGGAAGACGCAGATGGCGCTTTCAACCGTGGCGAACACGTCCGTCGAGGACGCCGCCCGCGCCGCCGGACGTCCCATCTGGTTTCAGCTCTACCCGGCGGACCACTGGGAAATCACCACCCGGCTGCTGGCGCGCGCCGAGGCCGCCGGGTGCCCGGTTGTAGCGGTGACCGTGGACCTTCCTGCCGGGCGGAACGCGGAAACCGAACTGCGCATGAAGCGGCTCGACAAGCGGGACTGCTCGTCCTGCCACGGCGCCAGAGTTCCCAACTCGCCGGGCGTTGACTTCTATCGTCGCAAGCCCATGTTCGACGGCATCGACATGACGGGCAGGAAGCTCTACGCCCCCGCGTTCACCTGGAACTCGGTCGAGCGGATGCGCAAGCAGACGAAGATGAAGATCGTTCTGAAGGGAATCGTCACCGCCGAGGACGCCGCGCTCGCCGTGGAGCATGGGGCGGATGGATTGATTGTCTCCAATCACGGCGGGCGGGCGGAAGAATCCGGGCGCGGGACGCTGGAATCTCTGCCCGAGGTCATGGAGGCCGTGCGCGGGAGAATCCCGGTCCTGGTGGATGGCGGATTCCGCCGCGGCACGGATATCTTCAAGGCGCCCGCCCTGGGCGCTCGAGCCGTTCTGATTGGCCGGCCGTATTTGTGGGGACTTGCGGCGTTCGGGCAGGCTGGCGTGGAGGCGGTGATTGTCATGCTTGGGCGCGAGTTCGAGCTGGCGATGAAGCAGTGCGGAACCAGATCGGCCGCTGAAATCACCGCCCGCCATGCCGTCCCCGCCCGGCGTTGACGCCGCACGGCGATTTTTCGAACTCGATTGCGCCCCGTTTCGTCTTCTTCTCGCGAGGGGCTTCCCTGTGTACCCTACAATGAAGGCCCTCCGAGCCAAATCGAAACCTATGCCTTACTGCACAAGTTGTGGAACAGAAATCGCCGATACCGTCCGCTTCTGCGCGCGCTGCGGCACGCCCGCGCCGGGCTACGGAGCGTCCATGCCCAACTCCGGCGCTTACGCTCCGCCGGTGATCGACGCCGGTCCGCTCGACTACACCATTCAGGGCGACAACCTTCAAGTGGTCCGCGTGCGCCTGCGCCCCGGCCAGGAGATGTACGCCGAAGCCGGCAAAATGCTCTACATGACCAACGCCATCTCCTGGGAGACCCGGATGACGGGCGACAGCCTCGGCCAGAAAATCTGGGGCGCGTTGAAGCGCAAGCTCATGGGCGAGTCGCTGTTCCTCACCTACTTCCGGTCGTCCGGGCAGGGCGAGGTCGGCTTTGCCGGCAACTATCCCGGGCGCATTCAGGACATCGAACTGAAGCCTGGGCAAGCCTGGCTGGTGCAGCGCGACAGCTTCGTCTGCGCCCAGGCAGGCGTGCAGTTGAACATCGCTCTGGTGAAACGGATCGGGGCGGGATTCTTCGGTGGCGAGGGGTTCATCCTCCAAAAGCTCACCGGACCGGGCCATGTGTTCATTCACGGGGGCGGCGACTTCATTGATTTCCAGCTCCAGCCCGGCGAGCAACTGCGCGTGGACACCGGCTGCGTGGTGGGCTTCGAGGAGAGCGTCTCCTACGACATCCAGCTTGCCGGCGGCATCAAGACGGCGATCTTCGGCGGCGAGGGCTTGTTCCTCACCACGCTGACCGGTCCAGGGCGGGTGATCGTCCAGTCGATGACGCTCGAGAAGTTGCGCCGCGAACTGACGCCGGCTCGCTCGGGCGGCGACGAGCGCGGGCCGCTCGAGTCGCTGGGCGGCTTTTTCCGAAGCGAAGATTAGTTTTTTCAGTAAGTTACGTCTCGCCCGGACCGGCCGTTCCCCGGTCCGGGCGGTGAAGTTGCCTAAACTCCGGCCGTGGCCGTGCCGATGAAGAGCTTAGCCTCCGATGAGCGCGACCTGGCCTCGGCCTGCCTTACATCCGGATCAGAATGGCGCCTCCCAACAGGGCGAGCATGACACGCCGTCGGTCAAACTGCACTTTCTCGCCAGCCTGAACCACGAGATCAGGACTCCGCTCAGCGGCATCTTAGGCATGGCCGAGCTGCTCTTGGAGACCGAACTCGACGCCGAGCAGATGGACTACGTTCAGGCCGTGCGGTCGTGCGCTTCGACGCTGTACGAACTCCTCAACGACACGCTCGACTACACGGCGCTGGCCTCGGATCTCATCACGCTGGACGTCGCGGAGTTCAACGTCTCCGAGACGCTGAGCGTCGCATATGCCGAATTCTGCGCCCGGCATGCGGGCCTCTCGGAGCGCGTTTCATTTCACATTTCACCGCACCTGCCCGAAACGGTGATCGGCGATGCGCACCGCGTCAGGCAGTTGCTGACGCTGTTCCTGCAATATGCAAGGCGGCACTGCGACACGGCGCCGGATGCCTCGACGGTCGCCATCTCGGTGGAGGATTGCGGCGGCGGGTGGCCTGCCCGCCGGAACGACCTGATGCTGCGGATCTCGGCGTCGCACTCTCCTTCGACAGACCGGCAGGCGGCGATCGAGGAACAGCTCCAGAACTTCGAGCTCGTCGAGCAGGGGCTCAGCCGCAGATTCGACGGTCTCGCCCTTGGCTTGGCGCTCGCGCGCCGCCTGGCGCGCCTGATGGGGGGCGGTTTCACGGTGCGCACGATGCCCGGCGGTGACACATTGATCCGCGCCGAGACGCCGTTGAGAATTCCGCCGCAGAAAGACCTCCACGTCCCCGGCGGAAGCGCGGAAGAGGCGGGCGCGGCGGCGCAGCGCGTGCTCGTGGTCGAGGACAACCGGATCGCGCTTCAGGTGCTGACCGCGCTGCTGGCCAAGGGGTCCGTGGACTTCGATACGGCGGCCGACGGCCCCTCCGCTGTCGCCGCGGCTGCCGCCGGCAAGTACGACCTCATCCTCATGGACGTCCAAATGCCAGGGATGAACGGCATCGAGGCCACGATGAACATCCGGGAACTGCCGGGCTACGAACGCGTGCCCATTCTCGCGCTCACCGCCGATACCAACGACGACGTGCGCGCCGCCTGCCGGCAAGCGGGGATGGATGCGTTCCTGAACAAGCCCATCCACGCCGCTGAACTGCTCAGCACCGTCCGGCGCTACCTCGCCGGTTGAGCCCCCGCCGCCTTCGCCCGCAAAAGAAAAACAGACGTGATAGTGTCTTATGCGGGTTCCAGCCGCGGCTGGTCCTCACACCACGGACAGGAGTGTTTCATGGGCCAACTCACAGCGAGACTTCCGCGCCGCTCTTTCCTCGGCGCCGCGGCGGGCGTTTTCGGAGCGTCGTTTTGGGATGACCAGTCGCTCGAGGCATACCAGCAGAACGTGCAGACGGCCTCCAAGCCATCGGATTTGCGCATTACCGACCTGCGAATGGCGATGGTGGGCGGCGGGTTGATCCGTTTGGACACGAATCAGGGCGTCTATGGTGTGGGCGAAAACCGCGATGGCGCCAGCCGCACGTACGTCCTGGAACTGAAACGCCTGGTGGTCGGCGAGAACCCGTGCAACATCGACAAGATCTTCCGAAAGATCAAACAGTTCGGCTATCACGCCCGGCAGGGCGGTGGAGTCTCTGGCATCGAGATGGCGCTCTGGGACCTTGCCGGGAAGGTCTACAATGTGCCCGTCTACCAGATGCTCGGGGGCAAGTTCCGCGATCGCATCCGCTGCTACTGCGATACCCCGATGATGCGCGATCCCAAAACCTTCGCCGAGCGGATGAAAGAGCGCAAGCAGCAAGGCTACACCTACTTCAAGGCGGATGTCGGCGTTCAGATCATCGCCAACCAGCCGGGCACGCTCAGCTATCCCGCCGGAGCCGACATCGGCGTGTTCATCCGTCCGCAAGGCCAGACCGGGCAGCAGGGTCAGGGCGCGCCGCAGCCAGGAGCCTCGCGGTTCGCTCCGGGTCCGCGCCCGCTGCCGACCGAGCACATGTTCACCGGAATGGAGATCACCGACAAAGGCATCGGACTGATGGCCGACTATCTCGCTCAGGTGCGCGAAATCATCGGTTACGAAGTTCCGCTGGCGGCTGACCACTTCGGCCACGTCGGCGTCAATTCCATCATCCGCCTCGGCAAGGCCCTCCAGAAGTTCAACCTGGCGTGGATGGAAGACGTGATCCCCTGGTATCACACCGAGCTTCTCAAGAAGATCACCGACGCCATCGACGTGCCGACCTGCACGGGCGAGGACATCTATCTGAAGGAGGAATTCATTCACCTGGCGAAGAATCACGCCGTGGACATCCTCCACCCTGACATCGCCACCAGCGGCGGGATTCTCGAAACAAAGAAGATCGGCGACCTGATCATGGACTATGGCGTGCCGATGGCGCTGCACATGGCCAACTCGCCGGTGTCGGCGTTCGCCAGCGCGCACGTTGCGGCGGCGACGCAGAACTTCCTGGTTCTCGAAAACCACTCCGTCGACAACCCGCGTTGGGGCGACATCGTGGACGGCGTCGAAAAGCCGGTCGTGAACAAGGGCTACATCACTGTGCCCGAGGGTCCGGGGCTCGGATTCAAGCTCAACGAGGAAGCCATCCTCAAGCAGCTTCGCGAGCCTGGCATGTTTGAGCCGACGCCGCAGTGGGATACCAAGGAGAGAATCAACGACCGGCTTTGGAGCTGAGCCCCTGAAACAAGCCGTCGCTCCATCCAGACAACCCTTTAGTCTTTGACCCGAAACAGAATCAACTCGCCGTCGCGTTCCGCGATTTCGACGCCATAGGCGGCGGGCGCCATCTCCAGCTCTCTGACCAGCGGGCCGTGCCCTTCGCCGCGGGTCGAGCCGGCGATCCACCGGACGCCGCGAGACTTCGCGAAGGCCATCGCGGCCTTGCGATAAAAGACGAGCGGGCCGGGCTGGAACCGCGCGTCCCGGCAAGCCCGCCAGACCCGCCCCGAAGCGCTCTCCAGCGTGACGTTCAGCTTGAGCGAAGATGAAGCGTTGACGATGTGAAACCGCATGCCGTCGAGCGGCACGGGCCGGTCGAAGCGCACCGACCACCACTCGCCGCCGCGCGCCGGGTCGAGCGTGCTCCACCGGGAGGCCTTGTTGTTGTCCATGGCCAGCGTCGAGTCCCCGCCGTTCGGCTCGGCGTCGAGAAACCAGTTGCGAACGGCCTGAACCGGGCTGCCGCCGCGCAGCGGTTGCGCCTCCGCAATCGCGAATGGCGCCGGCCACGGGGCCTCGGTCGAGATGCGCGCCTGCCGCAGGAACTCCATCGGCCACCGGCAATCGAGCGTGTGCAGCAAGTCCGGCGGCGCGCCCCGGGCCGCGTTCAGGGCATACACCACGTTGTCGAACTCCGCCGACGGGAGAGGGCCGAGCGGCACGGCCGGCAGGTAGGCGTACGGCAGCCCGTATAGGTCGAGCAGCGTCTCGCCGCGCTTCACGCGGGCCGCAACCTTGGTGACAAAGCGGTATTCGTACAGCTCACGAGCCAGGTAGCGCCCGGCGGGCTCGATTCCAAGCGCCGCCTGCCAGGGGAAGCCGCGCAGCCTCCAGGCGCCCTTGTCGGCATAGAGATCCATCACCGCCGGCCAGGCAAGAACCGCGTGGAGCACCGTGGCGGCGGCCATCAGATTGCGCGGCAGCACGGAGGCGGCCGCGAGCGCGGCGAACGGCAGCACCGGCATGAGAAACCGTGCGCCCGCATTCGCGAACCATGGCGCGGCGATCACTGCGCCGGCGATGACCAGCGGCCTCGTCTCCCGCCGGCGCAAGGCAAGCGCCGCGGCAATCAGAACGATGCAGCAGGGCCCGATCAGCCCTTGCAGGGAAGCGCCGCCCCACAGCAGCGAGCGCCAGAATTCCCAGCCGCGGACGCCGCCATAGTCGGTGAAGTACGAGGTCAGAACCCGCTCGGAGTGGGCATGAAAGAAGTCGTTGGGGAAGACGCCGTTGCCAAGAGGCGCGATGGGGTTGCCCGTGAGGATGAAGGCGCGCAGCGTCCAGGGCAGGGAAACCACCGCCGCGGCGGGCGCCAACCGCCCTAAACGGCCCCACTCCCGCCTGGCCGCCAGCCAGATGAGGGCTGCGGCCGGGACAACCCCGCCCGTGACTTTGATGGCGAAGCAGAACCCCGCGGCCAGACCCGCGCTGGCGTCGCGGCGGTCCAGCAGCGCCGAAAACGCGGCCAGCGTGAAGAAGACCATGGCCGCGTCGGTGTAGGCCGACGACGCCGCGATCATCACGACAGGCGTGCATGAATAGAAGACCGCCGCCAGCACAGCCCGCCCCGGCTCCAGGCCGCATTGCCCCCCCACGCGGGCGATCAGAGGAAGGCTGGCCGCGAAGAATGCGAAGTGGACCAGTTTCGCGCCCGCCGCCCCGGCCAAATAGTATGCCGGCAAATAGAGTGTCTCGAGCCCCAGCGGCAGCAACTCGTAGAAGCCGGTCCTGGGCGGGAAGGCCCCGCTGCGCGCCCACTCGGCGGCCAGTCCAAGGTGATACCCGGCGGCATCGGGTTGCGTCTCCGGCGCAAGCGCATTGACCAGGGTCAGCACAAGCCCCGGCAGGGCCGCCAGCCAGAGTGGATGCGGGCGGCTCCAGGCAAGCCGGCTTCCCCGAATCGAGACAGCGAGCGCGGCCGCCGAGACCAGCCAGACCGCCCAGGCCTTGGCCCAGCCCAACACGAGCAGCCCGAAGATGGCGGCGCTGGCGAGCGCGCTTCCGGCGGCGAAGGCGATCACACGGCTTCCTTACTGCGCCGCGAAGCAGAAGACCTGGTTCGAGCCGTCCGGCGAAAGGCAGTATTCGCCGTCGGGAAGATACTCGTTCACCTCGATCTTGAACAGCCCCCGGTCGAGCGCGGTGACCAGCATGAACACCGGCCGGGCGGAGTCTTTCTTGCGTTTGCCCGGCGCAGGCAATAACAGGCTGCGCTGGCCGCCCTTGACCTCCATCCTGAACAGTGTCAGCCGTTCCGGATTGATCTTGTCGGCCTGGAAAAGAAAGATCGGCTCGGCCATCGGCGTTTTGACCGGAGAGGCCGCGCCAGGCACCGTGTAGAGCGAGCCGTCCTTCGATTTCCCTTCTGTCGCCATGCCCGATTCGGTTTCAATCAGCTTGTCGACGTGGAGCAGAAACGGCACGTCGGGCTTTTCCGGCCGCGGACCCGTCCATTTCTTCGGGTTCCTGGCGGCTTGGCCGGCGGCAAGACTGGAGAGCAGAAGCAGGCAAGCGCACACGGCTGCGGCTTTGGGCATCGTTGGCATCCTCGATTTCAGGATATTCTCTCAGGAAGCGCGTTCGCGGGCGGGTTCTCTTTCCAATGCCGCCAGCGCGGAATGCACTTCCGACTCGCTGGCGGGCAGCCGGAGAACAGGCGAGTGCGGCGGCGGGGGCGCCCCGCTCGGCAGCAGCATGACGAGCCGGAGGCCGGCCTGAGCGGCCTGGGCCCGGAACTCCCTCCAGTCCATGTCCGGCAGGGCTTCGACCGCCAGAATCGCGTCGAAGCTGAGCCTTCCGGAAAGCAGCAGGGCGTCGCTGGCGCCGGCCGCCGGCACGAGCCGGTGGCCGCAATTGGAGACAGCCTCCGCAAGCTGACGCATCGAGTCGCCGTCCGGGTTGACGGCGAGAAGCGTGAGCGCTCTCGCCGGTTTTCTGGCCCGCGGCGGCTCCACCGGATCGGAAGCCGGCAGCCGGATCTCGATGACCGTCTCGTCCGGCGCCGACGACATCCTCCAGGAGCCCTGATGCGCTTCGACCACGCTCCGGCTCACCGAGAGCAGCGCTTCGGCCTGGCTGCCCGCCGGCGCGCTCATGCGAATCCGGATCAGCACCCAAGGGCCCTCTTTGCGCGCGGTGAGGTAGATCACGCGGTGTTCGTCGGAAGCCAGCGATTGCTCGGCGAAAACCAGCACGTTCAGCAGCGCCTGTTCGAGCTGCGTGCGGGCCCCGAGCACCGGCAAAGGGGACTCGATCACCTCCGGCTCGACACGCACAAGCGCCAGCCGCATCGGTTCGCTCCGCAGCTCCAGTAGATCGCGAAGCATGGATCCGATTTCGACCGGCGTCCGCTGGCCGTGGTCCGGGCGGGCGAAGGAGAGCAGCCGTTCGAGCATGTCAAGCGCTTCGGCCGATTCGCGCTCGACGGCGGCGGGGTCGCGCGTGTCGCGCAGCCGCTGCAAAGGCGGTTTCAGCTCGGCTGCGATGCTTGAGATGAGCTGCCCCACGGCGCCGCGGCGTTCGCTTTGCAGAAGCCGCTCCTGAAGCGCGCGCTGTTCTCTGAGCTGCTCGGCGATGGCGATCTGGTTGGCCAGGTGGCCCAGGGCGCTGATCTCCTCGCTGCGCGGCTTCAAGCCCGGACCTCTCAACTCGAGCCAACCGGAGATCTCGCCCCGGAAGCTCATCGGCAGGACGATGGCCCCGGGGGCGTCGGCCTTCGGCTTCGCGTCCAGCAGTTGAACGCTCTCGACGGGCAGGATGCCGGAAAGACCGCGCAGAACGCGCTCGCGCAGCCCGGCGGTGGTGTCGAGGTCCAGAATCTCCTCCGACAGCGCATAGATGCGCTGCACAATGTCCCGCATCTCGCTGACGCGGACGAGCCTCCGCCACCAGACCAGCGAGGCCAGGCCCATCGAGGCGGCGGCGACGGCTAGCGACGAGAGGCTGATCGGGGTAAGAGAGTCGAAAGCCATGTGGTCAGGCGCGGGTCGTTGAAATCGGAAATGGCCAGGTCCGCCTGCGGGGCGGCTTCCAGCGTGGTGAGCAGGGCCACCAGCCGCGCGCCCGCCGCGCGCGCGGCCTGCATCCCGCCCGGCGAGTCCTCGAAAACGACGCAGTCTTCGGGACAGAGCCCCAGACCCGAGGCCGCCTTCAAAACGATCTCCGGATCCGGCTTCGGCTTCTCCACTTTGTGCCCGTCGACAATGGCGCGGAAGCAGCCCTTCAACCCCGTCCGCGTGAGGACGAATTCGGCGTTCAAGGGCTCGGCGTTGGTGGCCAGAGCGCAAGGGATGCCGGCGCGGTGCG
>JACADU010000362.1 GCA_013388415.1 Bryobacteraceae bacterium
CAACTTGATGGGTAGAGGGCAAGGGGGGGCGGCCTAAGAGGCCGCCGCAGGCTGAGAGCCTGCCCCACGGCTTGAGGGACTGCCCCACGGCTTGAGGGGTGGAAGGCAAGGGGGCGGCCTGGGAGGCCGCCGCAGGCTGAGAGCCTGCCCCACGGCTTGAGGGACTGCCCCACGGCTTGATGGGTGGAAGGCAAGGGGGCGGCCTAAGAGGCCGCCGCAGGCTGAGAGCCTGCCCCACAGCTTGAGAGCCTGCCCCACGTTGAGAGCCTGCTCCAGAGCTTGATGGGCGGAGCTCAGTGGGGGTCGTAGGTCTTTTCCTGCTCGGGCATTCCGGTGAGGGCGGGAACAGCGCGGCCCGCGGCGCGATAGGCCTCGAGCAGCGCGCCGGCGGCGGGGTTGTAGATGGCTTCGCGGACGGTCATGCCCGGGATGGCCTGAACGCGCTTGACGAAGTCCTCGCGCAGCAAGGCGCTCTTGAAGACGCCGCCGATGGGGGCGACGGCGGCATCCTGATCGAGGCCGAGAGCGAGGCGGCGGCAGGCGACGGCGATGCCGGCCAACTGCTGAGCGGCCACGGCGAGAATGTCGCGGGCGATGGCGTCGCCGGCGGCGGCGGCTTCGTCGACGAGCTTGGACAAGGCGGCGATTTTGGGCCGGGGCCAAGCGGGGGTGTAGAAGCGGTGCATGAGGTCGTTGGCGTTCGCGGCGCCGGTGGCGGCCAGGAGTTTCTCGCGCAGGACAGTGGGGGGACCCCATCCCTCTTCCAGGCGCAAAGCGGCGCGGAGAGCCTGGCGGGTGATATCGAAGCCGCCGCCTTCGTCGCCGTAGACGTAGCCCCAGCCGCCGACGCGGGCGATCTTGCCCTCGGCGTTGCGGCCGAAGGCGATGGAGCCGGTGCCGGCGATGACGATGAGGCCGGGACCGCCGGCGTGCGCGCCAGCCAAGGCGATCATGGCGTCGTGGGTGACGATGCGGTGTTCGATGGTGAACATTTCAGCCAGCAAGGCCTGCTTGTCGCCCGCGCCGCCGGAGAAGCCGAAGCAGGCGCCTTCGAACTTCTGGCCGTCGGCGAGACCTGCCTCCGAGAGCGCCTGGCGGACGCAGCCGCCGATGGCGGACATGAAGCGCTCGCGGGCATCGGGCCCTGAGACGTGATTGCAGGGTCCGCCCTTGCCGAAACCGAGGACGCGGCCCTCTTCGTTGCCGATCAGGGCGGTGGTGGAGGACTGGCCGCCGTCCACGCCGAGGAAGAATTCTGCCATGGCTCCCTCACTGTATGTGAAACAGGTGATAGTTGTCGACGCTGGCAGCTTCGCGGATGCCCCACATCCCGGCCTTGCCGCGGTAGTCCTGCCACTGGAAATCGTCTTCGGAGACAAGGAAGTAGTGGAAGCCGGCGCGCTTGAGTTCTCCGGTGGCCATGCGGCGGAGGCCGAGCGGCGGGGGCAAGCCGCGCGTGGCGGGCTGAGGGCTGAGTTCGATCCATTCGCCAGCGGGCGTGCGGCCCTGAAGCTTCATGCGAATGGCGTACTGGTCCGAGCTCATTTCGAGGACGACGCGACTGGCGCGGCGCGGGCGTTCGAAGGCGGCTTCGACATACCATCCGGGCTTCATCCACTGCCAGGAACGCCAGCGGGTGAGCGGAGAACCGTCAAAGGCGAATTGAACGTCCCAGGGGTAGGGGCGGGCGGTGAGAAGCCAGTCCGAGGAGCGCTCGAGTTCGTGATCGCCATCAAAGATACGGAACTCGGCGATGCTCCAAACATCGCGGACAGCGGCGCCTTTGGCGGGGGCGGCGGTTTGAACGGCGCGCAGGGCGGAGAGTTCGCGGGGAGCGAAGGTGAAGGTATGAGAGAGGACTGGCTGGAAGTCGGGGATGAGGGGCAACTGGAGATTGTCGCGCAAGCGTTCGCCGAGGGCGGATTGAAAGCCGACGGCGATTTCACGGGTCGTGTAGCTGTCCGGGATTGGAGAAAACGAGAAGACGCGAGCGCCCTGCGGGGTGGCCTGCTCGATCATCTTCGCCACGCGGTAGGGAGGATATTTGCGGCTGAGCCAGCCGTCCTCGCTTTCCAGGCGCAAAGCCTGGCGGAGGGGGATCTTCGGCGCGCGCCATCCGTACTGGTCGCAGTAGAGGGAGGGCATGTCGGGGAAACTGGAGACGGCGTGGGCCAGGGTGACCGAAGCCAGGAGCCAGGGGCCGATGCGGAGGTGGACCGCGGCGAAGGCTAGCGCCATCGAGAGCGCGACGAACGGCACCGCCGGCAGGAGAAAGCGAGTGCCGATGTTGGCGGCGTAGGGCAGGGCGAAGACGAGCCCGGCGGCGAGCAGGCGGCGGCCCAAGGGCCAGCGGAGCGCGAGGAGGGCTACAGGCGCGAGGAGAAACAGCGGCCCGAGGAAGCCGTTCAAGACGCGGCCGCGGAGGGTGATTTCCCAGGGGATTTGCGAGGCGCTTTCGAGACCGACGTAGCGGCGCATCATCTCTGCGTAGTCCTGCTCGAAGCTGACGTGAATCCACTGGTTCGGGAACCAAGCATTGAGCAGGGGCGAGAACGGGTTTTGGAACCAGATTGCGTTGCGGACAACCCAGGGAAGGATCATCAGAGCCGCGGCGGCGGTGAAGAGGAGAAGACCGCGGCGGGGTTTTCGCAGGGCGAGACGGGCGGCGGCATAGGGCACTGCGAGGAAGGCGGTGTATTTCATGCCGAAGCAGGCGCCGGCGAGGAGGCCAAGGAGGACCGCGGGCGCCTCGAGCTCGCACAGGGCGAAGACGGCGAACAGGCTGGCGGCGACAGCGACGTCGATGTAGGCGCTGGTTCCGTCAACGAGCGTGAGCGGCGAGCACATGGCAAACAGCGCGGCGGCGGCAGCGGGGGCGGGGCAACCGTGGCGCTGGCCAAAGCGCAACATGGCCAGCGGCAGCGCGAGGTAGAAGGCGCAGTGGGTAAGAGCGGCGGCCGAGTGGCGTCCGAAGGCCCAAGCCATGAGAAAGAGGAGCTCGACGCCTTGCGAGAGGTTCGCGTACATGTTGGTGGCGAGGCGCGAGAAGCCGTGGGCGCGGTAGTAGTGCTGGACGACGCCGAGGTGGTAGCTGGCTCCGTCGGCGCTCATTTCCGGGGACATGGCGACGATGACGGCGATGGCGCCGAAGACGGCGTAGACGGACCAGAAGAGATAGCGCCAAAAGCGGGGCAGGGGAGGGAGGGTCTCCTGGGCTGGTTTGAAGGCTTGGAGCCGCCATGCGGCCGCATGGGCGGCGGCGGCAAGGATGAGGAACGAGGCGTCGTAGACGAGATGGGTGGAAGCCAGAGCGAAGATGAGCAGGCTCAGAAGAGGCGCGCCGGCAAGGAAGCCATAGACGGGCTGCTCCTGGCGGGACAGTTTCGCGCCGAGGCGGCTGAGCAGGATGCGCCCGAGGGCGTGGGCGGTGGAGACGGCGAGCAGGGCGCCGAACAGGATGGAGACCGCTTTGGGCATCCGCTCACTCGATGAAGCCCAGCCGGGTGAGGATGAATCCGCGCTCGGCGCCGTCATCGGGCGAGCGCCAGAGCTTGTCGATTTCGAGGCTGACCAGGATGGGCGCTCCCGGCGTGATCCACTCCGGCGGGACGGGCTTTTCGAAAGTGCGCTGCTCGTGCCTGGGGAAGTGGAGCGTGTCGAGAATGTTGGCGCCGACGCTGACGGTGATCTTGACGGGCCCGGTTTGCTGGAAGGTGAGTTCGGGGACGGTGACTTCGGCCAGCAGACGCTTGTGTTTGTTGTCGGGCAGAGAGAACTGAAAGACCGCGCGGCGGAGGCACCAGCGCCACGTGCCGTCGTTGAGGCCGAGGACGCCTTCGACGATGTGACGTTCGGCGCCGGGCGCATTCATGGCGATGAAGTGCGAGAGTTTGTCCGCGCCGCCGATTTCGACGGGGCGGCGCTGCATGGGCGGGCGGTAGGGTTCGGGATAGCGGACGCAGCCGGCGAGAGCGGCGGCGCCGAACAGCCACCAGCGTCTGGTCATACGAACACCTTGTCGCGGGAGTAGCAGTGTGGCTCGAGGGGGCACTGGCCGCATTTCGGCTTGCGTGCGGTGCAGATTTCGCGGCCGAAGTGGATGACCTGATGCGAGAAGGCAATCCAGCGGCTGCGCGGCAGAATCTTCATGAGGTCGTTTTCGATTTTCACCGGGTTGGTCTGTTTGGTGAGGTCGAGGCGGGCGGCGATGCGGGCGACGTGCGTGTCGACGACGATGCCGCTGGGGATGCCGAACGCGGCGCCGAGGACGACGTTGGCGGTCTTGCGGGCGGCGCCGGGGAGCTTGAGGAGCTGGTCCATGTCGCGGGGGATCTCCCCGCCGAAATCCCTGAGCAGGGTCTGCGCCGCGCCGATGATGCTTTTGGCCTTGTTGTTGAAGAAGCCGGTGGAATGGATGTCGCGGGCGAGTTCGGCCTGTTTGACGCTGGCGAAGTCCTCGATGGTGGGGTATTTCCTGAAGAGGCCGGGCGTCACCTTGTTGACGCGCTCGTCGGTGCATTGCGCGGAAAGGATGGTGGCGACGAGCAGCTCCCAGGCGTTGCGGTGATGCAGGGCGCAAGTGGCATTGGGGTAGCGCTGGTCGAGGAGGCTGAGGATCTGTTCGAGTCGCGCATGACGCTCGGCGGCGGTCCGCGGGCGTTTGACAGGGCTCATGTGCCTTAACATGGTAGCATTGCGCTTCCGTGTGATCCTCGTCCTGGCCGTGTGTCTGGCCTTTGGAGGCGCGCTTTGGATTCCGAGCCGGCTCGATGAAGTGACGCTTGCGGCGGACCCACCGCCTGCGGCTGCCTGGATGGGTCCGCTGGCCGGACTGACGCTGCGGGCTCAGCTTGCCGTAACCCGCGAGCCGTGGTCCTTCCATCTGGTGAACCTGCTGGCGCACGCGGCGGCGGTGTGGGTGGCGTCGCAGGTTCTTGAGCAGTGGCTGGGGGGGCGCGCGGGCTGGATCGCGGCGGGCGTTTTCGCGATTCATCCGCTTCAGACAGAGGTGATGGCGGACGTCTTCGCGCGCGGGGCGGCGCTGAGCGGATTGCTGGCTCTGGCGGCGGTGCGCGCCTGGCAAGCCGGACGGCAGTGGCGAGCGTGCGGGTGGTTTGCGGCGGCGCTGGCGGCGGGACCGGCGGCGGTGGGGCTGCCGATGGTTCTGGCGTTGTCAGAGTGGGGCGGGGAGAGGCGGAGGGAGGCGCGGCGGCCATTGATGGCGATGCTGGGCGCGGCTGTGTTGGCGGTCATTCTGTGGGGCGGCATTGGGGATGCGCAGCGGCTGTCCACGCAGGGTGTGGCGATGCTGCGATCTCTGTGGCTGCTGCTGGCGCCAATCGGACTGACGCCGGAGCCCGCCGTGAAGACGCAGCCGTGGCTGGCGTCGCTCGCCTGGGGCGCCATCGCGTCGGTGCTGGTTCTGGCGGTCTCGATCGCCAAGGGGCGGCGTCCTGGATTCTGGGTGGTTGCCGGGTTCATGCTGCTGTTGCCTTCGGCCGCCATCCCGCCTTCGGGTCCGGGCGCCGCAGATTCGAGGATGTACCTGGCGATGGTTTTCTTCGGGGCGGCTTTCGGCGTTCTGCTGCGCCGTGTCGATGTGCGGCTGCTCGGAGCGATGGGGCTGATCTGGATGGGAGCTTCGCTGCTACAGACGAGGCTGTGGCAGAATCCGCGGGCGCTTTGGATGGAGGCGGCGAGGCTGGCGCCGGAGTCCGTCAGGGCGAAGAGGGAGCTTGCTACGCTGCTGCCGCCGGGTCAGGCGATGGAGATGCTCGCCGAGGCGGCGGAGTCGGCGCCGGACAACGCCTGCCTGCGGTCGGCGATGGGGCTGGTGAGGCTTCGCGCAGGAGACGTGGGAGGGGCGGAGGCGGAGTTTGAGAAGGCTCTAGAACTCGATCCGTGCCTGTTTGAGGCGGTGTGGAATCTGGAACGGCTACGGAAGCGGGAGCGAAGCGGGATGGCGTGCACATTCACGCCGGAACAGCGCAAGCTGCTGGGAAGGTAACAAGCCGCCAGCCGAGATGGATATCGTTCGGCTGAGAAAACGACGTTCGACAGATCACTTCGGCGCGGTGACGACAAACGAGCCCTTGATGAACTGCCAGTCTGGGAGCTCGTAGACTCGCAGCGAGGTCTTGATGGGCAGCTCGATTTCCTTCGCCGCGTATGGCCCGACGTCTCCGACTTTGGCGTCGACGACGGCGAAGGGCGGCTCGGATTCCTCGCCGACTCTACCGAGCGAAACCTGCAACTCGAGGCCGCTCATCGGGGCAGGGGAATGGTTGACGACCGTGAAGCGCACCTTCGGTTTCTTGGCGGCGTCTTCGAGGAGGCGAAAAGCGGTGACCTCGAGGAATTTTCCATAGATGCCGCCGCCTGAGCCGGTGGCAGGGGGAGCCGCTTTTTCAAAGACCGGGGCCTGAGCTTTCTTGCTGCCGGACGTGCCGTCGCCCATCAGTTTGTAGACGCCGTAGAGGCCGCCGCCGATGACGGCGGTCACC
>JACADU010000363.1 GCA_013388415.1 Bryobacteraceae bacterium
CTCCTTAGTCCTTGTTCTCTTTCTCTGCCTTCGGGGCTGGGTGCACCCAGATCTTGGTCTGAGCGTTCTTTGCCAGATACGTCTTGATGACCCGCTGCACGTCGGCCGCGGTCACCTTGCGGTACTTCTCCAGTTCCAGGTTGTACAGGTTCGGGTCGCCCAGCAGGACGGCGCACCGGCCGAGGAAATCCGCCTTTGCTTGGACTCCTTCGCGGCCCGTGATGAACGAGGCGATTGTCTTGTTCTTGGCCTTGGTCAATTCTTCGTCTGAAACCGGCTTCTCCGCCATCTCATTGAACGTGTACTCAAGGCTTGTGGCGACTTCCTTCACGTTCTTGCCCTGGTTGACGATGGCGCCGCCGAAGAAGATCGACGGTCCTTCCAGGTTGATGGCGTTGCCGAACGCCGACACCGCGGATTGCTCGTCGTACACCAGACGCTTATATAGCCTCGAGCTTTGCCCGTCGCTCAGGATGGACGAGGCGATTTCCAGCGCGTAGCTGTCCGGGTGGCCCATCGGGGGCAGCTTGTAGCTCATGATGACCGCATCGAGCGGCACATTGTCATACTTCACCGTCAGCTCGCGCGGCTCCTTTTGCGCCGGTTCCTTCGCTGTCACCCGGGGAATCGGCTTGCCCTTCGGGATCTTCGCGAAGTGCTTTTCAATGAGGTCGACCGCTTCTTTCGTGTCGAAGTCGCCGACAGCCACGATTGTGGCGTTGTTCGGAACGTAGTACAAGGAGTGGAACTCCTGAACGTCCTTGATCGAAGCGGCGTTCAGATCGTCCATCGAGCCGATCGGGTTGTGTTTGTAAGGATAAACCGTGAAGGTGTTGGCGAGAACGTCCTCCGCAAGCCGCCCGTAAGGGGGGTTCTCGAAGCGCATTCTTCGCTCTTCCTTCACGACCTCCCGCTCCTTCTTGAAGTTCTCCTCGCTGACCTCAAGCGAGGCCATCCGGTCGGCTTCAAGCCAGATCATCCGCTCCAGGTAGTTGGCTGGAAACGTCTGCCAGTAAACGGTCATGTCGAAGGACGTATAAGCGTTCAGGACGCCGCCGGCGGCGCGGACGATCTTCATGTGCTCTTCGGGGCCGACGTTCTTCGAGCCGCGGAACATCATGTGCTCGAACAGGTGGGCGAAGCCGGTGCGGCCGGGCTTTTCGTCCTTGGAACCGACGTGGTACCACACCTGCAAGTTGATGACAGGACGAGACTTATCTTCGGCGAGAACGATCTTGAGCCCGTTCCTCAGCGCGGCGGTTTGAATCTTGAGCGGAGGCGGCGTGTCGGCGGCGGCGCCGCCCGCGGCGGCGGCAAGACCGGCAGCGGCGAGGCGGAAAGCGAACTCCCTGCGGGTATTCGAGGTCATATGGTTCATCAGATGCTGGAAAGACAGCCCTTGTTCTTGAGGCTAACAGACGCGGGAAGTCCGAATGTGTCACACTTCAGCGCGTGTATGCCAGCCAGGCGGCTCCGCCGGCGAGCGAAATGACAGTCAGCGGGGCGCCCGCGCGGAAATAATCGCGGAACGTGATCGTCACTGTGGGCCGGGCCTTCTCCACCACGATCAGGTTCGCCACCGACCCGAGGATGGTGAAGTTGCCCGCCAGAGTCGAGGACATCGCCAGCGTCAGCCACCCCGTCTCGGGATTCGGCAAGTGTCCCATGACCGGGCGGAAAACCAGCACCGCCGGGACGTTCGATACCAGGTTGGAAAGAACCGCCGAGAAGAAAGCGAGCACAGGAATCCGGTCGAGGTGGAATCTTGCCGCGAATTGGAACAGTTCTTCTTCGAGCCTCGTTTTCTCGACACCGGCGACGACCACGAACAGCCCCGCGAACATGGCCAGCAGCGCCCAATCGACGTCCTGATAGACACGCTCGGGTTTGACGCGGCGGGTCACCAGCAGCAGCGCTCCGGCGACGATGGCCGTCTGCGCCACGGGAGTGCCGCCGAAGGAGAACACGACCATGCCGGCGCCGACAACGAGAGACTTCCAAAGGAGCGGCCGGTTCAGCCGCAGCCGCTGATCCGGCGGGACCTCGAGGAAGCGGGTGTCGAACTCGCTCCGAAACGCAGCCCAGATGATGACCCATGTCGCCACCAGCGCCAACAGTGCGACGGGCGCGAGCGCGGCGGCGAACGTGCGGTAGGGAATGTGGGACAGAGCGCCGATCATCATGTTTTGGGGGTTGCCGGTGATAGTGGCCACCGAGCCGGCGTTTGAAGCCATGGCGACGCCCAGGAGGTAAGGCAGCGGGTTACGCCGCAGCGCGAGGGTGATTTCGAGCACCAGCGGCGTCATCACCAGACAGATAGTGTCGTTCACGAACAGCGCGGAGAGCACGCCGCTGACCCCGACGACGCCGGCAAGCAACGTCCGCGGGTGGTGCGCCCGCCGCACCACCCAATCGGCTGTCAGCCGGAAGAAGCCTGACAGGCGCAGGTTCGAGACGACGATCATCATGCCGAGCAGCAGCACGATGGTGGGCCAGTCGATCGAGGCGAGCGCTTCCTGAAAACCGAGCGAACCGGAGGCGACCATGAGGCTCGCGCCGATAATCGCCGCGCCGGTTCGGTCGACCCTGAGGCCAGGGAAGCGGCCGAGGGCCAGCGTGAGGTAGGTCCCGAAAAAGATCAGCAGCACCGCCATGGGGAGTCGAGCCGGCCCACCGCCTCATTCTCCCACTGGCGGACGGAGCGCGGCCATGGCGGAGCGCGCGGGAAGTGATACGTTAGGTCCGTGATGATCCTCTCAATCAAGTCTTTTTGTCCGATTCCGGTTCTGCTGTCGATACTGCCCATCTGGTCCGCCATGGCCGCGCCGCCGCTCTCGGACGCCGAGTTGGACGCCGCGATTGCCCGGAACCGTCAGGGTGTCATTGTCATCCGGGCGAAGCCCGGCGCCGCGGTCAGCGTGACGCAGCTCCGGCACGAGTTCTGGTTCGGGGCGACGCTGCCGAACTCCGTCTTTTCAGGCCGCGCCGCCGCCGGGGACATCGCGAAGTTCAAAGAGATTTTCCTCAGCCACTTCAACGCCGGGGTGACCGAAGTGGCATTCAAGTGGCACGACCTGGAAAAGGAAAAAGGGAAGATCGACTTCTCAACACTTGACGCCATGCTCGAGTGGGCCGGCGCGAACAGCATCCCCCTCCGCGGGCACTGCATCTTCTGGGGCATTCCCAACCGCGTGATGGACTGGCAGAAGCAACTCTCCGATGAGGCGCTCCGGCTCGTGGTGCGGCAGCACGCGCGGATGATCGGCGCGCGCTACCGCGGACGCTTTGCCGAATACGACCTCAATAACGAGATGATCCACGCCAACTACTACGCGGACCGGTTCGGACCGGATTTCATCAAGCAGATGGCGCTCTGGGTCAAGGAGGGCGACCCCGATGCCGTGCTCTATTTCAACGACTATGACATCGCCACCGGGCGCCGGCTGGACGACTACGTGAAGGACATCCGGCGGGTTCTGGACCTTGGAACGCCGATGGCGGGCATCGGCGTGCAGGGCCATTTGCACGGCGACTCCTTCGACGCCGAGGCCCTATGGAACTCCCTCGAGGTTCTCTCGCAGTTCAAGCTGCCCATCCGGATCACCGAGTTCAACTTTCCGGGCCAGCGCTCGAAGTTCTATAAGGACCGCAATGCGGAGATGACGCCGGATGAGGAGCGCGCCAAGGCCGAGGCGCTGACTCGGTACTTCCGCATCTGTTTCGCGCACCCCTCGGTGACGGGCATCATGATGTGGGGCTTCTGGGAAGGGGCGAACTGGATCCGGCAGTCTTCGCTGTACAAGCGCGACTGGACTCCGGCGCCGGCCGCCCAGGCCTACAAAGACCTCGTCCTCAAGAAGTGGTGGACCAACTATCGCGGCACTGCCGGGCCTGACGGACTCCTCGCCGTCCCCGCCTACTACGGCCGGCACCGGGTCATGGTCGACGGGAAAGAGACAGTCGTTGACCTCAAGCGGGCGGAAGGCTCGCGGGTGATCAGCTTCCAATAGCTCCGTAAATCAGAACGGGTACAGCGAGATCGACTCCGGCGCCGGCGCTCCTTCGCCGCCTGTCGCCACCACGGCAGGCTCGCCTTCCGGGAAGATCTGCCGGCAAAAGATGCCGGTTTCGCCCAGAAAGACCTCGTACTCCGCCGGCCGCTGAAGCGCCCCCTGAATCAGCGCCTCTGAAAGCGGATCCTCGATGTACTTCTGCAACGCACGGCGCAGCGGGCGGGCGCCGTAGCTGCGATCCGACAGCGTCTTCTCGAGGATGTACTTCGACGCGTCCTGCGTCAGCCGGATTTTGATCTGCTTGGCCTCCAAGTTCTTGTTGATCTGGCCGACCAGCAGATCGATGATCCGGATCAGATCATCGTCGGTCAGCGAAGTGAACAGAATCACTTCGTCCAGCCGGTTGAGGAACTCGGGGTTGAACGCGCGCTTGACCTCGCTGTTCACCATCTCCTCGACCTTCTCCGGAATGCCCGAATGCGACTGCGCCGTGAAACCTAGGTGGCCCTTCTTGTCCAGGAAGCGCGCGCCGAGGTTCGAAGTCATAATGATGATCGTGTTCTTGAAATCGACCGTGTTGCCGAGCCCGTCGGTCAACTGGCCGTCCTCAAACACCTGGAGCAGGATGTTGTAGACATCCGGGTGCGCCTTCTCGATCTCGTCCAGCAGAATGATCGAATACGGGTTGCGCTTCACACGCTCGGTCAATTGGCCGCCTTCCTCGTAGCCGACGTATCCCGGAGGCGATCCGATCAGCTTCGAAACCGAGTGCTTCTCCATGAACTCGCTCATGTCGAAACGCACCAGCGCCTTCTCGCTGCCGAACAGGAACTCGGCCAGCGCGCGCGCCACTTCCGTCTTGACGACGCCCGTCGGTCCAAGGAACAGGAATGAGCCCGCCGGGCGTTTGGGCGACTTCAATCCGGCGCGCGAACGGCGGATGGCGCGCGCCAGCGCCGAGATTGCCTTCTCCTGGCTGATCACGCGCTTGTGCAACTCTTCCTCGATGCGCAGCAGCTTGGCCGCTTCCTCTTCCTTGATCGAGGTCATCGGGACGCCGGTCCAGCGCGCCACCACTTCCTCGATGTCTTCCTTGGTCACGACGCCGGTCGACGAGTCGTCCAGCTTGTACTTCTCGCGCAGCAGGCGCAGGTTCTCGCGTTCCTTGCGTTCTTCATCGGAATAGAACCGCGCCTTCTCGAATTCGTGGTTCGCAATGGCGGTCTCCATCCGGTGCAGGATGAACTTCAGCCGCTTCTGGACGTCGCTGATCTCAGGCGGCAGAGTCGTCTGGCGCAGCTTCACGCGAGCGCCCGCCTCGTCGATCAGGTCAATCGCCTTGTCAGGCAGGTAGCGGTCGGGGATGAACCGCGAGGAGGAATAGACCGAGGTCTCAATGGCCTCGTCCGTGTAGGCCACGGCGTGGAACTTCTCGTATCGCTCCTTGATGCCGAAAAGGATCTGGCAGGCGTCCCGCTCGCTGGGCGGCGGCACTTTCACCGCTTGGAAGCGGCGCTCGAGCGAACGGTCCTTCTCAATTGACTTCCGGAATTCGGCGGGCGGCGTGGCGCCGATGCATTGGATCTCTCCGCGCGACAGCGCCGGCTTGAGGATGTTCGCGGCATCCAGCGACCCCTCCGCTGAGCCTGCGCCCACCAGCGTGTGCAACTCGTCGATGAAGATGATGGCGTTCTGGTTTTCCATCAGCTCCTTCATGATCGTCTTCAGCCGCTCCTCGAACTGCCCGCGGTACTTGGTGCCGGCGACGATCAGGCTGAGGTCGAGCGCCAGAATCCGCTTGTCGGCAAGGAAGCTCGGCACGTCGCCGTCGGCGATGCGCTGCGCCAGCCCCTCGACAATCGCCGTTTTCCCCACGCCGGGCTCGCCGATGAGGACCGGGTTGTTCTTCGTCCGGCGGCAGAGAATTTGCACGACACGCTCAAGTTCGAAGTCGCGGCCGATCAGGGGATCGAGCGCCCCCTCAGCCGCGCTCTGCGTCAGGTCCCGGCTGAACTCGCCAAGCAGCGAGCTTTCCTTCGGGCGCGACGCGGGAGCCTTCTCCCCGGTCGCCCTGGAAATCTCCTCGCGGACGGTCGCCAGACGCAGCCCGCGCCCATGCAGGATCTCCGCGGCGAAGCATTTGTCCTCCCGCAACAGTCCGAGCAGCAGGTGTTCCGTTCCGATGTGCTTGTGCCCAAGCCGCTCCGCTTCCTCGGCTGCGTACGCCAGCACCCGCTTGCACTCGGTGCTCAACGGCAGGTCCACTGACGTGGAGACCTTCTCGCGAATCGTGGTCTGAGCCTCGATCTGCTTCCTGATGGATTCGATGTTTGCCTGACTGCGCAAAAACCGGTTTGCCAGCGCCTTGTCTTCCCGGAGAAGGCCGAGCAGCAGATGCTCGGTCTCGATGTACGGGCTCCCGAACTGGCTTGCTTCGTAGCGGGCGAAGAAGATCACCCGCCGCGCCTTTTCCGTGTAGCGTTCGAACATATCCGATATGCGCCTTTCCCGGGGCCCTGGCGCTCTCCCGAACCCTGCCAGTCAGGGACAGCCGCCTCGAGACACCCAGCACCGGCCCCACCAGGAACCGGCTAAACAGCCCCAGGGCGCTCAATCAATGCGCCCTGCCTTAATTCTATGATGCGCGAGGCCCGCCTTGAGAACCCGGGATTGTGCGTGACATAAAGAGTTGTTAACCCCCGCTCCTCGTGAAGCCGCTCGATCAGCTCGATGATGCGCTCCCCGGTCGCCTCGTCCAGGTTGCCGGTCGGCTCGTCGGCCAGCAGCAGCTTGGGCCGCGCGGCCAGCGCGCGCGCCAGGACCGCCCGCTGCTGCTCCCCGCCGCTGAGTTCGCCCGGACGGTGTGTGAGCCGCGCCCCAAGTCCTGTCTCCTCCAGCGCTTCGCGTGCCGCCTGGCGCGCCTCCCGCTGCGGCACGCCCCGGATCAGCAGCGGCATCATCGCGTTTTCCAACGCTGTGAAGCCGTCCAGCAGCGTGCTCATTTGCCAAACGAAGCCAATCTGCTGGTTCCGGGCGTCCGCCCGGCGAGGCTCGTCGAGCGTCGAGGTGTCGACCCCGCTCAGCCAGACCCGCCCCGATGTTGGCGTATCGAGCAGACCCAGCAGATAGAGCAGGGTGCTCTTGCCGGCCCCGCTCTCACCCGTCAGCGCCACCCGGTCGCCCGCCTTCAGCTCGAGGTTCAGGTTCTCGAACACCGTCAAGGCTTCCTCACCTTGCCGGAACCGCCGGGTGAGCCCCTCGCCACGCAGCACCGCCGCGGATGAAGCGTCTGCCCTCATACTGCTCGCATCTTAGCGGATTGCCGGCGAACCCGCGACCCCATTGACAGACATTGACCGGCAACCTCCAACGGAACCGCGGACAAGGTTCCGATGGGAACCCGCCGGACCCGCTTGTTGCCGCCGGTTCGCTCAAGATACGCGTCGAAGATGATAGCGCTGTTGCTCGGCGTCAGCTCTGTCAATCCGTGGACCTGCGCGGCGGTTTCGGCGGCGCTCGCCGCTGCGGCGTTGCCTGCCTGCGTTTCCTCAGTTCGTCGACAAGAACCGCGGCGATGATCACCGCCCCGATGACCACCTTCTGCCAGTATGGTGAGACGCCGAGCAAGTCGCTGCCATTGGCCAGCAGCCCCATAATGAACGCGCCGACCAGGGTCCCGGCGACGCTGCCCTCGCCGCCGCGCAGGCTTCCGCCGCCGATCACCACCGCCGCGATGGCATTGAGCTCATAGCCCTCGCCAGCGGTCGGCTGGCCGCTTGCCGTCCTCGCCGCGAGCACCATCGCCGCGAGTCCTGACAACAGCCCGCACAGAGCATAGACCATGGTTGTGTGGAAAGCCACAGGAACGCCCGAGTACCAGGCGGCTTCGGCGTTTGATCCGATGGCGAAGACGTATCGCCCGAATCGCGTACGTTCAAGCAGCCAGTGGACCGCGAAGCCGCAAGCCGCGAGCAGCCATAGAACGAACGGGACGTACAGCAGGTTGCCGTCGCTCAGGAAGGTGAACGGCTTGGGCACACGATGAACCGGCAGTCCTCCGGAGATCAGCAGGGCAAGCCCGCGGAAGATCCCCAACGTCCCCAGCGTCACAATGAACGGATTGAGCTTCAATCGCGTGACGAGCAAGCCGTTCGCGAGCCCGCAGGCCAGACCCGCGAGCATGCCCGTCCCGATTCCGGCGGCCACGCCGGCGCCGCGCTCCATCGCCAGCGCTCCCAGCACGCCTGCCAGCCCGAGGATGGACCCCACACTCAGATCGATGCCGCCCGCGACGATCACCAGCGTCATGCCCAGCGCCATGATGTTGATCACGGCCGTCTGCCGGGCGACCGCCTTGAGATTCTCCGCTTCAAGAAAATGCTCGCTGGCGATCATCAGCGCCACGAACAACAGCGCCAGAGTCAGGAATGGCAGCAGGCGATTGAGCATCTCGTTTCAACCGGGCGCCGCGTGGCGCAGGATCTCCTCCTGAGTCGCGCCGCGGCCGAGTTCGGCCGCAATCCGGCCATTGCGAAGAACCAGGATGCGGTCGGCGAGTTGGAGCAATTCGGGCAGTTCGCTCGACACCAGAAGGATCGCCGCCCCCTGCCGGGCCAGTTCGCCGATCAGCGCGGCGACTTCATTCTTTGCAGCGACGTCGACTCCGCGCGTTGGCTCGTCAAGCAGATACACCCGCGACCGCGCCAGCAGCCACTTGGCCAGCACCGCCTTCTGCTGATTCCCTCCGCTCAGTTCACCGGCCTTTTGCGCGGGCGAACTCGCGCGCAGGTTCAGCCGCGAGATCATGGCGGCTACGGCGCTCGCTTCCCGCCTCAAATCGAGAATCCCGCGCGGGCTGAACTCCGGCAGCGCGCTCAGGCTCATGTTCTCGCCGAGCGGCCGGGAGGCGGCCAGCCCATGCGCCTTGCGGTCCTCCGGCGCGAGC
>JACADU010000401.1 GCA_013388415.1 Bryobacteraceae bacterium
CCGCTGACGTTCACCAGGGAGCGGCAGCTTGCAGTCGGCGGAGCGCTGCGCATCATTTAGGAGGCCTGGGTATCTGGGAAGCCGCTCCGGCGGCGCCGGCCTCGCTTCTGCGCTGGCTCGGCCTTCGGATGGCCCAAAGGCGCTTCATCTCGCCACGGTGGATGAGGTTGGCGAGAAGAGAGTTGATCGCCGAGGGCCATGGCGGCGCCGACAAATCGTCTTCAAACAGTGGGCCCCATCGCGGTAGGCTGGGAGGGGTTGGTCACCATCGACGATATCCGGGCGGCGCGGGAGCGCATTCGCGCGCAAATCGAGGTAACGGCGTGCGACTATTCCACCGCTTTGACGCGGGTGACCGGCCGGGACACTTGGCTGAAGCTCGAGAACCTCCAGGCGACCGGCTCGTTCAAAGATCGCGGAGCGCTGAACAAGATCCTGTCGCTGACGGCGGAGGAGCGGGCGCGTGGAGTCACTTGCGGATCGGCGGGGAATCATGCGCAGGCGGTGAGCTATTTCGCCACGCGGAACGGGATCAAGGCGAAGATCGTGATGCCGGAACGGGCGCCGCTGGTGAAGGTGACAAACACGCGCTCTTACGGCGGCGAGGTGATCCTGCACGGAGCATCGTTCGACGATGCGCAGGCCGAGGCGATGCGGCTGAGCCGGAAGAGGTCTTGACGTACGTTCACGCCTTCGACGACGAGGCGGTCATCGCGGGGCAGGGGACGATCGGGCTCGAGATTCTGGAGCAGTGCCCGGAGTTGGAGGCGGTGGTGGTGCCGGTGGGCGGCGGCGGGTTGATCGGTGGCATCGCGTGCGCGGTGAAGGAGAGCAAGCCGGGGGTTCGGGTGGTGGGCGTGGAGCCGGCGCGAGTGCCGTCGATGAAGAAAGCTCTCGATGAGGGTGGTCCGGTGACAGTTCCGGCGGCGTCGACCGTAGCCGACGGCATCGCAGTCAGAAGAGCGGGCGAGAGGACGCTCCCGCTGGTTAGGCAGTACGTCGATGAAATTGTCACCGTGGAAGAGGAGGAGGTGGCTAGCGCGATTCTGTATCTGTTGGAGAGGGAGAAGACGGTGGCCGAGGGCGCGGGGGCGGCGGGCGTGGCGGCGCTGCTGGAGAACCGCGCCGATCTCAGGCAGCGAAAGACCGTGGCGCTGATTTGCGGCGGCAATATCGATCCAATCTTCCTGGCGCGGATCATTGAGCGCGGACTGGTGAAAGACGGCAGGCTGGTGAGGCTGCGGGTTCAGGCGCCGGATGTTCCGGGAAGTCTGCATGAGATCACAGGCGTCCTGGCAGGGCTGCGGGCGAACGTGATGGACGTGGCCCATGACCGCGCCTATTACGGGGTGACGCTGGGATTCACCGCGATTGAGGTCACATTTGAGACGCGCGGCGCGGAACACGCAGCCGAGGTGTTCGCGGCGCTGTCCGGCGCGGGCTTCACATTTGAAAGGATCACCTGATTGACAAAGGGCCGCCCGCGGCGGGCGGCCCTTCTTGATGGAGCTGTGAAAACTGCTCAGGAAGTCAGATCTTGGCTTCCTTATATTTCACGTGCTTGCGGATCTTGGGGTCAAACTTCATGATCTCGATCTTCTCGGTCTTGGTCTTCGGGTTCTTCGTGGTGGTGTAGAAGTGGCCCGTGCCGGCCGAGGAAACGAGGCGGATGAGAATGCGCGGCATGGTGATGTTTCCTTGTCTTGCTAGAACTTGACGCCTTGAGCCTTGAGGTCGGCCAGAACTGCATCGACTCCACGCTTGTCAATGGTCTTCAGACCGGCAGCGCTGACGCGGAGGCGAACAAAGCGGCCAAGCCCGGGCGACCAGAGGCGCTTCTCGTGCAGATTGGGCTCGAAGACTCGCTTCGCTTTGTTGTTGGCATGCGAGACCCTGTTGCCGCTCACCGGCTTCTTTCCAGTCACAGGGCAATACTTCGACATATCAATCTCCAGAGGGAAGGTGTCGGGTGCGCAGACGCGGCCCTTTGTCGAGTATAACTGATCGAGGCGGCGATTGTCACCGCAAGAGGAAAACATGCGACAGACCCTCCTGGCAGGCCTTAGTTTTCAATTCCTTACAGTTGTCCTCCCTGCTCAAAAAGGAAGTGTCCTTCCGGCCGAGAAGAGCGCCTATCGGGACCCTTTGAGCGGGATCGAAGTTTTGGAACTGACCCAAAAGGGCAAACCCGACAACCTCTACTACCACTTCCCGAACTTCACAGCGGACGGAAAGCAACTGATCTTCGCGGATGACCGCGGACAAGGCTCGCAGGTTTACAGCCTCGACGTGGAGAGCGGCAGAATCCGGCAACTGACGGAAGGGGAGGGAGTAAGCGCGCACTCGGCATGCCCGCACCCGGGCGACGCGAGACGGCTTTTCTATTTGCGGGGACCGCGGGTTTTCGAGCTGAATCCGGAGACACTGGCGGAGAAGCAGTTGGGCGAGATCCCGGCGCCGCGCGCGGGCGGATACGGGCAGCCGACGCTGAGCCATGACGGCAAGTCGCTGGCGGTCGCCAAGCAGGTGGACGAACGGCAGTGGGAGGTGGGGCTGATGTCCATCGAGACGGGGGCATACCGGACGGTAGTGCGGACAGGATTCCGCATCGGGCACGTGCAGCACCATCCGAGCGAACCGGTGATCTTCTATGTATGGGAGACGGGCGGCTACGCGCCGCAGCGGACGTGGCTGGTGAATTCGGACGGGTCGGCGAACCGGCCGTTTTATGCCAGCGTGGATCCGAAGAAGTGGGTCACGCCGCTGAAGGAGTGGGTGACGCACGAATCCTGGGTGCGGGGCACGGGGCAGATGACGATGATCCTCGACAAGATCGGGATTCTGATCGTGAATCTGGACGGAACATCGCGGATGATTGATGGCGACTACTGGCATGTTGCGGGATCGCCGGACGGGAAGAAACTGGCGGCTGACGATCACCGGGGCGGGTTGTTTCTCATCGATCCGGCGGCGGGCAGCCGCCGGCTTCTCGCGGCAGGACTCCGGGATGGGGATCGCGGCGTTCACGCGCACGCCTCGTTCAGCCCCGACGGGCGCTATCTGATCTTCAACACCGGGAGGGTGAAGAAGGCGCTGGCTTGGATCGATCTGCACGGCCTGGATCGATAATCGGCGGGGCGGCGGCTCCTTATCCTGGCGTTGTGGAGCGCGCGCTGTTAAACGCGTTGGCCGCAGGGATCGCGAGGACGAAGCGGGACGGTCTTTTTCGCGCTCGCGTGGAAGAACTGAAACGGAGGTTCTCTCTTCAGACGGCGGCGGATGCACGGCAGGACCCGAAC
>JACADU010000060.1 GCA_013388415.1 Bryobacteraceae bacterium
CCTCGAAAATGTCGCCGTGCCGCTCGAATTCAAGGGCCGCAGCGACTCGATGGAAGCCGCGCGCCGGCAATTAGAGCGCGTCGGCCTCGGCCACCGCCTCGACCATTATCCTGGCCAATTGTCAGGCGGCGAGCAGCAGCGCGTCGCCATCGCACGGTCGCTGGTCAACAAGCCGGCCATCCTGCTGGCCGACGAGCCCACCGGCAATCTCGACACGGAAAACTCCAACATCGTCCTCGGCGTCCTGCGCGACCTCAACCGCCGCCTCGGCCAGACCATCCTGATGATCACCCACAACCCGGAAGCCGCCGCCTACGGCCACCGCACCGTCCACATGCGCGATGGCCGCGTCCTCGAAACCCTCTGACGAAGCGCCCGGTTTCGCTCCCGCCAGCAAGACCGGTCCTCGTCAGCGCCGGGCGAAAGGGAGCCTCGGATTCTTGGCAGCCTTCTCAAACTGAAAGAGAGGAGGCTCTGTCATGCCAGCCACGAACAATCAAATCAAGCAACTTCCCGCCAGACCCACCGAAAGCGAAGAAACAGCCGCAAAATCAGTCGAAAAACAAAAAGTGACAAAACACAGCCAATTCAGCCCCTCCCGCCCACAGTCTCCTCAAGATGTGGCCCGGATTCATGAAGTGGGGCAGGCTCATAGCCTGCGCGGGGCTCTCAGCCCCGCCTGCCGTTCTTGGACAACCGTATAGTGAGACTCCCAGCGCTCCCCGACATGGTTTCGGAGGGCGGCGCTCGCTCGCCGGCCCTACTTCGAGCGCCTCTCCAGAAACCTCTGGATGAATTGCGTGTCGATCTGCCCCGCGCGGAACTCCTCGTCCCGCATGATGTCGGCGTGCAGCGGAATCGACGTATGAATTCCCTGCACGACGAACATCTCCAGCGCCCGCTCCATCCTCACGATGGCTTCCGCGCGGTCCCGTCCATGGCAAATCAACTTGGCGATCAGCGAGTCGTAGTACGGCGGAATCACCCCGTCCGCATACGCCGCCGTGTCCACCCTGACTCCGATCCCGCCCGGCAGGTTCAGCGCCCGGATGATCCCCGGACTCGGCACGAACGTCTCCGGATGCTCGGCGTTGATCCGGCACTCCATCGCATGCCCGTTCAGCCTCACCGGTCCGCCCAGGATCTCGCCCAGTTTTTCCCCTTGCGCGATCCTGATCTGCGCCTTCACGATGTCGATCCCTGTCACCATCTCCGTCACCGGGTGCTCCACCTGCACCCGCGCGTTCACCTCGATGAAGTACAGGTCGCCCGCCGGGTCCATCAGAAACTCAACCGTTCCAGCGTTGGTGTACCCCACAGCCTTCAACGCCCGCTTCAGCGCCGCAATCGTCCGCTCCCGCAGCTCGGGATTCATCGCCGGGCTCGGAGCCTCTTCGATCAGCTTCTGATGACGCCTCTGCACAGAGCACTCGCGCTCCCCGAGAACCTCAACCTCCCCATGCTCATCGGCCAGAACCTGAAACTCGATGTGCCGCGGCCGCTCGATGAACTTCTCGCAGTACAGATCCGGACACGAAAACGCCGCTTCCGCCTCCGCCTGCGCCTGCGCCAGCAATCCCGGCAGTTCCTCGGCGCTGCGCACAACTCGCATCCCGCGCCCGCCGCCGCCCGCCGCCGCCTTCAACATCACCGGATAACCGATCTCCGCCGCCAGCGCCTGCGCCTGCTCCGGGCTCTCCAGGATCCCCTCCGACCCCGGAAGAATCGGCACGCCGTGCTCTTTCATCTTGGCCCGCGCGATCTGCTTCAACCCCATCGCCCGCGTCACATCCGGCCGCGGTCCGATGAACTTGATCCCGCTGGTGTCGCACACCTCGGCGAAATCGGCGTTCTCGCTCAGAAAGCCATACCCCGGATGGATCGCATCCACATTCGTGATCTCCGCCGCGCTGATCACCGCCGGGATGTTCAAATAACTCCGCGCGCTCTTCGCCGGACCGATGCACACCGCCTCGTCCGCAAACCGCACCGGCAACCCGTACCGGTCGGCCTCCGAATACACCGCCACCGTCTGCAATCCCAGCTCTTTGGCCGCGCAAATCACCCGCAACGCGATCTCGCCGCGATTGGCGACCAGAATCTTCCGGATCGGCCGGCCCGCCGCAACGCCCCCTTGGTTCGGCCTCGTCTCTGTCTTCACTGGCATCTTCGCTGGCATCGATGTCAGTTGGGCTTGACGAGATACAGCACCTCGCCATACTCCACCGGCTGCCCGTTCTCAACCAGTCTCTTCACGATCGTGCCGCTGATCTCCGCCTCAATCTCGTTCATCAGCTTCATCGACTCGATGATGCACAGCACCTTCCCCGGCGCAATCGTGTCGCCGATGCGCACGAATGGGTCCGCATCCGGCGCGGGCGCTTCATAGAAAGTCCCCACAATCGGGCTTGTGATCGGCTTCAGCGCCGGGTCCGTCAGGTCCGGCTCGCCTTCCGCCTGTGTCGCCTTTGGAGCCGCCGGCATCGGCGTCGCCACCACCGGCGCGGTTTGCGCCACCGCCGCGTGCCCGCCGTGCGCCGATGCCGCCGCAGGAACGTGGATCTCCTGCGTCACCACCCCCACCGTGCGCTTGATCCACACGCGGTTTTCCCCACGCTGAACCTCAAGCTCGGCCACGCCCGTCGAGACTACAGTCTGAATCAGTTCGCGAATCTCGTCTATCGTCATGCTGCCAGTACCACAAGTTCCTTGGTCGTCGGCGTGAGAACCTCACAACCGCGCTCCGTCACCAATACAGTATCCTCTATGCGCACCCCGCCGAAGCCCGGCAAGTACGCCCCCGGCTCGATCGTAATCGCCATGCCCGCTTCGAGCCGCACCTTCGATTTCGCCCCCAACCGCGGCGCCTCGTGGATCTCCAGACCCAACCCATGGCCGGTCGAGTGCTTGAACTGTTCACCATACCCCAGTCGGGCCAGCACCTGCCGGGCAGCCCTGTCCACAGCGCCGGCTTCCACTCCAGCCCGCACCGCCTCCAGCGCCGCCATCTGCGCCTCCAGCACCGCCTCGTACAGCGCCTTCGCCTTTCTCCCGGGCTTCCCCACGTGCGCCACCCGCGTCATGTCGCTCGCGTAACCCTCCACGCTCGCCCCCATGTCCACCAGCAGCAGCCGCCCTGCCCCGATCCTTACGTCCCGTGGCTCCGCGTGCGGCAGCGCCGAGTGCTCCCCCGACGCTACAATCGCCGGAAACGCCTCCCCCTCTGCGCCCAGCTTCCTCATCTCGAACCCGATCCGCGCCGCCAGCTCCCGCTCCGTCATCCCCACCCGGAACTGCTTCAGCGCCCGCTCATATGCCCGCGAGTTCAACTGCACCGACCGCCGGATCAGCTCCTGCTCATCGGCGGACTTCACCGCCCGCTGCTGCTCCACCAGCC
>JACADU010000284.1 GCA_013388415.1 Bryobacteraceae bacterium
ACCGGAGAGTTGGTGGGGAGGGAGTTATACGACCATGAGCGGGGCGATGTGGCGAGCGCGAACCTGGCGGAGTTGCCTGAGCAGGCAGGGGTGGTGAGGGAGTTGTCGGAGATGCTGGACAAGGGGAAGGGGTGGCGGAGGTTGCAGGGGTGAGGCGCGCGCACGCCGGGATGTGGTTAGTTTTGCCGCTTCTGCTGGCGGCCGCGGGAAACGGGAAGGCAGAGGACTGGCCGGAGTGGCGCGGGAAGGGGCGGGCCGGGGTGTGGAAGGAAACGGGAATCCTGGAGAGGTTTGCCGCGGGTGGGCTGAGGGCGTCCTGGCGGCGGCCGATTCGAGCGGGTATTGCGGGTCCGGCGGTCGCCGGCGGCCGGGTGTACGTGACTGATTTCGAGAAAGCCGCGGGCTCAGGGGGAGTGGAGCGGCTGCTGTGTCTCGATGAGGAGACAGGCAATGTGCTCTGGAGGCAGGAGTGGAAGGTGGACTACCGGGGGATCAGCTATGGTTACGGGCCGCGGGCGACGCCGACGGTGGATGGCGGCCGGGTTTATGTCGTTGGAGCGAGCGGGGTGCTGCATTGTTTGAACAGCAGCTCGGGCGCGGTGCTGTGGAAGAAGGAGTATTCGAAGGACTACGGGACGCAACTGCCGGTCTGGGGCATCGCGGGCGCGCCGCTGATCGATGGAGAGAAGTTGATCGCGATCGTGGGCGGGCGGCCGGATGCGCTCGTAGTGGCGTGGGACAAGACAACTGGAAACGAGTTGTGGCGCGCCCTGGCTCCGGGCGAGGACATGGGCTATGCGCAGCCGGTGTTGACTGAGGCGGCCGGCGTCAGGCAGTTGATCGTCTGGCGCCCGGAAGCGGTGTTTTCGCTCGCGCCTGAGCATGGCAAAGAGCTCTGGCGGCAGCCGATGCGGGTCAATCTGGGGATGACGGTGGCAACGCCCGTGCTGAGTGGCGCGAAGCTGCTGGTGAGCTCGTTCTACAACGGATCGATGCTGCTGGAGATGGCAGGCGCAGCGGCGAAGATGTTGTGGCAAGGCAAGAGCGACAGCGAGATCAACACGGATGGCCTCCATGCAGTGGTGAACACGCCGGTGATCGACGGCGAGTTCATCTACGGAATCTGTAGCTACGGGCAGTTCCGGTGTCTGAAGTTGCGCACCGGAGAACGGGTCTGGGAGACGCTGGCGGTTACCAAGGAGAAGGCGAGGTGGGCTTCCGGTTTCATCGTGCGTCAGGGTGAGAGGTACTTCATCAACAACGACCGCGGTGAGCTGATCATTGCGAAGCTGTCGCCGCGGGGATTCGAGGAGGTGAGCAGGACTTCGTTCATGAAGCCGACAACGGAGCCGGGCAACCGCAGAGAGTTGGGCGCGGTGAACTGGTCGCATCCGGCGTACGCGAACAGGCACGTTGTTGCGCGGAACGACGAGGAAATCGTGAGGTATTCGCTGGCGCGGGAATAGACTCGTCCTGCGGGATTGAAGCCGTGCTCAAAGCGCGGCAACAGCGATTTTGAAGGCGTAGGCGTACTTGCCGGGGCGTCTGGCAGGTACGGTGATGGTGACGCCCTGAGGGGACTGAGTCCACTTCACGGGTCCGGCGCCGAGGAGTTCGACGCTCTTGACGGTCTTGCCGGCGAGGGACTTCAGCGTGAATGAATCGTCTTCAGGCCATTCGAGCGCGATGGCGTAGAGCGTGTTGCCCTTGCGGGTAAAGCGGAAATCGCCTTCCTTGTAAACGGTGAAATAGCGCGAGCCGTAGATCGCCTCGCCGTTCACCTGGAGCCACTTGCCGGTTTCGAGCAGAACATTCTGCATGACCTCGGGGATGGTTCCGTCGGCGCGGGGTCCGATGTTGATGAGCAGGTTGCCGTTCTTGCTGACGACATCGACGAGGTAGTCGACCAGGCCGTTGGCGGTCATGTAGCCGCCTTCGGGCAGTTGCTTGCTGTAACCCCAGGAGAAGGGGTCGAGGGAGTCGCAGAGTTCCCACTTCCGCTCGACGATGGAGTTGAGATTGCGGCGCTCGGGGGTGGTGAAGTCGCCGAGGCGCGAGCCGTCGGCTTCGAGACCCCAGCGGTCATTGGTGACGACTCCGTCAGGGTCTTTGGAGTTGTTGTAGAAGTAGGCAATAACTTCGCGGCTGTTCCAGTAGTCGGAGGGAAGGTTTCGGCCGGCGGAGTCCTTGATGGGACCTTCCAGGACATCGCCCCAAACGATGCTGGGCTGGTATTTGTCAACGAGTTCCATGATGGTGGCGTTCATGTAATCGACCCAATCGCGGCCGGGATAGCGTTTGTCCCAGAAGGTGTAAGTGGTGTTGTGGTAGAGGCCGTACTTCATGCCGAGCGAGCGGACGCTTTTACCGAGGCCGCCGACGATGTCACGTTTGGGGCCCATTTCGCCGGCGTTGCGGGGAGTATGTTTCGTCGGCCACATGGCGAATTCGTCGCCATGCTTGGCGGTGAGGACGACGTACTTCGCGCCGGCGGACTGGAAGAGCCGGGCCCATGCCTGAGGGTCGAACTTTTCGGCTTTGAACATGGGGATGAAGTCGTCGTAGGGGAAGTTGGGTCCCCAGTTATCGAGGTGATACTTCCAGGCGCGTTCGCCGACGAAGCTGCGCTGGATGCGCGATTGGAAGACGGCGTCGGAGAGGTTGCCCTGGGTTGCGGTGTACGGGGGGCCGCCCATAAGGTAGCCCCATCCGGCCTTGGGGCTCATCCAGGCGACGTACCACTCGTGGAAGGCGGGGACGGCATAGGGCCCCCAGTGAATGAAGATGCCGAACTTGGCGTCCTCGAACCATTGGGGGACTTTGTGGGTGCGGAGAGATTCGGCGGTGGGCTTGTACGGGCCCTGGGCGAGCGCGGAGACGGCGAGGACGGAGATGAGCAAGTGGAGTGGAGGGCGTTTCACGGTCACCTCAGAGGCGAAGCGTCTAATTCTTGGTAGCGGTCCACGTGCCTTCGCCGAGGCCGGCGAAGGTGGCTTTGCCTTTCATCGAGGTGGCGCTCTCGATGACGCCAGAGTAGGCGACTTTCAGTTTTTCGCCGTTGAAATCGGTTTCGAAGCTGAATTCGACTTTATCGCCTTTGACGACGCCGGAGACCTTCGCCTCGCCGAGCATGCCTTTGTAGGTCCCGGTGAGGCGCTCGCTCTGTTGTTGAAAGGTGAAGACGGGGTTGCCGGAGCCGGCATCGGTGTTGACGGTGAAGTCCCATGTGCCGGAGATGTCGGCGGCAAGCGCCGGGAATAGAAGAAGCAGGAACAGACAGAACGTTTTGCGCATCGGATGCTCTCCTTGTTAAGAGAATTGAGTACGGCGCCAGAGGATGATGCTGCCGGCGAGGAGGAAGGCGAGGGTTGCAGCGACGAGGATGGCGGCCCAGAAGGAATTGATGGCGATCGGCTGGCGGCCGGCGAAGGAGGCGAGCCAGACGAAGATCGCAATGGCGACGGCGACCAGAAGGAACTCCCACCAGCGGCGGGGATGTTTCTCGCGCGAGAGCGGGTCGTCACCGCGCAGGATCGCTTCCACGCGCTGAGAGTCCATGTTGTAGAGATCGCATTCACGCCGGACAGCCCGCTTCCAGGAAGCCTGCTCGGAGGCAGGGGCTTCAGCCATGCCAATCGCAGTCGCGCCGGCGATCATGATCAGCGAGCCAGCGACAACGAGAGTCTGTGCGTTGACGCCAAGGGCGGCCAACTCGCCAAACACGAGCGCGCCCCAGGCGAGGCCCCAAAGTTGGTTGGTGTTCGAGAGCGGAATACCCCGGCCAATGCCAATGTACTTCGCAGCGTATTGCTGGAAGATGTCGCCCAAGACCCAGCAAAAGCCGCCCAGGAACAGCCAGAAGAGCGCGGGTTGAGCCTTGGTGAGCTCCGCTGAGACGCCGGAGAAGCCTCCGTTGAAGACCAGGGCGAGGGCGTAGACCGTTCCCAGCTCGCCAAAGGTGAAGACCGTCACGAACGAGAGCGGATTCATCCCGCTGATATAGGCCTTGCGGTAGGGAATATACATCGTGCCCCAGAGCACGCCCGCGCCGAGCGCGGCGAGGACGCCTTGCAGGGCGCGCGGATGGGCTCCGCCGGATTCGTGGGTGGTGGCAAGGGCGAGCAGACAGGCGCCGGTCATGATCGCGGCCGCTCCTCCGAGGACCTTGGCCCAATCCTTGACGGCCGAGCCCTTGAGCTCATTGAAGAGGAGCCAGCCCCAGAAGAGACCGACGAGACTGTTGGTATTCCAAAGCGGGAAAGCGATGGAGAGGCCGACGTCGCGAATGGCGAAAACGGTGAGGGTGTTGGCGACGGCCCAGATCATCCCGGCAAGCACAGCCCAGAGGATGAGATGCGGTTTTTCCTTGAGATCCTGCCAGATGTAGCCAGTGCCCTTCAGGGCCATGGGCACGGTCCAACGGGCGACGAACACACCGGCGACCATGCCAAGCGAGATGACGAAGGGCGAGAAGCCCATCGTGACGAGCTTGGTGGGAGCCTCAGCGGCGCCGAGCCACGCGCCCGCGGCAAGACCGCTGATGACGCCGAGCTGGTGAAGGGAACGGCTGGAGTGGCCGGTTTCGGGCGTGGTCGTGGCGCTCACCGGGTCACCTCAGAGTGGCAAGCAG
>JACADU010000176.1 GCA_013388415.1 Bryobacteraceae bacterium
CCGAGAGCGGCATGGAAGCTTTATCCGAGTGAGGAGTCCCGACCTGAGCGTGAACATGCCGGAGACCGCCGAGGGGCGGTTGAAGCTGATCGGCGGGAGCCGGTACAGGCGGACGACCATCATCCGGCTGCATCCGGGGAGGCTTCCGGAGTTTACGGACATGTGGAGGCAGATCAAGGCTGCCATGGAAGCCGGCGGCGTGAAGTTCCCGTTTTCGGTGAGTATGGGCGCCACCGGGCCGGTGGGTGTTTTCTACCTGACGACAGAGTAAAGGATCTGATTGACTGCTATCGGGAATGGACGATAGACTCCGATAAGAGGTACTGATGACTACGGCAACAGATCCTAGCATTGCCCCGGGCTCTTCCGCGGTGAAGACGAAACGCGTCCTGCTGCTCTTGGGACCTCCCGGATGCGGAAAGGGGACGCAGGGCGAACGCTTGGCGAAGAGGCTGGGCATTCCTACGATTTCGACCGGCGAGATGATTCGCGCCGAGATCAAAGCCGGCAGCGAACTCGGCAAGATCGCCGCCGGAGTCACCATTACCGGCGGGCTTCTGAGCGACGATCTGGTGAACCAAATCGTCGAGTCAAGGCTGAGCAAAGACGATTGCGCGCGAGGGTTCCTGCTGGACGGATACCCGCGTTCCATCGATCAGGCGAAGTTTCTGAGCGGATTGCTGGAACGGCTGAAGATGCCGCAGCCGACCGTGATCCATATCGATGTGCCGAACGACCTGCTGGTGTCACGGACCTGTCTGCGGCGGTACTGTGCGGTTTGCGGCGCACTCTATAATTTGCAGTCGAAACCGCCGAAAAAGGATGGCACATGCGACTCGTGCGGCGCGCCGCTTCAGCAGAGGGCGGACGACTGCGAGGAGACGGTGCGGAACAGGTTGCTGGCCTATGAGAAGAGCACCGCGCCCCTGATCGGGCATTACAGCGCTGGCGATTACAAGCGGGTTGAGGGCACCGGGACCCCTGATGAGGTCCTCGAGGCAATTGTGGCGGCGATTTAATCAGATTCGCTTCATTTGGATTTCTCCTCCGTGGGGATTGGGTGTCGGAATTGACATCTAATCCCCTTTTTCCTATCAAAAGAAAGGTACCGGAAGTGATCCCCCCATTTGGGGTCTGGCACCCTCCTCACGAGGGTTCTAGGACGAAAGGCTGAGATGTAAGTAAATGAGACTTCGCATACTGCTAAGCGATTCACCCGACAAGAATCGGGGGGCCGAGAGATGCGAATCAGCGTCCGGCTCGGTCCGCCGGACGTGAATGAAAGTCTCGCTGGAGGAGAATCCTGATGCCTGCAGGACGTCCCCGCACGGATGTACAACTCAGCCACTGTCGCGAGGAGGGGTTACAATGCCGGGATTGTGTGCACCGCGCGGCGGTGTCAGTCACCCGGATTTGTAGCGACGTGACGCCAGCGCTTGCGCGGCAGCTATTCCCGGTGCTGTTTCCCGAGAGCCCTTGCGCGCAGATGTCGGGCGTGTTTGTTCAGGCGGTCATCGCGCAACAGGCGCCTCAGCCGGCGCGGGTCCCGAGGCGAATGCCGGGCCGCGAATTGCGGCCTGTGGCGGTGCCCGTGGTTGCAGTGGCTTAGGTCCGGCGCGCTTGCACGGGACATCTCAAGCGGCCTGCGGGGCGGCCCGATTACGATGAAAGTCAACCGTGCGAGAGGCCAGCGAGCGACAAAGATTCTTGACCGGCGCAATGCTGCTGGCGGTGCTGCTCGCGGCGTGGGTGAATCCGGGGAACCTGGGAAACATTGACACAACACGGCGCCTGAGATTGGCTCATTCATGGTGGACGGAGACGCCAGAGGTGCTGCCGGGCGAGTATCCCTCGTTCGGTTCGGCGGGGCGCGGGGGTGTTCTCAGGACGATCTTCGGCGTGGGCCAGCCTCTGATCCTGTTTCCAATTGATGTGGCGGTCACGCCGCTCGTGGAGAGGCTACAGTTGCCTCCGGCGGCAAGGGAAGCCGTCGTCGCGTTTCTGATGCAGTCCTTCGTGGCATGCATGCTGATTCTTGCGGCGTATTCGCTGCTCAGAAGACTGCAGTTTGACCACTGGGAGTCGGCGTGCGGAACTCTCGCGTTGCTGCTGGGAACCACAGCCCTGCACTATGTGCAAAACGCCCAGGAGAATCTCCTGATGGCGGCGCTGGCGATGGGCGGCACTGCCATGCTCTTCAAATGGCGGGAGGAGGAAGACGGGCGGGCGTTGCTTTGGGCCGGTTGCCTGTTCGGCTATTCGCTGCTGGTGAGATTGACCACGCTGGCCGATCTCGGCGCTGCGGCGCTCACTTTGATCCTGCTGGAGCGCCGCCGGGCGTTGCGAGCCCTGCCGCGGTTTGCGCTGGCTTATGGAGCATTCGTCCTGCTCGAGCGTTTGGTCCAGTTTGTGCGGTTCGGCAACTGGACGCGGACCTACTACAGCGGCGTGATCGACGGCAGCCACACGGCTCACGCCAGCAAAACGCTCTTCTGGTATCCGTTCTGGAAGGGGATTGCCGCGGCGTTGTGGCTGCCGAAGGACAGCATCTTCCTTTTCGATCCGCTGCTGGCCGTCACGCTCGCGCTGCTGATTGTCTTCTGGAAACGGATCTCGAGTGTCGTTCGGTGTTACGCCGCCGGAGCGCTGGCATCGCTGGCGGTGTACGTGCTGTTCTATGCGACCTATCAGTCGCCGACAGGAGAAGCGAGTTGGGGCGACCGTTACGTATCGACACCGGTGCTTCTGCTGGCTCTGCCGGCGGTTCCGCTGATGCTGAGGCTCTTCGGCCGGCTCCCGCTGTGGGGGTGGGTGGTGGTTGGTTGGAGCGTCCTGCTGCAACTGTCCTCGCTTGCGGTCATCATGGCGGTCGAACTGGTACAGAGCCGCGCCGCAAATCTCCCCGAAACGATTGGAATGCGCTTTCTGAACATGTGGCTGATCTGGAAAGGCGAGGCGGCCACTTCGGACCTGTTTCTGAAGCTTCCGCCCGAATGGCGGACCTGGAACTTCCTCCCGTTCCAAATGAAGCTCCGGTATCCGGAACTGGCCCGGTACGGGGTGTTCGTGTGGTGGCTCCTGTGGGCCGCATGGGCTGCGCAGGCAGCGCGCCTATTGCACGCGGCGAGCCGTTGGAGAGAGGCCAGTCGCAAGTAGTAGCCGGATCGGTAGAATCGGATTGACTTCCCGATGCCGAACGCACTGAAGACTCTTATCTGGACCGGCGTCGCCGTGTGCGGCGCGCTCAGCCTCGGCGGCGTGGCGCTGCACCGCGGCGAAACGATCAACTCGGCGTGGCTGGTGACGGCTGCCGTCTGCACGTACCTTGCCGCGTACCGGTTTTACGCCGCGTTCATCGCGGCGAAAGTGATGGCGCTCGACGATACGCGCGCGACGCCGTCGGAACGGCTGCGCAACGGGCACGATTTCGAGCCGACTAACAAGTGGATTGTTTTCGGACACCACTTCGCGGCGATCGCCGGGCCGGGGCCGCTGGTGGGGCCGACGCTGGCCGCGCAGTTCGGCTATCTGCCCGGAACGCTGTGGATCATTCTTGGGGTGATCGCCGGCGGGGCGGTGCAGGATTTCGTCATTCTGTTTTGCTCGGTGAGACGGAACGGGAAGAGCCTGGGGCAGATGGCGCGCGAGGAGATCGGCCGGCTGGGCGGCGGGACGGCGCTGCTGACGGTGCTGCTGATCATGGTGATTCTGCTGGCGGTGATCGGTCTGGTGGTGGTCAACGCGCTGAAGGGCTCGCCGTGGGGGACGTTCACCATCGCGGCGACGATGCCCATTGCGGTCTTCATGGGCCTTTACCTGAGATACTGGCGGCCGGGAAAGGTGCTGGAGGTTTCGCTCATCGGGTTCGTCCTGGTGATGGGGTCGATCTTCCTGGGCGAGTGGGTGGCGCATCACGCGGTGCTCGGGCCGCTGTTCACGCTGGGCGGTATGGCGCTGGCGATTTGCCTGATCATTTACGGCTATGCGGCGTCGGCGCTGCCGGTCTGGCTTCTGCTGGCGCCTCGCGATTACCTTTCCACTTTCGTGAAACTGGGCGTCGTGCTGATGCTGGGCGCGGGAATCCTGTTTGTGCGGCCGGAACTCCAGATGCCGGCGCTGACCAGATTCGTCGACGGGACGGGGCCGATCTTCGCCGGCAAGATCTTCCCCTTTTGCTTCATTACGATCGCCTGCGGGGCAATCAGCGGCTTCCATTCGCTGATCAGCTCGGGCACGACGCCGAAGATGATTGCGCGCGAAGGACACATCCTGCCGGTCGGCTACGGCTCGATGCTTCTGGAAAGCTTCGTCGCGATGATGGCGATCGTGGCGGCGTGCGCGCTGGAGCCGGGCGTCTTCTTCGCGGTGAACTCGCCGGCGGGGATCGTGGGCGCGACGCCCGAAGCCGCGACGGCGACGATCTCGGCATGGGGTTTCCCGGTGACGCCGCAGCAGATGCAGGATCTGGCCAGGCATGTCGGCGAGGAGTCGCTGTTCTACCGGACCGGCGGCGCGCCGTCGCTGGCGCTGGGTATGGCCCACATTTTTTCGAAGATCGCCGGCAACGAGGCGGTGCTGCGCTTCTGGTATCACTTCGCGATCATGTTCGAGGCGCTGTTCATTCTGACCGTGATCGACGCGGGAACTCGCGTGGGGCGGTTCATGCTTCAGGATTTCCTCGGCCACATCTACAGACCCATGGGCCGGACGTCATGGATGCCGAGCGTCCTGATCACGTCCGGGTTGATCGTTTGCGCGTGGGGCTACTTTTTGGTTCAGGGCGTGCTCGATCCGCTGGGCGGGATCAACTCGCTCTGGCCGTTGTTCGGGATCGCCAACCAATTGCTCGCCACCGTGGCGTTGTGCGTGGCGACCACGATTCTGATCAAGATGCACCGCCTGAAGTACGCTTGGATCACGCTGACGCCGATGTGCTGGCTCGTCGTGGTGACCTACACGGCGAGCTGGGAGAAAATCTTCTCTCCGCTGCCGCGGGTCGGTTTCCTGGCGGCGGCGCGGGCGCTGGAGGCGGGGCAGCAAACGGCAACGACAAGCCAGCTCGTTTTCAACAACCGCCTGGATGCATTCGTTTGCGGGGTCTTCGTGGTTCTGGTGACGACGATCCTCGTGGACAGCATCCGGATTTGGGCGGGAATTCTGCGCGGGACGAGATCGGCGCACACGACCGAGGCGCCATTTACACTGACTCAGTTGAAACCGGAGGAGGTGTGATGAAGCTGCTCAGAATCCTCATGGCGATTCTGCGCGAAATCGGCGATGAGAACGCCTACCGGCGGCATCTGGCGCACCACGGCGCGGCGCACTCCGGTGAGGAGTGGCGGCGGTTCAGCGAGGAGCGGTTGCGCCAGAAATACCAGCGCGCCCGCTGCTGCTGAAAAAGTGCCTGTCACATTTTCCAGCTAGAAAACGTACTTCAGCGCGAACTGGATGCGGCGAGGGTCTTCGGCAGAAGTGATGCGGCCGACCGTCGGCGTGCCGACGCCGGTGGCGGGGCGGCCGAAGTTCGGCGTGTTGGTGAAGTTGAAGCTCTCGAAGCGGAACTGCACCTGGTGGTTCTCCCACGGCATATCGAAGTTGCGGGCGACCATCAAGTCGAAGTTCTTGCGGCCTGGGGTTTCGATGAGGTTCCTTCCCGCGTTGGAGGGCACGCCCGGCGCTGAGGGCACAACGAAAGTGGTGTCGAACCAGCGGTCGATGGTGCGCTGGTCCGTCGGCAGATTTGGCGAGCGGACGAAATCGCCTCTCACGGAGCCGCCGAGGTTTTCGTTGTTGACGTTAATCGTGTGAGAGATCATGAAGCCGCTGTAGAGCGACAGAATGCCGCCCACCTGCCAGCCGCCGAGTATCCAGGAACCCGGTCCCGACGTAAGGTAGCTTCGGCCCTTGCCAAACGGCAGTTCGTAAACGACCGACGTAATGAAGCCCAAGGTTCGGTCGAGGTTCGAGCGGGCGCGCTCGCGGCTCAACTCGTAAGGGGTCTGCGGCCCTTGCCCGCCGTCGAACAGGTCTTCATTGCCCTGGTCCATGTTGCGTGACCACGTGAAGGCGGCGAGGTAGGTGAGTCCTTTGGAGAAGCGCTTCTCAGCTTTGGCAGTCAGGGCGTGATAGCTCGAATGGAGCATGTTGTCGTGCCAGGTGACATTGGAGAATTGCGGCCGGATAAGGCGCTGGTTGGCCGCGACGGTGGCCGAGGGAGTGTAGGGCAGATTAATGTTGCGCGCCACGGCAAGGTTTGTCCCCTTGGTGCCGGCGTAGCCGAGGGTGACAAGCGTATCGAAGGGCAGCGTCCGTTGGATGTCGAAGAACCACTGGTAAGCGACGAGGTTGTCGCGCCGGTCCGGGAACGCATACACTTGGACGCCGCGCTGGATGGTAGATGTATTGAAGTCCGGGAAACCGTTCTTCATGAAGAAATTCGTGGTTTCAAAGTTCTGTTGGATGGCGATTTCCGCGTGCTTGGGGGCGCCGGACCGGAAGTTGGCCCCCTCGGTCGAGAGCGAGTTGGGCTCGCCGTAGAAGAACCCCCCGCCGGTGCGGATGACGGTCTTCGGGTTGAGGCTCCAGGCGATGCCGAGGCGGGGCGCGAAGTTGTTCAAGTCGTTCGTGCAGCCGCAGTCGCCGCTACTGGCGGGGAAGACGAACTTCTCGTCGGGGAGGCCGGGCACGTTGAACGGAGCGGCGAGATAGCGGCTGACGGTCTGTTTTTCGACATTGGGGAACGTGCCGAGGAAGAACGTCTCATACCGCAGGCCGAAGTTCAGCGTGAGCCGCGGGGAGATCTTGAAGTCGTCCTGGAAGAAGAGGCCGTAATACGGAGCGTAGATGTCTTCCCCTTGGTTGTTGCCGTAGCTGCCGCCGCTCACCCAGCCCAGCAGCATGTCGGCCATACCGTTGCCGCTTGAGCCGCGGGAGGCGCCGACATTGGGTTGCTGGGCGGTGTACTGGCCGGAGAAGGCGACCTGCCCGCGCCGGAAGCGCGACGCGTCGCGATAGACGCCGAGATTCCGGTATTCGCCTCCAAACTTCAGAGTGTGCCTGCCTTTCTGCCAGAGCAGCGAATCGCTGATCATCCAATTGTCGAGATTGTTGATGTTCGGCCAGAAGGAACGGGCGCCGATTTCGACAAAACCGGAAGGGGTGAACCGTGTCCAGCCGTGGTCGAGACCGTCGCCGAACTTGTCGCCCGGGGCGTTCTTGATGCCGTACTTGGGGTTCAGATTCTCCTTGAAAGGAATGTCAAATGCCGTATCGAACTGGGAGAAGCCGTAGCGCAGCTCGTTGAAGATTGTGGGCGTCAGAGAACTGGAAAGAGCGGAGGAGAGATTGTGCCCTTTCAGCCGGACCGTCTGGCCAAGTCCGCCCATGGCGGGATAGGGAAGAATGCCGGCTTCGTCGCGGAACTGATCGCGGAGCGAGTAGCGGGCGAAGAGGCGATGCTTGTCGGACAGATTGTGGTCGCCGCGGAAGTCGTACTGGTCTGAGTCGTTCTTGTCGGTGGGGGAATAGAAATAGTTGTCCGCCAGATTGTCGCGGCCCGCAATGTTCGAAGCGGGGTATTCCTTGATGACAGCGGCGGTCACGGGGTCCCAACGCGTCTGGGGGACAATGTTGCCCGGGAAAGGAGATCGCGTGGCGGCGGCGCCGGTCCCGGTGAGCGTCAGCGGGTCGTAGACGTTGCGGCGGACGGCGGGCTGCTGCGAAAAGTCCCCCCGCTCGATGATGTCGCGGCTGGGCACGCTTCTGATGTAGCTCTGGCCGTATCGGATGTTGGTCCGCTGCCAGGAGCCGAAGAAAAACGTCCTGTTCTTGATGACCGGTCCGCCGAGCGAGGCTCCGTACTGATTCTGGCGGTACTTGGGCTTCTTCGCGCCGGAACGGTTGGCGAAGAAGTTGGTGCCGTCGAGGGCATCGTTGCGGAGGAACTCGTAGGCGGAACCGTGGAAATCATTGGTCCCCGATTTCGAAGTGACGATGACCTTGGCGCCGGCGCGATAGCCGTATTCGGCGCTCATGTTGTTGGTGACGACCTTGAACTCGGCCACGGCGTCGACCGGCGGCTTCACCTGCTGCGCTTCGAATCCCAAAGGCCCCCCGGAAGTGCGCGAGGAGTTGTCGTTGCCGTCGAGCAGCACGTTGTTCTGCGCCATCTGCATCCCCACGGCGGCGAACTGGCCCTCGTCGCGCGAGCGCGCTCCAGTCCCCGGACCTCCGCCGGGCAGCGCGCCGGCTGTGAATTGGGCAAGCGAAAGGTAGTTGCGGCCGTTCAGCGGCATCTCAAGAATTCGCTTGGAGTCAATTACCTGTCCAACTTCTGTCGTCTCCGAGTTGATGAGAACCGCGGCGGCGGAAACCTGAATCGACTCGGTCACAGCGCCCGGCTTCAGCTCGAAGTCCAGCCGCGCGACCTGGTTGACTTCGAGGCGGATCCCCTCGACCTGCTGGGACGCAAACCCGGCCGAGGAACATTCCACTTTGTATCGTCCGGGCGCAATCGACGGAAACAGGTAGGCGCCGTTTTCGTTCGTGGTTGCACGGAACGATACGCCCGTATCGAGATTGGAGATCGTGACCGTGGCGTTGATGATCACGGCTTTTGTCGAGTCGGTGACTACCCCTTGGACGCCGGCGTTCTGAGCCAGCAAGGACGCGGTTAGCGCAAGGAGCAGGAACAAGGGTCGCAGCATCTCAGCATGTCCTCCCAAACGTTTCATCGACAATATCACACCTTCTGAAACGATTCCTGCTGGCGGAATCCCATGTATCTTGAAGGGATTCACCATGAAGACTCGAGTGTGGACCATCCTCCTGCTGGCTGGCGCGCTTCAAGCCGGCGCTGAGAAAGAAGCGGAAACAGACAATCTGTTCAAGGCGCTGGCCACGCCCTCATCGCCCGGCTGCGCTGTGGGCGTGATGCGTGGCGGGAAAACGTTCTATGCCAAAGGGTACGGCATGGGCGATCTGGAGCAAGGCGTCGGGCTCTCGCCGAAGTCGGTGTTCTATATGGGGTCGGTGTCGAAGCAGTTCATGGCGTTTTCGATCCTCACGATGGAAAAGCAGGGCAAGCTCAGCCTCGACGATTCCGTCCGCAAACACATCCCTGAGCTGCCCGCCTACTTCGCGCCCGTCACACTGCGCCATCTGCTGCACCACACCGGCGGCGTCAGAGACTACCTGACGCTCGGGATGCTGGCGGGCTACTCGCAGGACCATGTCTGGACCGAGCGCGCGGCGCTGAGAATGATCGCGCGGCAGAGGGCGCTGAATTTCGAACCCGGCGCGGAACATCTGTACAGCAACTCGGGCTATGTCCTTCTGGCTTTGACGGCGCAGCGCATCGCGGGCGAGCGGCTGAACGAGTGGGGGACGAAGCACCTGTTCGGGCCATTGGGAATGGCATCCAGCCGATGGCAGCACAACCACGCGGATTTGGTTCCGAACCGCGCGCATGGATACGCGCGGTCCGGCTGGGGCGCCTGGCAGGTGTCGGACGCCATGGTCGACACCGTCGGCGGCGGGGGGATGTATTCGTCCGTCGAGGACATGCTGCGCTGGGCGGAAAACCTCGAGAGCGGCAAACTCGGAGGCGACCTGCTGGCCCGGATGTCCGAACCGGGCAGACTGCGAAACGGGAACGCGATCCCGAACGGGTATGGCATGGGACTGGTGAAGGGAACATACCGCGGCCAGCCTTCGGTTTCGCATGGCGGCGCGCTGGCGGGATACCGCACCTATCTCCTCCACCTTCCCGAAAAGCGATTCACCGTCGTGTGCCTGTGCAGCTTTGCCAGCGCGAACCCAGGCCGGTTCGCCGAACAGGCCGCCGATGTCTGGCTCCAAGGGGAACTCGGCCCGGCGGCGAAGGTGGAGCCGCCTAAACCGCCCCCTCCTTCCAACTTGTCGCCGCCGGACGCCTCGCTGAAAAGCGCGATTGCTGGCGAGTGGTGGAGCGATGAACTCCAGGCTGTTTACCGGTTTCGTGAAGACAAGGGTCAGTTCCTCGTTGAGATTGGCGACAATACGCGCGCGGCGGTCATGGCCGCCGGCGACGGGAGCCTGCGTGTTTCGATGATGCCAATCACATTCGAGGTGAAGCGCGATGGCGGCACGGTTTCCGCGCTCCTCATTCAAGCGGGCCGGGTTCGCGGCATCGCACTCCAGCGCCGATAGCGGCTACTTGGCAGCGGGCACGTCGTAGAAATGATACGTGTAGGTCCATTTGGCGGACTTGCCGGGATCAGCCTCGATGGCAATATAGGCCTCGGGAGAGAAAACCGTCCGGATGGACCAATAGATGATCCGGCTGATGGGGCGGTCGCCCGTGATGCGCACGCCGGCGCCGGAGTTCCGGTTCTCGCAGACAATGTGGTAGTCGGCGGCGGTCGAACCGAAGCCTTCGAACTCCGCGAACGCACTCTGGCCTGGCGCCAGTTCCTTCAGGTAGTGGATTTCGCCGCCGCGGACTTCCGCCAAATCGCCGGTGAAAGGCCTCACCGGCTTGAGCTCGAACGGAAACTTCACGTACGTGCCGGGTCCCGTCGGCTGGTTGTCCATCACGAAGAAATTGTGGTTGTACTGCTGAGTCGCAATCCGGCGCGTGCCGGTGTTTTCCAGCGTGTGCTCGATGACGAGCCGGGGCTCGTCCTTCACGAGGGTCATCACCTTGGTGTACCGGTAGGCGTAGCCGCCGGGCCCCTTGAGTTCATGAACGAAGCGGATCTTGTTCCGCTCCGCCTTGACCTGCCATTTGCCGGGATCGATGATCTCGTATGTTCTAAAGGGCTGGTACGGCGCGGTATCCGGCTTGCGGACCACGCCGACCCCGATGCGAATGAACTCGCCGCCAGCCGGAGCCTCGGCAAAGCCCGGACCGCCGTCCGCGCTGCGGAACTCCTCCACCGGGCCCATGATGGCGTCATGGAGTTTCGGGTCGTAGCGCGGAAACCAGACGCCGAAATACTCATGGTTCTTCGTCCGCAGGCTTGCCGTGACGCCGGACCAATCGAAACGGGTGCCGCGGTAGTAGCCGCGTTCGGGGTCGGGGAGCAGGATTTTGGCGGTAATGGCGGCGTTCTTGATTTCGGCCGAAGGCGCCTCGGCGCCGGATTTCCCGGAGGCAAAAA
>JACADU010000203.1 GCA_013388415.1 Bryobacteraceae bacterium
CTTGCTGGCTTCGGCCACGGTGCTCATGGGCCTCCAGGTGTGGGGTCAGTCAGGACAAAAAGAACCGAAGCGGCCCAAAATTGGCGTCGCCCTGTCGGGAGGAGCCGCGCTGGGTCTTTACCACGTCGGCGTCCTGCAGTGGTTCGAGGAGCACCGCATCCCGGTGGACTATATCGCTGGAACCAGCATGGGCGGCTTGGTCGGCGGGCTCTATGCAACCGGTCACCGCGCCCAGGAAATGAAGGAGTTCGTCAAGGCAATCGATTGGGAAGATGCGCTTCGCCTCTCTCCCGCCTATGCCGACCTGAGCTTCCGCCGCAAGGAGGACAGCCGTGCATACCCGACGCTCTTTGAACTTGGGTTGAAGCAGGGCCTGCAGCTTCCTCCAGGGCTCTCGCCCGGGCATGGCGTGGGGAAAGTGATCACCCGGTTTGCGGCTCCCTACGAGAAACTCGATTCATTCGATGATCTGCCCATCCCTTTTCGGTGTGTCGCATCGGAACTCATCAGCGGACAGCAGGTGGTCTTCGACAAAGGGCCTCTTTTTGATGCCCTCCGGTCGACCATGTCACTCCCGGCGCTCTTCGCTCCATGGCGTGTTGGCGGCAAACTGCTGGTCGATGGGGGCACACTGAACAACTTGCCCGTCGACCTGGTCAGGAAGATGGGCGCCGACATTGTAATCGCCGTAGCATTGGAAACACCCCCCATCACCGGCAAGGATGTAAAGTCCTTCTTTGGCGTCGCCGGACGCTCGATCAGCATCATGATCATGGACAACGAGCGGCGCAGCCTTGCTCTGGCCGACATCGTGGTTGCCGCTGACCTGAAGGGCTTTACCAGCACGCAATACGACCGGGGCGACGACTTCTTCAAGGTTGGCTATGAAGGCGCGGCCAGCAAAGCGAGCGTGCTGGGGCGATTCTCTCTGAGTCAGGAAGAGTACGAAGAGCACATCCGGCAGAGGCTGCAGCGCCGGCGGCCAGAGACCATCGCGCCGCAGTTCATCGAGATCTCAGGGACTACGCCCTCAACCGCGACTGAGATCAGCGCCACTTTCGATATTGATACCAAGGGGAAGCCGCTGGATCGGAAGGCCCTGGAAGCAGACCTGGACCGGGTGACCGGGTATGGACCCTATTCCTCGGCCGACTACGGCTTCACAAAGAAGGACGGAGCTGACGGATTGGACCTGCGAATCCACCAAAAGGAGCACGCCCCGCCGACGCTGAATCTGCTCTTGCTGCTCGACGGGGCCAGCGGCGAAGGACTCAGGTTCGGCGTGGGAGGCCGCGTCACGTTTCTCGACGTGCTCAAGCCGCGAGCCGAGTGGAGGACCGACTTCAACATCGGCCGCATCAACGAAATCTCAACGGAGTACTATATGCCACTCGGGCGGAGCCGGATCTTTGTGGCGCCGCGAGCCGGCTACGCAAAGGGCGAGATCCCGTTCTACTCGGGCGACGACCGGATTGCGACAGTCGATACCGACAATACCGTCGCCGGCGTTGATGCCGGCTTTGCGCAGTCGCGCTTCACCGAATGGCGGCTCGGCTACAACCACACGAGAAGCAGCGCTGAGGTTTCCGATGGCGCTCCCATTTTCGCCGGTGTGGATGGACGCTTCAACCGCCTCCGGCTCCGCCACGCCTTCGATAGCATGGACAGCAATCTCGTCCCGCGCCATGGCATTCGAGCGGCATCAGAAGCGCAATGGGTGCTGAACTCGCCGAGATCGGGCGCCGGCTTCCTCGTCCTGGATGCGCAGATTTCCGCCGCCCACACGTTCAACAGGCAATGGAGCATGGTTTCCAGCGTCGCGGGGGGCACCAAGCCGGACCGCGCGGATCGCATCCCGACGTTCACGCTGGGCGGGCTTACGAAGGTCAGTTCGCTAGGCAGGAATCAACTGTACGGCAATAACTACTACTACGGCGGCACGACGGTGTTGCGGTCGCTGTCGCAGCACCCATCTCTGCTTGGCCGCTTCTATGCGGCATTGCTCGGGGAGATGGGCAGGGCGTTCATGGAGAATCAGAGCAAGATGCCCTACTTCAGCGGCAGCATTGGAGTCGTCGGCGAGACGCCGCTCGGGTTGATCTTCTTCGGATACAGCCTGGGCGACAAGGGGCAAAGCAAGCTGCAGTTCCGGTTAGGCCGGTTATTTTGAGGCACTGTCCAAGGGCCCAGATGAGGCCGCCGGCCGTCAGCCTGGCATGGTACGCGGCAATCGCAACGTGGCCCGTCGCGCGACGTTTGCGCAGGACCTTTCTCCGCGAGCCTACTTCACTACGCCGCAATCACGCAAGTCATTGAACAGCAAGAAAGGAGGTGCAACAGGATAGACGTGCCGCCGGGCTCATCACCCAAAGGTCGTAGGTTCAAATCCTATCCCCGCAACCTCAACGCTGCTGCTTCATCTTCCCCGACAGCCAGTTCTCCACCACCGCTGTCGGACGGTTGACGTCGGTCGCCAGCGGCAGCGGAATCAGGAACCGTTTGCCGTCGCGGCTCACTCCGTAGCGCTCGAATGAAATGCGAACACCGGTCTCGAAGAGCCGCTTCGGGACTCCCACCTGAAACGCCGCTCCGGCGCTCACTTCCGAGGCATGCAGTGTTGCCGCTTCGTCGAGCCAGTAGAGCTCTTTCCCATCGCCCCTCCACATGGGCCTGTCTCCCCCATCCTTCGACACCTGCCACTTCGCTCCGGTGGCCGGGTATGGTTGGACGTAGATCTCCTCCCGCCCCGACTCATCTGAAGCATAGGCGACCCATTTCCCATCGGGAGAAAACACGCCATCCTGCTCGTTGTGCGACGTTCGCAGGAACACACTCGGATTTCGCGCCCCATCCATCGGCAAGACCCAAAGGTCGAACTTCGTTTTCTCATTCATCTCCGTGTAGAGCAGCAACTGCCGTCTGGCTGTCCAGCTCAATGGCGTCTTGTCATGCCTGGTCTTTACCAGCAGTTCCTCCTGGCCCGACCCGTTGAGGCGCATCCCATAGAGGTCGTACGCCCCCTCTCGCCGGGAGCAGAACACCAAATGGCGTTGGTCAGGCGACCAGACAGGATAGAACTCGATCGCCGGATGGAAGGTGACGCGAGCCGTCGTGCCGTTCTTGAAATCCCGAATCCAGATGTCGCGGTTCTGGCCGTCAAATTGCCGCACCGCCACCTGCTTCTCGTCCGGCGAAAGCTGCGGGAGCAGCATGCCGTCAGCAGGCTCCCCAGCCGCCTCGACCGGCTTACCCTCACGATCCATCCAGGTCAACCGGACCTGATCCCTGCGCCCCGGCTCGTAGACCAGCAGCCCGTTGGAGGAGACGGAGAAGCGCGTACGTCCAAAGACTGTATCCGTCCCCAGATGTCCGGCAACCGGCAACGCCCCGCCAATCAGCTCGTCGTTGGCGGCATTCAGCCGCTGCGCCATCACGGTCGAGTCTTGCCCGAACAGCAGGTATCCTTCTCCGTCGGGCCCCTCCGCGTATCGCGGGCATGAACGGCTTGCCAACAGTACGGTTCGGACGGTTGAGTCCAAGTCTCCGACAAGGATCCCCCCGGGACCCGCGTAGAGGTAGCGCCGGCTTCCAGGGAGAAAGACCGGCCATGCTCCAGGGGTCTTCCCGTTTGCAGCGACCGGCGACGGCTGCCCGCCTTGAGCCGGTATGCGCAGCAAACCGCGATTGGCTGCGGAAAACACGATGATGCCTTCGGCATTCCAATCGCCACCCCGCGGATTCTGCACCTCGCAAAGCGTCTGCACCGGACCCCCGGCGGC
>JACADU010000402.1 GCA_013388415.1 Bryobacteraceae bacterium
CCCGCAACAGGGCGTTCCCCGCGGCCGGGCCTTATTGTTGTATTCACCGCTCCCTTACGGTCGCGGCTCTGTTTGACGGCTAGAAGCTGTAGCGGAGCGTCAACTGAATGTTGCGCTCGCTGCTCTTGCCCGTGACCATACCGAATGTGGCGGAGGTGGGGTTGGTGTCCACGCCGCCCCAGTTGGGATGGTTGAGGAAGTTGAAGCCTTCCGCGCGGAACTGGATGTTCTGCCGCTCCGTGATGCGGAAGAACTTGAACAAAGCGAGATTCCAGTTTTGGAAACCGACATTGTTGAAGCTGATCGAGTTGCGGTTCTGGTTTGGTAATGTGCCGTTGGCAGGCTTGGTGGCCCATTTGCCGCCGCTGACATTTGGGTTGAACCAGAAATCGGTGATGCCGGTGAAGTTACCGCTGGCGTTGCGGTTGGCGAACTTCTGGGGACGCTCAGGCTCGCCGTTCAGATTCCATGGCTTGCCGTTGGTCGAGCCGATGCCAAGGTAATCGTCGCCATTGCCGATGGTGATTGGCGCCCCCGTCTGGAATTGGACGATGCCGGATACCTGCCAGCCGCCGAGGCCAATCTTCAGGAATTTGTTATCGGAGCCGCTGAAGAAGGGCATCTCCCAAACGTAGTTGGCGATCGCGATGTGGCGCGCGTCGTTGCCTGACTTGCCCCAGTTCAGACCCTGGTTGTAGACGTCGATGAAACCTTCGCGAGGACCGGAGTTGTTGTCCATCGTCTTCGAGAAGGTGTAGGCAAAGCCATACAACAGACCCTTCGAGAGGCGGCGGTTCACTTCAATCTGCAAACCGTTGTAGGTGCTGCGGCCCGAGTGCTCGAGCATCGGGATGTTGGCGAAACCTTTGAAGGGGCGGAGGTAGTTGACGTTAGCGCCGGCGTTTTCAGGGCGGAACGTCGTGCCTGTGGGCAACTGGTTCAAGTCGCGCTCTCGCGCCAAGTAAAGGCCGGTGCTGCCGATGTAGCCGGCTTCCACCGTGGTGTCATTGGTGATCTGCCGCTGGTAGCTGAAGTTCCAGTTGTAGCTGCGCGGGATCTTATACACCCGGTCGATGGTCATGAAGAACTGCGGGAAGGCGACCTGCGGGCCGGCTCCCGGGTTGTCGGCGATGCCGTTGCTAACCGAAACCATCGGCTGCCATGGAGGATTGCCGCCGAGGAACACACTGTCGTAAACGCCAGGACGGGCAATGAAGCCGCCGAAGCCAGCGCGGAATACGTCCTTGCTCGTTGCGCTATATGCCAATCCTATGCGGGGCACGACGTTGAACTGGCTGGGAGACGGGTAGGAACTCCCTCCTGACAGCAGCCGGTCATACAAGCCGCTGTCGATGGCGGGCACGCGGCCATAGCCTGCTTCCGGAAACTCGGAGCCGGGGATGACGACGCCGTTGAAGCGGTCGCCCGAGATCACGTTTCCCGTCGCGCGGTCCAGCACGGCAGCCTTGGATGGATCGTACTTTGCCGGGTCGAAGTAGGCAATATTGCCCCACAACGACTTGTAATAGCCGTTCATCCATGTGCCGCGGAAACCAAGTTCGAGCTTCAGCTTGCCGTTGACGCGCCAGGAGTCCTGTCCGAAGAACTCGAACATATGGCTGCGGTAAGGCGTGTAGCTGCGCGGACCGATCTCCGCATAGGTCGAGAAGAGCCCCATGGCAGTGTTCGCCATGCCCGTGCCGGTTCCCGGGACGCCGCCCGGACGCGCATCAGAGAAAATAAACCGGCCGTTCTGGTTGTTGGTGCCGCCGGGTACGCCAGAGACGTTGATCTGGTCAAAGTCGTTCTGGCCGGAACGCTCCCAGAGGCCGCCAAACTTGAAGGTGTGGTTGTTCCAGATCTTGGTGAAGTTGTTGGACACCTGATAGATCGGGCCCGTTGACTGCGACGGATACGGACCGCCGTCAATCGTGCCGAGGTTCGGGATCTCGATGGTCGGGATCTTATCGTAGATCTCTTTGCGCTCGGGGAATATGTACGGGTAGTTGATGCCCGGCCGCGAACGCAGGTAGCGTTCGCCTTCGCTCTTGTCGACGCCGATGTAGACGCGGTCGACCGAAGCCGACGCCAGAAACTCGTTGATCATCGTCGGACCGATGGTCCACGTGTGGCTCAGGCTGCCCGTGCGGTTCGGGCGCGACCAGTCGGTAATGGCGTAGTCGGCGTAGCCGCGGCTCGTGTCGAGCGCGGTATAGGAGTAGTTCGCCAGGCGGAACTTGAAGAACTGTGTCGTCGTCGGGTTGTAGTCGATGGAGACCGTGTCCTTGCGCTGGTTCTGCCAGCCCGGACGCACTTTCAGCCAGTTGTTGGTGCCGTAAGTTCCGTTCGGCTCATAATACGTCCGCATGAAAGCCAGGCCGTTGGGACTGGTCCGGCTGGCGGGAATGATGTTGCCGGGGAACGGTGTGCCGGTCGAGGGGTCGTTGATCACGCGGGAACCGCTATAGAAGATGTTGGGCTGGAGCAACTCGCTGAAGTTGCCGGTCCGCATCGCCAGTGTCGGCACACGGCCCTGCAATGTGGCCTCGAACCGTCGCCGGACATACTCCTGACTCCACAGGAAGAAGAGTTTCTCGCGGTTCTGGTTGAAGACCTTGGGAATCGTCACCGGACCGCTGAGCACATAGCCGAATTGGTTGAACTTCAGCGGAGCGGTGAAGTTCGTCGTCGTGTTCAGGTTGCGCGTCCAGGAGTTCGCGTCCAGGTTGTTGTTGCGGAGGTACTCATAGAAGGATCCGTGGAAGTCCTTGCCGCCGCTCTTGGTGACCATGCGGATCTGCCCGCCGCCCGAACGGCCGTACTCGGCTGAATAGTTGGCGGTCAGAACCTGAACTTCCTGCACCGTGTCCAGATCCGCCGTGCCAACCGATGTTCCGTTAGCTCGGGTGCGGATCCCGACTGCGCCGTCAAAGGTGATCAGGTTGTCCTGGGACCGGCTGCCATTGATCGTAAAACCACCCGAGTCCAGGCCGTAACTGAAGTTGTTCATGGGCGAGGCGCGCCTCACGCCTGGCTTGAGCATCGCCAGGAAGAGCGGGTTGCGCCCGTTTAGCGCGAGGTTCTGAATCTGCGCCTGTTCCACAGTCTTGCCGACCGTGGCCGATTCGGTGTTGAGCTGAGCCACTGCTGCCTCGACGTTGACCGATTCGGTCACCGCGCCGACTTGCAGCTCGATGTTGACAGCCAGCGGCTGCGCAGCCTCGAGTTTATTGCGGGTTGAAGTGAACTTCTTGAACCCGGCGACCTCGACAATGACCGAGTAATAGCCGGGGGGAAGGTTTGGAACGGTATAGAATCCTGTTTCGTTTGTGGTTGCCTGACGCTCAAATGCGTTGGCCTCGTTGATGACGGAAACCTTCGCGTTGGCGACAACCGCGCCTGAAGGATCCTTGACGATGCCGGAGATCGGAGCGTTATCAGACTGGGCAAAGGCGAAGACCGTAGCGAGCAGGATGACCGCACACGTGGTCACCGCTCGACGGAGTGCCAGTTTTATCATTGATTGACTCCTGACAAGTAGTTTGCCGGCCCGAACGGGACGACACTCCCAAAGCTGCTCCCATAGTCTATCAAGGTTTCGTGGGGGCGGTAAACGCCTCTCAATGTCCAGTCCGTTGCGGCCAGATGAATTCTACGCCACCAAGGAACGACCGCCCCGGCATGGCGACGCCGGGGATCTCCTGATAGCGCACGCCGGCGAGGTTGGTGGCCTGAAAGTACGGGCGCACAGGGCCGCGGGACCACGTCGTTGAAATCTCCCACAGGGCGTAAGGCGAACGTCCCAGCCGCTCGAGCGCTCCAAGGCGCGTCCGCGCCGCAAGACCGCGAAAGCTGCCGCTCCAGGCAAACACGCCCGAGTGCGCCGGGTAGTTGAAGACGTACTTGGAGATTACGCCCGGCTGCTCATCCGCCACGCCTTTCAAGCCGGTGTAGCTCCAGTCGAAGACCTGCGCGCCCCACCGCAATCCCGCGGACGCCTCGACGCCCGTAAACCGCAGCCGGTTGATGTTCATCGCCTGCCAGGGGTCGCTCAGGCGGCTTTTGGCGTAGTCGATGCCGTCCTTTTCGCGGCGGTGGAAGAGCGCCGCCGAGAGGCGCCACGCGCCCGTGGGCCGCAAGTCCGCTCCAGCCTCATAACTCCAGGCGGATTCCGGGCGCAGCGACGGATTGCCGATGTTGGCCGGGTCGCGGTAATAAAGGTCGGTGAAGGTCGGCAGGCGGAAGGCGCGGCTCGCGCTCGCGCGCAGCTTCAGCCGCGTCGAGACCCAGTAGCCGGCGGCCAGCGACGGGCTGACCTCCCCCGGCATGCCTTTGATCACTTCATCCCGCAAGCCCGCCGTGAACGAGAAGCGCTTCAGCACCCGCATGTCGAAGACCGCATACGCGGCTCCCCGCGCGCGCGAGTGCAGGCCGAGGTTTGAGCTCCGGATGTCCTCGCCCATCCCTTCGAAACCGTAGGAAAAGGTGGCCGTGTTCCTCAGCGGCTCGCGCCGCCGGACGCTTGCCTGCCAGCTCTGCGCCACATGGTGGTTCTGGTAGCGCTGCGGATTGTCCCGGAAGAGGTAGAACAGGTCGGTGTGCCGCCGATATGTAAAGGCGGCATTGGCCTTTTCCCCGATTCCCTGCTCCAGGCTCGCCAGCCAGCTTTTCGTCCGCTCCCAGGAAGGGTAGGGCCCGTAAAAGTCCTGCGCTCCGAAGGGCTTATCCGAGTAGCCGAGATCTAGGCCGGTCGAGCCGAGCCGCGAGCCGAACCGGGTCGCCGAAGAGACGGCCAGCGCACGGTAGTCCCGGTTCGCCTGGAAGCCAGTGGAAAGCTCCCTGGCCACCGCCAACTGCTGGCTCCAGGTCTTGCGGAACATGGAAGCGCTCAGAGACTGCTGGTTGAGGCCGAAACTGCCGACCCCGGCGCGCGCCCGCAGCTCGTTCACCTCGGCTGGCCTGGTGATGAAGTTGACGACCCCGCCCATCGCGTCCGAACCGTAGAGAGTCGAGCCTGCCCCACGGAGAACCTCAATTCTCTCAATGGCTTGAAGCGGCGCCGGCAGGTCCAGGTGGTGATGGCCGCTCTGCGGGTCGCTCATCCGCCGCCCGTTCACCAGGATCAGCGTCTGCCCAAACGTGCCTCCCCGGATCGAAAGGTCGCCCTGAATGGTGTTCGGGCCGCGCTGCCGCAGGTCAAGCGAAGGGTCCAGCTTGAGGAAATCGACGAAGGTGTTGAATAGGGCAGACTCGCCGCGCACGGGCAGTTGCAGGATGCTGCGGTCGGCTTCCTCGAGCGGAAGCGGGTCCACCGTCCCCGTCACGACGACTGATTGCTTCACCGGCGGAAGTTGAACGGGCGTTTGGGCGCACACGGTGTGCATGAAGACGGCCAGAACCACGAACGCTTGCTGAGGCGCATGGCTCAGCAGCGCGCGGCCCGGTAACAAGCGGGATTTCAACATGATGCAGAGCCGCCGCCGTCAGGGCAAGGCGCATTAACGGACATCTGACTCTAGTTTGACAGATTCGTGCGGTCTACGTCGTGGGCGCCGGTCCCTTTTTGGGTTCGCCGGTCTGAATGGTCACCTTCTGGCCGGTGTCCAGGCGGTTCAGGGCGGTCACGGCCACAATCTCGCCGTCTTCCACTCCTTCGAGGATCTCGACCTCTTGCGGGAAGCGTTCGCCGACCTTCACGTCGCGGACGTCGACGGTCCCGTCCGGCTTGACGACGTACGCCTTGTTGCTGCCGAGGACATAGTTGAGCGCACGAGCCGGGACCACACGCACGGTCTCGACCTTGTCGGTCGTCACCCGCGCCCGGGCGTAGGAGCCGGGCTTCAGCTCGTTCCTGTCGTTCTGAATCAGCGCCTCGACGACAAATGTGCGTTTGGTCTGGTCGACGGTGGGCGAGATGCGGGAAACCTTGCCTTCGAAAACCCTCTCTTTATAAGCCTCGACGCTCACTTGCGCCGGCTGGCCCAATTTGATCCAAGGCGCCATCCGCTCCGGCACTTCGATCCGAAGCCGCAGCGGATTGATTTTCACCAGCGTGAACAACGGCGTGTTGGCCCTGACATAAGCCCCGGCCACAGCTTGCCGGTCCTTGGTGTAGGCGGCGAACGGCGCGCGCACGGTAGCGTCTCGCAGGCGCTTGCGCTGGAGCTCGAGACCGGCTTTGAAACGCTGCACTTCCTGGATCAGGTTCCGGGTCTGATTCAAGGTTTGTTCGTAGGCTGCCTGAAGGCTCTGATAGCGTGCCTGCGCTGTGTCGAGATCGCTTCGGGGGCCGATGCCCTGATCGACCAGCTCGCGGGTGCGCTTGTACCGCTGTTCGGCCTCATAGAGATCGGCCTGAGCCCGCCGGGCGTCCGGGGTCTCGCGAACGTCCTTCACCCGGTCGTTTTCATCCTTCAGCCCAAGCCGTTCGAGAGACTGGCGCAACTGCGCTTCCTGCTGCTGAAGCAGATAACGCTGCTCCTCGTCGTTGATTCTCGCCAGCACCTGCCCTTGGGCCACCAGGTCCCCGAGATCCGCGTTCACCGATTCGATCCTGCCGTCGATTTCGGCGCTGATGATCGCCTCGTCGTATGGGAAGAGGGTGCCGACGCTTTCGACCGTCCGCGTGATAGTCCGTCCGGAGACTTTCGCAACGCGCACTGCGATGGGCCCCGTCTCCTTCTTGGCGACCGCCGCTTCCTGCTTGCCGCAGCCGGCAAGCGCGATGCAGACAACAAGCGCGCCCATGGCGCTGTGAACGGAGAATCGGCGTAAGTCCATGAGTAATCCGACCGTAGCAGTCAAGGAGACGAGACAATCCCCTTCTTTGTTTGGCGAGCCGAGGCTCGCCCTGGTTACCAAGGTCCTATTGTAAGTGCCGCGGCCGCAAGCCTGCCGGGATCAGGGAAGCGCCGGACCGAATTGCACGAACAGCCCGGTGGTGTAGCCCGGGCCATTGGGTTTGGCCGGAGTCCCCTCGGTTTCAAGCCCCGGGGAGCTGCTCGTGCCGGCCGCGAATGGCGTGCCGTCGGACGCCAGAGCCAGGCCGAACGCGGCGTCCTGCCCGGGTCCGCCGAACAGCACGGAGTAGACGACGCCCTCGGAGAACCCGCTCTTCGACGGGTCCAATTGCGCCACGAAGATGTCGCTCTGCCTGATGCCCTCCGGCGGAGCCGAGGGATCGTCCTTCCGGGGGAAGTCGCGCGAGTACGTGTATCCGGCGACAATCTTGCGCCCGCCGGGCGCCAGCGCCAGGTCATAAATCACGTCGTCCTGCGTCGCGCCGAAGTAGGTGAGGTAGGGCAGGAACTCGGCGCCGCCCTTGGCCGGATCGACACAAGCAAGGAAACCGTCGGCCTTGCCGCCGCTCAACGGCTGGACCGCGGGACCTGTAACCGGCAGGTTGTAGGAAAGCGTGTAGCCGGCGATCCACAACAGCCCCTGCTCATCGATCTTCATCGTGGTGGCGACGTCCAGATTCGAGCCGCCGACGTATGTCCCCAGCAGCAGCGCGTCAAAGCCGCGCAAACGCGGGTCCACCTTTGCCACGAAAAAGTCGCCCCCGCCCTGATGCTCGCTATAGTAGCCGGCGCCGAACAGCGGCAAGTCGGAGGAGTGGCTCACGCCCGTCAGATAAAGATAGCCCCCGCTGTCGAAGACCGCCGCCGTGATGATGTCCGTGGAATCGCCTCCGAAAAAGCTGCCGGAGATCAGCGCCTCGCCCGCCGGAGCTGTGGTCACGCACTCGAAGTAGAAGCCGTCGACGCCGCCGCGGTTGGCGGGCTGTAGGTCGGTTCCCGGCACGACCCGCTCGAGCGAGGCCGACGTCGTGAAGCCGGCGACGGCGATGCGGTCCTGCGCATCCACCGCCACCGCGGTTGCATACTCGTTCTCCGAACCCCCGAAGTAGCTTGAGTAGAAGATCGCCTCGATGCCCGGCGAGCGCGGATCGTACTTCAGGACGAAGGCGTCATAGTTGCCCTTGAGCGTAGTCTGAAAGGCCTCGCCGCCCAGCGGCCAGTTGCTCGAGTTGGTCTGGCCAGCCAGATAGAGGAATCCATCCTTGACGACGATCGCCTCGCCCGCTTCATCGCCCGTCCCGCCGATATAGGAGAAATACGTCAGCTTCCAGGCGCCGCCGTCGGGCATCACCTTGGCCACGAAAACGTCGCTCTCGCCCTGTTTCTCCGCCTGGAACGGTTCGGTCCCCTCGACCGGCGCCACCTCGCTGCGGATGCTCCCGGTCAGCCAGAACCCTCCGTCGCCCGCCGAGGCGACAGCGCTGATCCGGTCGATGAGACTGCCCCCAAGGTAGCCGGAAAACGTCACCACCGGATCGATCACCAGCGGAAGCGCGCGGTCATAATCGCCGATTTCGAATGAAGCCGTCCCCTGCTGCAACCGCCACCGCGCCGCGACGGCCACCTTCCTGCCGCCTTCAACTTCCTGCCACGCCACCGGCGCCCGCTGGAGCACAGCCGCTCCACCGGCGTTCACCAGCAGGTTCCCCTGACTGTCCAGCGAGACCTCGTCCGCGCCCTCGAACCTCAGTCCAATCGCCTCCGGACGGGCGCCGGGCGCGAGCACGAAGTCGTATTCCAGCAGCCGCCCGGATGCGTACAGATGGAAATCGGCGCCCGGCAGCACCTCATGAGCTTCCAGGCGCCCAAACTGCGGGACGCCGTGCCTCCAGGCCGCCCTTTCCCGGCCACGAATGTAGTTCGAGACGCCGGGAAGAGTCGCGGTGGGCGTCCAGCGCCATCTCGCTTCATTGCCGCCGAGCGCCAGCCGGACCGTCTTCGAGCCCAGAGTCCAACGCACCCCGCCCGCGTCTGCCGCCAGCGGCGCCTCCGCGTTGCGAAGCACATAGCCGCCCGTCCGGCCCTCAGGCTCGAACCAGGACGGCAGTTGCGTGAGAGGTCCGCGGGCAGGCGCGGCGATTGCACTCGCCCCAATCAGGGCGCACAAAATCTGGAAAAAACGCATGTCGATGGCAGCCGGGGCGCTCTACGCCCCAAACTATTGAGTATACGGGGTCCGGAGGCCGCCGGTTTCAGGCAGCCGGAACGAGGATGAGGAATCCGCTCTGAACCTCGGAACCCAGTATGCGCGTCCAGATTACTCTCGCGCGGCCCTGCTCGCCGCTGCACTCATACCAGACTTCCTGGCCGGTGGCCAGCCTGGCATGGCTGTGCGTCGCGCGAAACCCGTGCTGGCTGACGTCCACCAGCGAAGCCTCGACCGTCCGCCCGTTTTCTCCTGCAATCCGGAACGTGATTCTGCCGGAAGCCGCATGGCGCGGCTCACGCCGTTTTTCCTGGTAGCTCATTCTCAAGTTTCCTTCGCAGGCCCCAGTCGAAGCGGCCTGCGTCAATGGGTTCAGGCATGTCGTCGAGCGCATACTGCTTGAGTTTCCTGCTCAGAGTCCTCCTCGAGATGCCCAACATGTCCGCCGCCTTCTGGCGGTGGCCGTTGGTCTGGCCGAGAACCCGCAATATGGCCGCTCGCTCCAGGCCATCCAGGTTGTCTCCCTCCGTCAGAGGATCCAGAGCCGGTTCCGGAAGCTCCAAATCCTCGACCCCTACAGTTTTTCCAGTGGACTCCACCGCCGCCCGGGTGATCACATTCCGCAGCTCCCTGACGTTGCCCGGCCAGTCGTGCCGCAGCAAAGCCTGGACGGCTCCCGACGACAACACTCCCTCGGGTTTGACCTGCGCCAGGAAGTACTTGGCCAGAGCTTCGACGTCTTCAGGCCGCTCCCGCAGCGGCGGCACCTTGATCACCAACTGGCTGAGCCGGTGGTATAGGTCCTCCCGGAATCGCCTCTCTCGCGCCGCCCGTTCGAGGTCGACGTTGGTCGCCGCCACGACGCGCACATCCACGGTGATTTTTTTCACTCCCCCGAGCCTGAAGTACGGCGCCCCGTCCAGCACGCGCAGCAGCTTCACCTGCATCTTCGGGTCGAGTTCCCCCACCTCGTCCAGAAAAAGCGTGCCGGTGTGCGCAAGCTCGAACAGGCCGGGCTTCGCCGTGTCCGCTCCGCTGAAGGCGCCCCGCTCGTAACCGAACAGCTCGCTCTCCATCAGGTGCTCGGGCAGCGCCCCGCAGCTCACGTCGACCCATGGCCGGTGGCTTCTGGCCGACATCTGATGCACGGCGCGCGCCACGATCTCTTTGCCACTGCCGCTTTCACCCTGAATCAGCACCGTCGAGGGCGTCCGTGCCACCTTGGAGACGCGTTCGAGCGCAGCCCGCATGGCCGGGCTGGCAACCACCGCCTCCAGACCGAGGAACTCGAGGTGCTCCACTTCGTGGCGCTGCATGACGCTACCTCACCCATCGGCGGAGTCGGCTCGCGTTCCCACTAGGTCACACCCTATACGGCCTGCGGGAATCACTCTAGCAAGCCTCAGGTTTTGCCTGTAGTCCAACCCTATCTCATTGGACTGTAATGGCGGAGGCGGATTCAGCCGATGAACCCTAAGTAGACATGAGTACTGTCGCAAGGACCTACCGCCGGCTCATCATGGTCCTCGGTGTCGCCGTGGTGATCCAGCAGTTGAGCGTCTTCCGCAGCCTGGATCCGCTCCAGTATCTCAGCTATGTCGTCCTCGCTCTTCTGGCCAGCATCCTGAACGTCGGATACAAGACGGACCAGGGCGTCATCCCTCTGAACCTGCTGTTCATCCTGATCAGCCTGCGGTCGCTTTCCGCCGGCGAGACGATGCTGCTCGGCATCGTCAGCGCCTTCGCCTCCGACTGGAGCAGAAAGAAGCTGTTCGAGGCGGGCCACCGTTTGAGCGATTCGGTGTTCGCCGCGGCCTCCACCGCCCTGGCGATCGCCCTTGGTGACCTCACCTTGCGTGGCACCCACCTGCCCGGCGCCAACGGCGAGTTGAACGAGGCCTTGCGCGCGGTCCTGATGGGCGCCACCTACTTTGTGGGCATCTCCTTCCCCTGGTCGATGAACGACGCCTTCGTCAGCGGCACGCGGCTCAATATCATCTGGCGCGAGCGCTACTTCTGGATGCTGCCGTATTACGTGGCCGGCTCGGTGATCGCCGGACTGTTCGACCGCGCCCGCAGCGAGATCGGCTGGCAGATCCCCGTGCTGGCCGTGCCGGTGATCTACCTCTTCTGGCGCTCCTACAAGATCTATATGGCCCAGCTCGAGGCCGGCAGAATCCACGCCGAAGAACTCGCCGCGCTGCATCTGCGCACGATCGAGGCGCTCGCCCTGGCCATCGACGCCAAGGACCAGACCACGCATTCGCACCTCCAGCGCGTCCAGGTCTACGCCGTGGAGATCGGCAAGGAACTCGGCATGGAGGGCGACGAACTCGACGCGCTCCGCGCCGCCAGCCTGCTGCACGACATCGGCAAGCTGGCCGTGCCCGAACACATCATCTCCAAGCCCGGCCGGCTCACCCCGGAAGAGTTTGAAAAAATGAAGATCCACCCCGTGGTCGGGGCGGAAATCCTGGAGCGCGTCAAATTCCCCTATCCCGACGTCCCGATCGAGAGGTCCCACCACGAGAAATGGGACGGCACGGGCTACCCGGACGGCTTGTGCAAGGAAGACATCCCGCTCGGGGCGCGCATCTTCGCCGTGGTGGACGCCTACGACGCCATGACCTCCGACCGCCCCTATCGCCTGGCGCGCTCTCATCAGGAAGCGCTGGAGGAGATCCGGCACCAAGCCGGCACGCAATTCGACCCTGTTGTAGTCGCCCCCTTCTTCGCGGCGGTGAGAAAAGGGCTCATCGGCCCCAACATGTCGGTCAGAGAGCGCAAGCCAGCGCTTCGACTGGCCGGCGGCGATGGCCAAGCACTGACGCTAGAGGAGACGCATGTCCCAGCGTCGTGACAGGCGCCTCCTCGACATAGACC
>JACADU010000376.1 GCA_013388415.1 Bryobacteraceae bacterium
AGCCAGAGACGTCGAGGCATGGGCGGCGGCGTTGCGGCAGTGGATTGAGGAGCCGGCAGATCGGGAGAGATGGGCAGCCTTGGGGAGAGAGCGGGCGGCGGAGTTTTCCTGGCAGGCGGCGGTAGAGGGGACGCTGCGGGTATATCGCGAGCTCGGTCTTCAGCCGGCTGGCTGGAATGGGGGGCGCTGAGGGGTCAGCGTGCTTCTTCGTCGACGGCGATCTTGAGGGCGCGGAGGAACTTCTGGTCCTGCGCAGTCCATTTGAGACGGGCGGTGGGCTCGGCGGCGCCGCCGGATTCGTTTTCGAACTCAGCTTCGAGACGGGTTTCGAGAACGGTATCCCCCTCGTCGTCGCTGGTTTCGTCACGCTTGTTGAAGCCGATGGTGGCCTCAAGGACGAGAAAGACGTCGTAGCCGGCGCGGCGGATCTCGCCGATCGCGGCTGCGATGCGCTCGGAGTCGGACAGGGATTCGTTGATGGCCTGGCCGAGCTCCTGCATGAGTTCTTTCAACCGGTCGTCCAAAATGAACCTCTTCTCCGGGCACTTTCAGGATAGCACCCGGGATTCCTTCTCCACTGCGCGTGCTGCTTCTACTGCATCTATCGGCCGGAGCGGGAGGTTGCATGAGGAAAACCCTCAGCGCTCCAGGAGTCCGCTTCACGGCCTGTCTACTGGTTGGATGCGGCGGCCGAGCCGCTTGTTACCATAGATGCTTAAAGAACCTGGACCATCACATGGGGATTGTCAGGAAGTTCATCGAGCACGTGGTGCCGGGCGTAGTGAAGCCGCTGCACGTTCTGTGGAACGAAGTGATCGGCTTCCTGTTTCTGGCCTTTGGCGTGCTGTTGATGCGCCCAGTCTATCACAGCTACCGGGATTTGGATGGGGATCCGGCGAATCTTGTGAAGCTGGTCCTCAGCGCGTTCTTCATGTTGGTGATGCTGTTCTTCGGGGTGCACTCATTCTGGAAGGCGCGGCGGATCGCGCGGCGGCCCTGAAACGGTGCGGCTGGAGCGGGGGGTGTTACTGGCCGGCGCGACCGGCGTTTTGGGGCGGCATGTTCTCAAATTGTTGTGCGCCCGGGGGATCCGTGTGCGGGCAATGGGGAGGAATGCGGCGGCACTGGCGCGGTTGGGGGCGCACGAGTGCGTAGTGGCGGACCTGCTGGAAGCGGAGACCGTGCGTGGGTGCGCGGGGGGAGTGGACGCGGTGATTTCGTGCGCGGGAGCGCCGCTGTCTCTGGACTGGCGGGACAGGGCGGGCTTTTACAAGGTTGATTACCTGGGGCATCTGCCGCTCATCGAGGACGCTCTGAGGCATCGTGTCTCCAAGTTCGTATACGTTTCGCTGGCAGGGGCTATGGCCCTGCGTCAGACGGAGTATGCGCAGGCGCATGAGCGGACCGTGACAACCCTCGCCGAGAGCGGGCTCAAGTACACGATTGTCCGTCCGGCGGGGCTGTTCCATTCCTTCCGGGAGTTCCTGAGGATGGCGAGGATGGGGCAGATTGTGTTGCCGGGCAACGGCGGCGCGAGGACAAACCCGATTGATGAATGTGACGCGGCGCGGGCGTGCGTGGAAGCGCTGTGGCAGGATGAGACGCAGTTGATCGTGGGTGGCCCGGAGGTCTTCACGCGGCGGCGGATTGCGGAGATGGCATTCGAAAGCCAGGGGAAGAGGCCGAGGGTGATCGGCGCTCCACGGGCGTTGTTCGCGCCGGTAGTCGCGGGAATGCGGCTGTTGAACAGGCGTCTGGCGGCCATCGCCGAGTTCGGCATCGCGGTGAGCCAGGTGGACTGCATCGCTCCGAAGTACGGCGAGCGCCGGCTGGGGGAGTACCTGCGCGCCGCGGCGCGGCGATCAGGGGGCGGAGAAGAATGAGCGGGAGCATTTCGATCTCGGTGATCGGCAGGTGCTTGCCTGGGAGGGAACGCGCGAACTCGAGGTGGAGGTTCCGCAGGTGAACGTGGTGGACACCTTTTGCGCCGTGGATGTCCTCCACTGAGCGTTTTGGCGTGTGATTGCCCGGACGAACACGGACTTCGAAGCTGCTTGGCGGTTCGCGGTTCGTGTCCCGCGTTCCTCATGCCGGCACGAGAGAGCCCGCGAGGCTGGATGGCCGATGGCGCGACTGACGCTTATTGGTCGACTTTCTTGGCTGCGGTGAGCTTCTCCAGTTCGGTGACCATGTTCTTGACGTTGGCGGCGTCCGGCGCGTTCGGAGAAGCGTTGAGGTAAGTACGCATCTGGTCGAGAGCGCTGGAGTATTCGCCTTTGTCGGCAAGGATGACGCCGAGCAGGTGGTTGATCTTGGGATTGCGATGCTGGGGGTCGAGCTTGGCTGCCTCGCGGGCGCTCTTCTCCGCGGCTTCAAGGTTCTTCAGGTTGTAGCTGGCGACGGAGTGGAAAAACCAGACCTGGGGGTAGTTGTACGGGTTGAGCTTGAGGACGGTTCCGGCCTGCTGTTCGATCTTCTCCCAGTTACGCTCATTCACCGCGTACTGGAGGAGCTCAAGGTGAGGGTTGACAAACTTGGCGTCAGCCTCGATGGACTTCTCGAAAGCTTCTCTCGCCTTCTGGTCGTTCTTCTGCGCTTCGTAAGCGCGGCCTAGGTCGTACCAGGCGGAAGCGTATTTCGGATACAGGGAGACGGCCTTTTCGAGTTCGGCCTGGGCTTCGTTGAACTTCTTCTTCTTGAGGCGGTCAACGCCTTTCTCGTAAGCCTTCTTGGCGTCCTTGGGAGCGAGGGCGGAGGTCATGGAATAAGTGAAACCCTCGACGTTGGCCAGGCGGTGAAGGATGATGGTCCCGACCTCGGGATTGTCCATGATGCGCCGGCCGGCCAGCGAGATGACATCACTGCGGTAGCCGGCCAACTCGGCCTTGAGCTCGCAGGACATCAGGTCGCGTTCGGACATGCCGCCGCGGTTGCCAAAACCGCCGGGCATGCCGCTGCGGGATCCGCCGCTGTTACCAAAGGGGTCGGTGGGATTGCCCACGCTGGCGTCGGCCAGCATGGCGTTATTGTCGCCGAGCGAGATGCTGAAGCGGCCTTTGGAATCCGTGTAGCCCTGCGGCCTGGGCTGGCCGTTGCAGACGAGCACCATGGTGACGAAATCGGGTGGCGGCACGCCGTCCTCGATCATGACTCGGCCGCTCAGGTAGATGGGGCGGCGCATTTCCTGGAAGGAGGGATCGCGGCGGGGATCGCTCGTCGGATACTGGGGCGTGGTCTGCCCCGGACGTCCCGTGGTCCCGCCGGGCGTTGTGGGGGTTGAAGGCACGCTTGGCGCCGGAGTCCCGCCTCCCGGTGCAGGGGAGGTGGGGGGAGGCGCGCTGGGGGCCGGACCCTCCTGGGCGAAGGCTGGGGTTGTGAACGATAACGTCAAAGCGAGGGCCGTGAACCGCAGTGCCCGGCTTTTGGTCTGATGGGAATTCCAGGTGCGCGTCACCGGCATGGCTTCCCTCCCTATTGTGCGGACCTGTCCCATATTCTGACACACCGGAGGGACTAATGCGGCCGGGCCGGTATATGATGTTGCTCGGGAGTTCCCCATCCGATGAACCGAACCTTATCTTCATTCATATTGACAGCGGCGCTCGTGACCATGGCCGGATGCTCGAGCACTTCCGCGCCCAAGAAGGAGGCTGCGGCGAAGAAGCCGGTCGAACCAGTGACAGGCCAGTCCGGAATATTCCAGATGTACCAGGTGGCGCGCACCTGGGCGAAGGACGCCATGTTGCTCAAAGTGGATAACCTGGATATCGCCGAAGCGAAATCGCAGCCGGGCAAGTACGGCGCCTGGCGCGGCGTCTTTGTTTCACTGGAAAAGAACCAGAAGCGCGAGTACATGTTCTCGGTCGCCGACAGCGAGGGCGGCATCATCAAGGGCGCCCGGGCTGGCGCGGAGTCGCTGTATATACGAAATCCGCAGGTGCGCCCTATCGCGATTCAGGACGTGAAGATCGACACGCCGGCGGCGCTCGAAGAGGCGCTGAAAAACAAAGAAGTGAAAGAATTCGCCGACAAGAACCCGAATGAACCGGTGCAGTTCATCCTGGAGTGGACGGGGCAGACTCCGGTGGCATGCTGGCGGGTGTTCTGGGGACCGACGGTGTCGACGGCAAAGGCGAACGTCTACATCGACTGCAAGACTGGCAAGTTCGTCAAGAAAACGCGATAGGCCAGCGCTGGCTTAGCCCGGGCTTTTGCGTCCGCCGCGGGGTTTGGCCGGCGCAAGAGGAGTGGCGACAGGCCGGGCGACGCGCATGAGGCCGGTACGGGGTTCGGGCTCCGGGGGACGCAGGTTCTTGGCCAGCTCGACATTGAGCTGAGCAATGAACTGCTCGATTTGCGCCTGCATGGCGGCCATCTTCTCGCGCATGTTCAGGATGATCTCGACGCCGGCGAGGTTCACGCCGAGCTCGCGCGTGAGTTCGAGGATGACTTCGAGACGCTCGAGGTCCTCTTCGGTGTAGAGGCGGGTGTTGCCGTCGCTGCGCGAGGGCTTGAGGAGGCCTTCGCGTTCGTAAAGGCGCAGCGTCTGCGGATGGATCGCGTATTTTTCGGCGACGGCCGATATCATGTAGGCTGCGCGTCCTCGCTGTTTGGTCACGGCTTCACACTCTCAGAATTGCGGTTCACACTTTGGCCCAGATATCGGCGCGGGGGTCTCGTGGATCGAGCTCGCCGAGTTTGCGGAGGAGTTCGCGAGTCCGCTCATCGCGGATATCGGGCGCCTGAATGCTGATTTCGACAATCTGGTCCCCGTGGCTGTTCTTCCGGGCATTGTACACGCCCTTTTCGCGGAGGCGGAACTTCTGGCCGTTTTGGGTGCCCTGAGGAATTTTGAGCAGGGCGCGGCCGTCGACTGTGGGGACTTCGATCTTCGCTCCAAGCCCGGCTTCGGCGACAGTGACCGGGATGCGGATGTGGATATCGTCGCCCTCGCGTGAGAAGAGGGGATGATCCTCGACCCGAACGGTGATGTAAAGGTCTCCCGGGGGCGCGCCGAGGGTGCCTGCGTTCCCTTTGCCGGCGACGCGGAGGCGTGAGCCAGTGGCCGCGCCGGGCGGGATGCGGACTTCGACATGCTCGGAAACGCTGACCCGGGATTCGCCGCGGCAATTGGGGCAGGCGTTGCGGAGTCTGCCCGAGCCGCCACATCGGGGACAGGTGAGCGAGAACCTCATGGCCCCCGCCATCTGCTGGACGTTGCCGGAGCCGTGGCATTGCGGGCAGACGGAAGAAGCCGAGCCGGCCTGGCCCGTGCCTTTGCAGATTGAGCAGAGGTCCAGGCGGTGGATGTTCAGCCGCACCTGGGTGCCTTTGATGGCCTGCCAGAAATCGATGGCGAGGGAATACTCGAGGTCGGTGCCTTTCTCTGGCCGGGGAGCGGCCTCCTGGCGCTGCTGGCGGCCGAAGAACTGGCTGAAAATGTCGCTGAAGGCGCCGCCGGCGGCTCCCGGAGCGCCGCCTGAGAAGACGTCGCTGAAGTCGAAGCCGCCGAAACCGAAGCCGGCGTTGGGCGGGGCCTGCGCGCCGCCGGGGAACCCCGACTCGGAGTAGAAGCCGAACTGGTCGTACATCTTCTTCTTCTTCGAGTCGGAGAGGACGTCGAAGGCCTCCTGAACTTTCTTGAAGCGCTCTTCGGCGGCCTTGTCTCCCGGGTTGAGGTCGGGGTGGTACTTGCGGGCGAGGCGGCGATACGCCTTCTTGATGTCGTCAGGAGAGGCGTCGCGCTTCACTCCCAACGTCTGGTAGTAGTCAGTCTGCGCCGGCATCGCTCACCCGCAATTCAAGGCGTCTTATTTCTTGCTGTTCTCGTCCACGTCGACGAATTCGGCGTCGACGACATTGTCGGCCTTGGCCTTGCCGGAGCCGTCGCCCGAAGCTCCGCCGGGCTGGGCGCCGGGCGCCTGCTGGCCGGCCTGTTGCGCCGCGGCCTGGTACATGACCTCGGCGAGTTTGTGGCTGGCGGAGACCAGCTTTTCCTGGGCGGCCTTCATGCGGGCGCTGTCGTTGGATTCGAGAGCCTTCTTGGCTTCGGCGATGGCGTCCTCAGCAGCCTTGATGTCGGATTCGGAGAGCTTGTCGCGGTGATCGCGGATGGTCTTTTCAGTGTTGTAAACGACCGAGTCGAGCTGGTTGCGGGCCTCGATGTCGGCCTTGCGCTTCTCGTCCTCGGCCTTGTGGGCGTCGGCATCGCGGGCCATGCGCTCAACCTCTTCCTTGATCAGGCCGGAACTGGAAGTGATGGTGATTTTCTGCTCGTTGCCCGTAGCGCGGTCCTTGGCCGTGACATGCAGGATGCCGTTGGCGTCGATGTCGAAGGTGACTTCGATTTGGGGCACGCCGCGGGGAGCCGGCGGGATGCCGACGAGCTGAAACACGCCAAGCAGACGGTTGTCCTTGGCCATGGCGCGTTCGCCCTGGTAGACCTTGATCTCGACTGAGGTCTGGTTGTCGCTGGCGGTGGAGAAGACCTCGCTCTTCCGGGTCGGGATGGTCGTGTTGCGCTCGATGAGCTTGGTGAAGACGCCGCCGAGGGTCTCGATGCCGAGCGAGAGCGGGGTGACGTCGAGCAGCAGGACGTCCTTCACCTCGCCACCGAGCACGCCACCCTGGACGGCGGCTCCTATGGCGACGACTTCATCGGGGTTGACGGTCTTGTTGGGCTCCTTGTTGAAGAGGTCCTTCACGATCTGCTGGACGCGCGGGATGCGGGTGGAGCCGCCGACGAGAACGACTTCGTCGATCTGGGATGGAGAGAAGCCGGAGTCGGCCAGCGCCTGCTTGCAAGGCCCGACAGAGCGTTGGAGGATGTCCTCCACCATCTGCTCGAAGCGCGCCCGGGTCAGGGTCTTGACGAGGTGTTTCGGACCGGTTTGTGGATCGCCGTAGATGAATGGCAGGTTGATCTCGGTCTCCATGGCCGAAGAGAGCTCGATCTTGGCCTTTTCGGCGGCCTCCCGAAGGCGCTGAAGGGCCATCCGGTCGTTGCGGAGGTTGACGCCTTCGTCCTTCTTGAATTCCTCGAGCAGCCAATCGACGAGGCGCTCGTCGATGTTGTCGCCGCCAAGGTGGGTGTCCCCGTTGGTCGACTTCACTTCGACGACGCCGTCGCCGACTTCAAGGATCGAGATATCGAAAGTGCCGCCGCCGAAGTCGTAAACGGCGATGCGCTCTTCCTTCTTCTTGTCGAGACCGTAGGCGAGAGCGGCAGCCGTGGGCTCGTTGATGATGCGCAGGACTTCGAGACCGGCGATTTGCCCGGCGTCCTTGGTGGCCTGGCGCTGGGAGTCGTTGAAATAGGCGGGAACGGTGATGACCGCCTTGGTGACCTTTTCGCCGAGGTAGGCTTCAGCGGCTTCCTTGAGCTTGCCGAGGATCATGGCGGAGATTTCGGGCGGGCTCCACTTCTTGCCGCCTGACTCGATGCGGGCGTCGCCATGGTCGCCGGACGTGACCTTGTAGGGCATCCGCTTGATCTCGTCGCCGACCTCTTCGTAGCGGCGGCCCATGAAGCGCTTGATCGAGTAAACGGTGTTTTCCGGGTTGGTGACAGCCTGGCGTTTGGCGACTTGGCCCACGAGACGGTCCCCGGACTTGGCGAAGCCGACGACGCTGGGCGTGGTGCGGCCGCCTTCCTGGTTGGGGATGACGACCGGCTGGCCGCCTTCCATGACGGCGACGACGGAGTTGGTCGTCCCGAGGTCGATACCGATGATTTTGCTCATGCCGCTAGGTTCCTCTGAGTGAGAATGAGATATGTCGGCGAAGCAGGCGGCCACGAGGGGCCGGCTGCGAGGTGCGCCTGCTCTTAGTATCAAACTTGAGTGGAATGTTGTCAACTATAATTCTCGCCCGCCTGACAATCACGTCCGCGGCCAACCCGGCGCCAGTGGCGCCCTTAGCTTGGAAGCTGCTCGAGAGCGGTGCGCTGCTAGATCTCTATCTCTTTGCAAATGAACAATATGTTTGCGGTCGGCACGCTCTTCGCAAGGCGGCCGGCGCGAGGACGGACGAGCCGTGAAGCAGAAGTTGAAGCACGTGCTGCGCGTGGGCACGGGAATCGTGATGGTCATGCTGGGCATTGCGGGCCTGATCCTGCCGGTCATGCCTGGCTGGATCTTTCTCATTCCCGGGCTGTTAATCCTCGCCGACTACTTCCCGCCGCTAAGGCGGCTGGTGAACTGGCTGAAGCACAAGTACGAGATTGAGAAGGCGAAATACGGCTCTTCGCGCGGGCGGCGAGGGTGAGGGCCTGTGAGATACTCTACCAGGGGGCGGGTTAAGAAATCAGTCGTTAGGAGGTGGCGATGGGTCTGACCGAGTTTGCGTGGACCGCCAGCGGGACTTTGAAAGCCGCCCTTGTGACCGGGAGCGCTTTGGTTCCCAAGCGGCTCACCATGTTGGCTGAATACATGGACTTTGGCCGATGGCTGCGGCAGCAGGGACTGCGCCGAAGGGACAGCATCGTCGCCCGCGGCGACTTCTACGCGCACATCAACGAGGCGATTCTAAAGAACTGCCCCATCGACTACCTCGAATTTGGCGTCTACCGCGGCGCCTCGATCAAGTTCTGGTCGGGCGCCAACCGCAACCCGGAGTCGCGCTTCTTCGGCTTCGACAGTTTTGAAGGGCTGCCGGAGGAATGGAGCCATTTGACGTTTTCCGATTCCGCGGGCAAGTTTGACGTGCAGGGAAAGATCCCCGAAATCGACGACAGCCGCGTTTCGTTCCTGAAGGGCTGGTTCCATGACTCGCTTCCGCCCTTCCTGCGGTCGTTCGAGGTCAGGAACAGGCTGGTGTTGCTGCTGGATGCAGACCTCTACGGCTCCACCCTGTTTGTCCTGACGCAGATGAGCCGTCTTCTGCGTCCGGGGACGATTGTGATCATGGACGACTTCTCTTCCACCTCCACGTGCGTCTTCCGGGCTTTCCGCGATTTCACATCTGCCTATGGCTGCCAGTATCGCGTCCTGGCTCACGGCGGTTATTGCTTCGATTTGCTTTGTGTGGAGATTGCGAGTCTCTCCGCTTAAAGGCCCGCCGAAGATGCCGGAAGTGCTGCCCGCGACGATTGACGACAAAGCGGAGGTCTGTGAGTTCCTGCACCGGCACATGGCCCCCGACGTCTCTGTCGCGCGGTTCGGGAACCTGTTCGACTATCCCTGGCTGGCGGACAAGCCGGATCACGGTTTCATCCTGAGGGAAGCCGGGCGGCTTGTGGGTTATATCGGCACTATCTATGCCGACCGCCCCGCCGGCGGCAGGATGGAGCGTTTCTGTAATCTCTCAAGCTGGTTCGTATTGCCGGACTTCCGCAATCACAGCCTGAAGCTGCTCATGGCCTGCCAGAAGAACCGCGACCTGACCTACACGAATCTGTCCGCGCGGCCGGTTGTCCAGAAAATCCACGAAGCGCTGCGCTATCGCCGGTTGGGACGCTACAAGCTGTTCACGCCGCCCCTGGCGCAGGTTTGGCCGGCGCTGTCCCGGCGCGTTCGAGGAGCCGCTTTCATCACCGACCCTTCCCGGATCCGCGACCTCCTGCCCGAGAGCCACCGGACCATCTTCGACCACCATCTGCCGACCGAGTGCCGGCATATGCTGATCGAGGAAGGCTCCCGGTCGTGCTATGTCGTCTGGAACCGGCGGGTGAAGAAGATGGTCCCTTTTTCCGAGATTCTCTACCTGTCGGACCGGGAGCTGTTCCGGCGGCACTGGGAAAGCGCGAAACTGCGGATGTTGTGGCGCGACCGCACACCCTCGCTTGCCGTCGACGAGCACGTGTTGGGAGGGAATCCGCCGGGCATGTTCCTGCGCTACGAGCGGATCACGATGTTCAAATCGCCGCGGCTCGAGCCGGCGCAGATCGACAATCTCTACACCGAGCTCGCGCTATTGTGAGGCGGCGCCTCGAGGAACTCAAGCACCAGCTTTTCGGGCGTGATCATCCAGGCGATTCGCCTGCCTCCAAAAGCGACAGCCGGCTTCGCCGGGCGGATCAGCACCGCTTTGCGCGACCGCATCGCGGCCAGGTGCGCGTCGAGATCGCCCACCTCGTAGCAGAGATGATGCAATCCGCCTCCGCGGGCGGCCGCAGCCGACACGGGAGACGCCGGCTCCGTGGGGGCGACCAGCTCCAGCAGCACGCCGCTTGAATCCGGCGGAGCTAGAAACACCACTCTGGCCTTCTGGAGCGGGTCTTCAAAGATCTCCGAGACCTGCACGGCGCCAGCCGATGCGAGAAAGCGCGGCAGGCTCTCTTCCACCGAGGCGACGATGTAGCCGATGTGGTGGAGGCGCTGCGTCACGCGGCATCCTTGCCATTTGCGCCGAGCCACTCGGCCAGCTTCGAGTAACTGAGCAGGTCTTCCATCATGTCGAGGTCGAGCTCCGTGTTGAATTCCTCATTCACGACGGCAAGCAACGTGACAGTCGCCATTGAGTCCCATGCGGCGACCGCATCCGGCGTCGCCTGACGGATCTCTTCATTGGAAAGATTGGGGAAGACGGCCTGGAAACAGCCGTCGAGGCGGCGAAACAGATCACCCATTAGCCTGAGTATAGCGGGCAGAGGCCTGCTCAACGCGGGGACCGCTTGTAGACCTCCATCGTGAAGCAGCCGGCGGCGGTGGCGCCGCCATCGAGGCGCAGCACCTGGCCGGTGATGTAGGCGGCTTCGGGCGAGACCAGGAACAGGGCGGTTTCCGCCACCTCCTGGGGCGAGGCCAGCCGTTGCGCCGGAATCGTCCGGGCGCGTTCGGCGAGCTGCTCGGCCGTGTATACGTTTTTCAGCATGTCGGTGAGGACCGGCCCTGGTGAGAGGCAGTTCACGCTGATCTTGTATTGCGCGAGCTCGACGGCGAGCACGCGGGTCAGCCCTTCGATCGCCGTCTTGGCCGTGCCATACGCGGCGAAACCGAACTGGCCGTGCGCCGCGGCGACGCTCGACATGTTCAGTATCCTGCCGCCGCCGAGCCGGGCCATGGCGCGGGCGACGTGCTGGCTGGCAAGGAACGTCCCATCCAGATGCATGGAGATCATGGCCTTGAAGTGGCCGTAGTCGAAGTCGAGGAAAGCTTCCAGGCGGGCGTTGCCGGCGTTGTTCACCAGGATGTCGATCCGGCCGAAGTGGCCGAGCGCGGCCTCGACGAGTTGCGAGGAGGTTTCAGGATCGCGGATGTCGCCGAGGACGATTTCGGTCTCGCCGACGCAGAGGTTGGCGGTCTCCTCGGCGCCCTTGGCGGAGGTGCCGTGGATCACGATCCGGCAGCCCTCTTCGGAGAAACGGATGGCCATTTCGCGGCCGAGGCCGCGAGAAGAGCCGGTGATGATGGCGGTCTGCCCTTTCAGGCGCATGATTGGGTCTTATCACAGTCGCCGGGCGGGGGCGCGGGCGAACGTCAGTTTGAGTCGTCGGGCAACACGGGCTCACCGCCGCGGTCCTTGGTCTCGGCGAGCCATTTGTCCAGACGCGCGGAGTATTGGGCTACGAGTTTGGCGTACTTGGGATCGCTTGCGAGGTTGCGGACCTCGTGCGGATCGGACTGCATGTCATAGAACTCGACATCCGGCTTGCGGGCGGCCATGAACAGGCTCTGCGCCGCGTTCAGCTTGCCTTGGGCATGGAGCTGTTTCATCACGCCGAGGGTCGGGTACTGCTTCGAGATGTAGTCGTTGTGCTGCGTGTAAGGCTTCTCCGGCATGAAGTTGCGGATGTAGGAGTAGCGGGCGTCGCGCACACAGCGGATGCGGTCAACCGTCATGTCGCAGCGGTCGCGCGCGGTCACCACAGAGTCGCGCGGCTGCGCGCCGCTGCCGAAGAGCGGTCGGCCATGGAACCAGGATGGGATCTCCACGCCAGCGGCGGCAAGCGTTGTCGCGGTCACGTCGAGCAGGATTGCCGGGTCGTGACGGACCGTGCCGGGCTTCACCATGCCGGGCCACTTGACCAGCAGGGGGACATGCGTGCCGGCGTCGTAGCACCACTGCTTGCCACGGATGAGGCAGCGGCCGTTGTCGCCGAAGAAGAAGATGACGGTATTGTCGAGCGCGCCGTCCTTCTTCATGACATCGAGCAGCGCGCCGACCTGCCGGTCGAGCAATTGGACACAATCGAGATAGTTGGCGTATTCGTCGCGGACAACAGGGTGATCGGGCCAATACGGAGGCAACTCCACCTTGTGCGGGTCCACAAGGTTGGGCAGCTTACGAGCCTCGGAAAAGGCGGGGCCTTTATGGGTCGCCTGGAAGTTGACCTGCGCGAAGAACGGCTGCCCGGCGGCGCGCTGGTTCCAGTGCGTGCCGTCGAACGGTTTCTCGGCGGTGAAATTGAAGTCGGTCTTGCCCGTGCCGCGGAGCCCGGAGGCGAACTCGCGGACATTGGCGGTGAAGTAGCCGGCATCGCGAAGGCGGTGGCTGACGAGGCGCGCGCCTTCCGGCAGGCGATAGCCATCCTTGCGATGGCTTCGATGGAGGTGCGTGCCCGTGGTCGTTTGGTAGAGCCCAACGTTGAAGGCTGAGCGGGAGGCTGAACAGACCGGTCCGGTGGAGTGCGCGTGCTGAAACCGCGCCCCCTCGCCGGCGAGGCGGTCGATATTCGGCGTTTCTACGCCTTTGTAGCCATAGCAATTCCACTGAGGACCGTTGTCCTCTGCAATGATCCAGAGGATGTTGGGTTTTTCGGCTGCCTTGCCGGACAGGCTCCGGATGAATGCGGGGGCAGTACCAAATAGCGGAGTGAAACGTCTTCTTAACATCTTTTGGGGCGGCTCCGTCCTCTATACTATTAGTTGAAATCCCCTTCAGGAGTCGACTCGTGCATATCCGAACCTGGATAACTGCGGCAGCACTGGCCGCGCTTGTGCTTACCCCGGCCACAGGGCAATCGCTCGCCGGCCTGGGCGCCATCAACGGTGTTGTGAAAGACGCCAGTGGAGCTGTCATCCCCGGCGCAAAGGTGCTGGTCGCGAATCCCGAGAAGGGCATCCGGCGCGAGATGGAGACCAACCAGGCGGGGATCTTCAGCGCGCCGTCGCTGACCCCCGGCCGCGGCTATGAGGTGACCGTGGACCGCGCGGGCTTTGCGCAGTATTCGGCAAAGCAGATCGAGGTTCTGGTCGGCTCGAACGTCACTCTCAACATCGAAATGGGCGTTCAGGCGCAGTCCCAGGCGGTGACCGTCAACGAATCGACGCCGCTGGTGGAGACGACAAAGACAGGCGTGTCGCAGGTCGTGGAAGCGGCCCAGATCACCAATCTCCCCATTAACGGGCGGCGCGTCGACACATTTGTGCTTCTGACGCCGGGCGTGACCAATGACGGAACGTTCGGCTTGGTTACCTTCCGCGGCATCCCCGGCGGAAATGCATTTCTCACCGACGGCAACGATACGACGCAGGGCTATTACAACGAGGGCGCGGGCCGGACGCGCATCAGTTCCAATATCAGTCAGGACGCGGTGCAGGAGTTCCAGGTGCAGTCTTCCGGCATGACAGCCGAGTTCGGCCGGGCGGTGGGCGGCAGCGTCAACACGGTCACGCGCAGTGGGACCAACACGACGCACGGCACGGCGTACTGGTTTTTCCGCAATCACAGTCTGAATGCGCGCGACCGCTACGCGACGCGCAACCCGAAGGAGTCGCGCCATCAGTTCGGCGGCAGCGTGGGCGGAGCGTTGAAGAAGGACGAGTTGTTCTATTTCCTGAATGCCGAGTGGACCCGCCGGGATTTTCCCGCCATATCGACGGTGCAGAACCCGCAGTTGTTCGATGCCTCCGGCAATTTCATCGGCACCTGCGGCGCGCCCGCGAATGCGACGCAGTGCCAGAACGCGGTGAACTATTTCAAGCGATTCTTCGGCGAAGTTCCCCGCACGGCGGATCAGGACGCTTACTTTGGAAAGCTCGACTGGCGCCCTTCCGAGCGCAATTCCTTTTCTGCAAGCTTCAACCTGATGAATTGGATCTCGCCGAACGGCATCCAAACGCAAGCGACGCTCACCGGCGGCGCGGCAATCGGCAACAACGGCGACTCGACGGTCCGGCACCGGTTTGCCCGGTTCGCGCACACCGGGATCATCAATCCGGCGACGGTGAACGAGTTCCGCTTCGGATGGTTCAAGGACCGGCTCTACGAAAGCGTCAACCCGGCTCTGGCGCCGCCGAACGGTCTCCAGGGGCAGTTGACGGTTCAGGGGCAGGGTAACTTGGGTGTAGCGACATTCCTGCCCCGAGTGCAGCCCACTGAAGACCGCTTCCAGATCGCCGACAACCTCACGTGGCTGAAGGGGGCGCACAACATCAAGTTCGGATTCGACTTCGCGCACACCCGCGACACAGTGGAGTTGCTGGCCAACGGGCGCGGCAGCTATACCTATCCAACATTTACCGCGTTCGCGCTCGACCTGACCAACCTGGACGGCGGAAAGCGCTGGCAGAACTACTCTCAGACCTTCGGCGACCCGAAGATCACGATCTTTGTCCGCGACTGGAACTTCTTCGCGCAGGACCAGTGGCGAGTCAACTCGAAGTTGACGCTGAACTATGGCATCCGCTATGAGTACGCTCAGTTCGCTCAGCCCAAATTGTTCAACCCGGACTATCCGCAAACGGCGCGCATCAACCAGCCGAAGCTGAATTTCGCCCCCCGCGCCGGCATGGCTTACACATTCGGCAGCAGCGGGAAGACAGTGCTTCGCGCGAGCTACGGCATCTTCTATGCGCGCATGCCCGGGGCGCTGGTAGGAAACATCCACCAGAGCAACGGAGTCTACCAGAAGTCGATCACCTACCAGAGCAGCGTGCCGGACCAATTGGCTGCGGGACCGGTGTTCCCGGCGTTCTTGCCCTCGACGAATCTCAACCCTCCCGCCGGAACGGTGAGCATCGGCTTTCCGAACGTCGCCCTGCGGACACCATACACGCAGCAGTGGGACATCGGCATCGAGCGCGAGCTGACCCGCAGCACCGGCATTACGATCAGCTACCTCGGCAGCCGCGGCGATAACTTCTTCATGAACCGGGACCTGAACATCGGACCGGCGGCCGGCGCCTACACCTATCGGATTCTGGATACGGCAGGCGCGGAGATTGGGACGTATACAACGCCCGGCTACCTGCGCGCCAACCGCGTCGATCCCCGTTACAACCGCGTGAACGAGCTGGGCAACTTCGGCAAGATGTGGTACGACGGCATGGTCGTGCAGGTTCGGCAGCGCGCGACAAAGTACTTGCAGGGCACGCTGGCTTACACCTGGTCGCATGCGCGGGACTACAACGCCGGCGGCGGCAATAGCAACCTGTTCATCGTGTCAGGTTCTCCGCGCACGGTATCCAACGGCGCGTTTGCCGCCGAAAAGGCGACTTCCGAGCTGGATCAGCGGCACCGGCTCGTGGTCACCGGGCTCGTGGAGATGCCGAACGTGAAGAGCGACAACGCCTTCGTGAAGTACGCGGTCAACGGCTGGAACCTCTCGATGATCGGGACCTTTTCCAGCGCGTTCTACTGGTCGCCGACGATCCGTGTGAACAGCAACTTCAGCGGTTCGGCATTCACGAACACGCTGAACGGGTTCGGCGGCAGCTTCCGCGTGCCGTTCCTGTCGCGGACAAGCCTGCCCGTGGAAGGCGTAGCCCGCCTGGACGCGCGGCTGAGCAAGGCGCTGCGGTTCACCGAACGGTATCAACTCTCCCTGAACTTTGAAGCGTTCAATGTTTTTAACAACGTTTCGAACACGGGCATCATCACGGAAGGCTTCCAGGCGACCACTGGCGTCATCCGGCAGGTGGCCGGCATGGGCAGGGGCAGCGCCAGCCAAGGCTTTCCGGACGGCACCAACGCCCGGCGCGCGCAGGTGTCCGCCCGGTTCGTCTTCTGAGGCTGGTATACTGTTGGTTTGAGGAAAGCCCGCGC
>JACADU010000433.1 GCA_013388415.1 Bryobacteraceae bacterium
GCAAAGCCGCCTCCGCCGGACGCGAGTCAGACCCGGAACTCCAGGCGATCGCCGCTTCCTTCACCAGGCAGACCGGCGTCTCATTCATCCCGGCGGTCTCCCCCGCTCGCCAGCTTCTGCTGTCCGTGGACCTCGAAGCCGTGACTCTCGATCTCGTCGCCCGGCTGCGCAAACTCGCCCAGGTGGAGTATGCCCAGCCCAACTTCCTCCATCGGCCGATGCGGCGTGTCGACCCCGGCTTCTAAAGCCGCGACGAGTCGATCTTGATGTCGGCGCGCGCCCATGCCTTCTCGAACGCCGCCATCGCCTCTGCGGCTTCCTTCTTCTTGTTCTGCATCTCCAGCGCCCGCGCCAGTCCTCGCAAGCCCCACCCGTTGTTGCGATGCCGTCTCAAATCCTCGCGGAACACCTCTTCCGCCTCCGCGCCCTTTCCTGCCTCCAGCAGCACCGCGCCAAGATTGTGCCGCACCGGGTTCGGCCAATCCGGCGGCTCGGAGTAGAGCAGCGCATCCTCCCTCGCGACAGCTTTGCGAAGCACGGCGATCGCCTTGCCGAACCTCCGCTGCCGCGCCTCGATCTCGCCTTCCAGCACCCCCGCGGCGATCGCCGCGAGATCGCTCAGCGCATTCACGTCGAACACCTTCATCGACTTGAGGGCAGGAATCGCTGCCGCCTTTCTTAATGCATCGAGCTCCGCCGTTGCCTCGCCAGGCCGCTTGGTTGCCGCGTATGCCATGCCCCGCGCGAAATGCCAGATCGCAAGGTGAAATTCCGAACCTTCGGGCTTCTCCGTCCGCAGGATCTCCTCCCACATCCCGAACCGGACTCGCGCAAGATCGGGTATCGCTTGCAACAGGTGCGGGAACGCGAAATTCGGATCGGCCATCGCCGCCGCGCCGTGTTGATGGCTTACCTTCTCCGCCGCTTCCATCATCTCCTTCCGCCGGCCCTCAAATGCCAGCGCCGCCGTCAGGAAATGAACATTGTGCGGATAATACGCTGCCGGATAGATCCCCTGCGCCCGGCACGCCGAGATGTAATCTTCGTCCGCCTTGATGGCCTGGTAGTTCGCTTTCACCGCGTCCTCATAGCGCCCCACCCGGATGAACACGTGCGACGGCATGTGCACCAGATGCCCCGCTCCCGGGACGAGCGATGGAAGCTGCTCCGCGCTGCGAATCGCCCGGTCCGGCTCCGGCGAAGCCTCCACCGCGTGGATGTAGTAATGGTGTGCGCCGGGATGATAAGGATGGGTCGCAATGGTCCTCTCCAGCGCCTCGATTGCTTTCACCATCGGCTTCTTCGGCTTCCCGTCGCCCATGTAGTAGTTCCAGGGCATCGTCTCCATCACCGCTCCTGCGTACAGCGTGGCCACGTCCGGGTCGTTTGGAAACCGCTCATAGACCTTCTCCATCGCAGCCGCGTACGACGACAGCCGGGCGGCGCGGTCGGCGCTCCCGCCGCGCGGATAGCGCGATGCCATCGCTTCGATCAACGCCCGCTCCACTTCGGACGCGGTCTCCCGCAGCGCCACAGCCTTGTGCGCGGCTTCCGATGCCTGCTGTTCGCGCTGGGCGTCCTTCGCCTCGTCGTTGATGTTTGGTCCCACAGCCAGCGCCACCCCCCACCACGCCAGAGCGAACGACGGATCATTGCGCGCCGCCTCCAGGAACGACCGCCGCGCCTCGTCGTGATTGAAGCCGTAAACCAGCGTCAGTCCCTGATCGAAATACCGCTTTGCCATCTCGTTCGACGTCGAGACCGCCCGGTGGAAATCTCCCAGATTTGAAAGCAACGGAGACAACCGCCCGTCGCGGGTTTGATGAGACTGAGTTTCCTTCGAGTGCCCGTGCTCCCCATGCCGGCTTACACAAGCGGACAGCCACACAGCGCACACAACGATTGCGTATCGCATCCCAGCACGCCTCCTCTGGATCACATTTTATCCATCAGACGCCGCCGCCGCGCATCTCAAAGGAACTCCATGAGACCCCATATCCCCCGCCGCCATCGCAAACTTGTCACCTGTCCGTCAGGGAATTGTAAAGCGGCCTGTCTATCCTCGTGAAGGATCCTTCAAATGCGACTACTCCGAACGACTACTCTCCTCGCCCTGTTCACCCTCCAATCATGGGGCCAGGCGGACGCCAATAAAGGACAGATCTTCGGGACTGTGCTCGACCCTAAGGGCGCCGCGGTCCCGGCGGCCAGAATCAAAGTCAAGAATCTGGGAACCGGCTCCACCCGCGAATTGCTCTCATCCGCAGAAGGCCAGTATCGCGTTCTGCAACTCGATCCCGGCTCTTACGAAGTCACCACCGAGGCCTCCGGTTTTGCGCTGACAACTCTCACCGGCGTCACTCTCAACGTCGGCACGGCCCTCAACCTCGATATCCAACTTGCCGTCCAAGGCACTGTGCAGACCATTGAAGTCGCCGAGACCCTCATGAATATCGCGGTGCCCGCGCCCGCCGCCGTGCTTACCGGAACCGCTATCCGCGACCTCCCCATCAACGGCCGCCGCTTCCAGGACTTCGCCACTTTGACCCCCACCGTCCAGGTCGAACCCCAGCGCCAGCAGCTCAGCTTCGCCGGCCAGCGCGGCATCAACGCCAACATCATGGTCGACGGCGCGGACTACAATCAGCCCTTCTTCGGCGGCATCCGCGGCGGCGAACGCTCCAATTTCAACTTCACTCTCCCCCAAAGCGCCGTCCAGGAGTTCCAGGCCGTCGCCACCGGCTACGCCGCCGAATACGGCCGTTCCACCGGCGGCGTCCTCAACGTCATCACCAAGAGCGGCACCAACGATTGGCATGGCGAGGCCTTCTACCAGAACCGGAACCGCGCTCTGAGCGCCGACAACCCGATCTTCCTCGTGCAGCCCTCCGAAAGTCTTCAGCAGTGGGGCGGCGCCGCCGGCGGACCGCTGGCCAAGGACAAGTTCTTCGTCTTCGGCGCTTACGAGCAACAGAAGTCCGATACGCCCCGCCAGGTCCTCTTCCCCCAGCTCAAGAACGCAACGCCGGGCCCTGCGACCAACGAGGCGTTGAATTTCTTCCGCTCCCAGGAAGTCCCTTTCACCCAGGACAACAAGAACTTCGCCACCACCGCGCGCGCCGACTACATGTTCGCCGGCGGCAGCCGCCTCACCACCCGCTACAACTTCCATAACTCGGAAGAAGCCAATGCCGTCAGTGTCGGCGGCGCGCTCAACCCATTCACCAATAACGCCGTCTCCAATGAAGGAACGGAGAAGGGCCGGAGCCATTTCGGAACCGCGCAGTGGACCAGGATCTTCAGCCCCACCATCGTCAACGACCTGAAATTCAGCGGCAGCTATGAAGAGCGCCCGCGTCTCGCCAATTCGGCCCTTCCCACAGTCAGCGCCGGCGTCATCGGCAGTTTCGGCGCTCGCAGTTTTCTGCCCACCATCCAGAACGATACCCGCTGGCAAATCACCGAAAGCCTCTCCTTGATGAAGGGCAAGCACACCGTCAAGCTCGGCTTCGACCTCAACCTCATCAACGCCTATCAGACGTTCGGCTTCAATCAGTTCGGCTCATTCTCCGTCGCCGGCTCCAACGTCAATACGATTCTCGATACCCTCGGCGTCGGCGGCGCCGTCGCCAACCGGTTCGACAGCCGCGACGTGACCTACAACCGCCAGATAGGCAACCTCCTCGCCGACTACGATGTGACTCAGTTCGCCTTCTTCCTTCAGGACTCCTGGCGCGTGAGCAAAAACCTCACCTTCGAACTCGGCCTGCGTTACGAAGGCCAGTGGAACCCGGAGCCCGACACCTCCAATACCGCTCTTGTCTCCAAAGTGCGCACACTCTATCCAGTCGGCGTTTCAGCCGACCCCGCCAGAATCCCCGACAACCTCAACCAATGGATGCCTCGCGTCGGCTTCGCCTGGACCCCTCTCGAAGGCTCGCGCCGCACCGTCATCCGCGGCCACTCCGGCCTCTTCTACGCCGCCACCCCGATGCTCCTGTTCTCCGACGCCACCGCGAATTTCCGCTCCACGCCCAACAACGTCAGCCTTGCCCTCTCTCCCACCGCCACCATGACCGTCTACCAGCAACTGGCTGCCGCCGGCGTCGACCTGAACCGCTCGCCTCTCGATGCCCTCCCGGTCATCCCCGTCGAAGTCGTTCAGCGCGCCAGCGCGATCGCCCTCGGCGGAACCGGCCGCGATCCCTTCCTCGGCGCGTCCACCACGCTCATGGCCCCCAACTATGAGAACCCGCGCTCCTTCCAGGGCGGCATCGGCGTCGACACCGAGTTCGCTCCCGGCTGGCTCACCGGCATCCAGTTCAACTACGTCAATACCGTCCACCTGCACCGCAACCGCGATATCAACCTGCCTTTCCCCGTCGTCCGCCCCAATGACGCCAGCCTCCGCCCCAACTACGGCCTGCGTAGCGGTGGAACCCGCTGGGTCCGCGACCTCGGCGCAGTCACCATCCGCGAAAGTTCCGCTCGCCAGATGTACCGCGCCATGACCCTCCAGACCCAGTACCGCGGCAAGAAATATCAGTTCGGCGTCTTCTATACCTTCGGCGAGAACTTTTCCGACGACGACAGCGAACGCGACGCCGGCGGCACCAACATGGACAACACTTTCAACTTCGCCCCCGAGTACAACTACTCCAGCCTTGACACCCGCCACCAGTTCTCCGGCTACGCCACCTACACGCTCCCGTGGGGCTTCGAGATCAGCGGCTTGCTCAAGGCCCGCACCGGGCTTCCGCTCAATCCGCGCGCCGGAACCGACCTCAACGAGGATCTCAGCTCGGCCACAGTCGACCGGCCCTACTCCGCCCCCGGCGTCCCGATGCTCCGGAACAGCTTCCGCAACCGCTCCGTCACCACAACCGACCTCCGTCTCCTCAAGAGCTTCAATCTCGGCAGCGAGCGCGTCCGGGTGCAGCTCTCCGCCGAGATGTTCAACCTCTTCAACGTTGATAATGTGATCTTCGGATCCAACGCCCAGATTTACGGCGCCGGCATCGGAATCAACGGCCAACCGCTGCCCGTCGACCCGCGCTTCATGCGCCTCCGCCTCTCTGACGGCAGGTACGACACCAACAACCAGCAGGTCGGCAATCCCTTCCAGGCCCAGTTCGGCATCCGCTTCTTCTTATAGCCCCGATCTTCCCTTGGAGTAAGCTTCGAGCGGCGCAGCGGCCCGTAACGGGTTCCTGCGCCGCTCGTCTTTCTATGGAAGGATGAAATAAGGGACGCTTGCACCAACAGACCGCTCTCTCCAGGCTGCTCGAACAGGCCCGGCGCCGTTGCCGCGGCCAGGCCTTCGCCCGTGAAGGCGCTTGGGCTGTCGCCGCCGCTCTGCTCGGATTCTGCGCCCTCCTGCTCGCCGGAACCCAGGTGCTCGATTGGCGCTTGCCAGCCGCCCTCGCCGTCGCTGCGTTCCTTTGGGCCGCTTGGAGAATCTACCGCGCCACCCCGCCCAAGCCCACCCTCGCCCTCCGCCTCGACGGCGCCCTCGAAACCGGCGATCTCTTCTCGACTGCCCTTCATTACAGCGAAGGCCGCCCCCTCCGCCAGCCCGACCCCCTCTTCCTCTCCAAACTCAACGAAAGCGCCGAACAAACCGCCGTCGCCGCTGACGTCGATGCCGCCCTCCCGCTCCGCTGGCCCCGCAGCGGCTGGGCCGCTCTCGCCTCCTTCCTCCTTGCCGCCTCCCTCTTCTTCCTCCGCTACGGCATCCTCCACACCTTCGACCTCTCTGCTCCCCTCGCCGCCGTCGAGTTCGATACCCTCACCGGCGCGCCAATCGCCAAACGCAAAGCCCCGCCCAGGCAACTTGCCAAAGCTGAGATCCCCGGCGTCGAACAACTCGAAGTCCCCGCCGATGAACAGTCCACCTGGACTCAGGATCAATTGGCCGAGCAAAGAACCGAAACCGTGAAGGGCCTCGACGCCGACCAGTCCGGGCGCCAGGGCCATAAGGACGAATCCGCCGCCACCGATGCCTCCGAGTCCGAGGGCGATGAGGCGGAAGGCGAAGGCGCGAAAGATGACGGCGACCCCAATAATCCCGCCGGCGCCGCCGACCCCCGCAAAGCCGGCGAAAAATCCGGCTCACGCGACGCCCGCGACGACAAAAACTCCAGCCTCCTCGACAAAATGCGCGACGCCCTCGCCAGCCTCATGGATAAGCTCAAAATGGACAGCCAGGGCGGCGAAACCAAGACCGCTTCCAACAAGGGCCAAAAAGGCGACAAGAGCCAGAAGTCCGACAAAGGTCAGAACGCCCGCGGCCAGCAGCAGCAGGACGCCGATGCCAGCCAGCAGGGCGACCAGCCCGGCGAAGGCGACAGCCCTCAGCAATCCCGAGCCCAGCCCGGCGAAAACGCCGAAGAGCCCTCCCAGAGCGAAAAAAGCGGTGTCGGCAAGCAGGACGGCAACAAAGACACCCAACTCGCGGAACAGCGCGAGGCCATGGGCAAGCTCTCCGAAGTCCTCGGCAAACGCGCCCTCAACGTCCAGGGCGAGGTCATGATCGAGGTCAATAACTCCCGCAACCAGCAGCTCAAAACCCCCTACGTCAACCGCTCCGCCCAGCACGCCGACTCCGGCGGCGAAGTCAGCCGCGACGAGGTCCCCCTCGAACTCCGCGACTACGTCCTCCGATACTACGAGAGCGTCCGCAAGCCCGCCGCCCAGTCCCGCAAATAGTCAGCCTTCTCAGGCGATATCCGGAAGCAGAAAACCCTTCGGCGTGCCCAATTGCGCGCACGCATCCTCTGCCGCTAAATAACCCGACCGCACCGCCCCCTCCATCGTCGCCGGCCACCCCGACCGCGTCCAGTCCCCCGCCAGCGACAGGTTCGCATACCTCGTCCGCGCCCGCGGCCGCAAACCCTCCAGCCCCGGCTTCGCCGAAAAAGTCGCCCGCATTTCTTTCACCACGTGCGCCTTCTCCAGCTTCGCCCCCCGCGCCTCCGGCAGA
>JACADU010000377.1 GCA_013388415.1 Bryobacteraceae bacterium
ACCTTCGCAAGCAGGTCCGCACCGAGCTGCGCGCCCTCCAGCGCCGCGTCGGAATCACATTCCTGTTCATCACCCACGACCAGGAAGAAGCGCTCAGCGTCAGCGACCGCATCGCTCTGCTCCACCGCGGACGGCTCGAACAGACCGGCACGCCCGAAGAACTCTATCTGCGCCCCCGGACGCGCTTCGCGGCCGGCTTTCTTGGACCCGTGAACTGGGTCAACGGCGTCGGCGTGCGTCCGGAAGCGACAAGACTCAGTCCTCCGGATGCCCCCGCCGGCGGCGGTCTGCCGGCGACGGTTCTCAATTCGGTCTTCCTCGGCAACTGCCTTCATGTCGAAGCAAGACTGGAATCTGGCGAGCAGGTGACCGCCGAGGTCTCCCGCTTCAACGGGACGTATCGTCCGGGCGAGCGCGTCCGCGTGTGGTGGGAGAAACGCGACGAGCTCACGCTGCCCCCGGCATGAGAGCCCTCCGAACCCTGTTCCTCGCGCCCTCCTGGGCGCTGCTGACCGCCCTGTTCCTTGTCCCGCTGGCCATTCTTGCGGCCTATTCGCTGCTCTCGCGCGGCGTCTACGGCGGCGTCGCCGGCCCCTGGACGGCGGAGAACTGGATTCGACTGGCCGACCCGCTCTATGTCGCCATCCTTCTGCGCTCGGTCGCGGTCGCTTTGGCCAGCACGCTCATCTGCCTCGTGCTTGGCTTCCCCCTGGCATGGTTCATCGCCCAATCCGGAAAACGGCGCAACCTCTGGCTCGCCCTCGTGATGCTGCCGTTTTGGACCAGCTTCCTGGTACGCACCTACGCCTGGATGTTCCTGCTGCGCGATACCGGCCTCATCAACACCGCTCTGCTGGCTGCCGGCATCATTCGCGAGCCGCTTCCTTTGCTCTACAACTACGGCGCGGTCATCACCGGACTGGTCTACAGCTATCTGCCCTTCATGGTCCTGCCGCTCTACGCCACGCTCGAGCGGCTCGACCGCTCCCTGCTCGAAGCCGCAGCCGACCTCGGCGCCCGCCCCTGGCAGGCGCAACTCCGTGTGGTTGCTCCACTCGCCGCGCCCGGCATCCGAGCCGGCGTGCTGCTGGTCTTCATCCCCTGCCTCGGCGCATACCTGACGCCGGACCTGCTGGGCGGCGGCAAAACCATCATGGCCGGGACCCTCATTCAGAACCAGTTCACCTCCGCGCGCGACTGGCCCTTCGGCTCCGCGCTGGCTCTCGCGCTGACCGGCTTCGTCCTCGTTCTTCTGATCATCGAAATTCGCAGGAAGGAGGGAGGCCTGCTTTGAAGCACGCCCTGGCTCTCTACGCCGCCGCAGCCTTCGCTTTTCTCCACCTGCCGCTGGCGGTTCTGGCCGCCTTCAGCTTCAACCGGGCGCGCGCCAGCGTTTGGGAAGGCTTCACCCTCGACTGGTACACCCGCGCATGGGCCGACACGCAGCTCATGGAAGCCGCGGCGAATTCGCTCTTCATCGCTATCTTCGCCACTGCGGCGGCCACCGTGGCGGGCACGCTCTGCGCCTACGCGCTCTGGAAAAGGCGCTCGCCCATCACCACGCTCACCCTCTCGCTCACCCTCGTCACCCCCGAAATCGTTCTCGGCATCTCACTGCTGGCGCTGTTTCAGTGGCTCTTTCAACGCCTCGACCTGCGCCTGGGGATGCATACGGTCATCCTGGCGCACATCTCGTTCTGCCTCTCCTATGTCGTCATCGTCGTGCTGGCGCGCCTGCGCACCATGGATCCTTCGCTCGAAGAAGCGGCGCTCGACCTCGGCGCCAACGAGTGGCAGGCCTTCGCCCGCGTCACGCTCCCGAACCTGGTTCCCGGCATCGTCAGCGCCGCGCTGCTGGCTTTCACCATCAGCATCGACGACTACGTCATCACAAGCCTGGTCGCCGGAGTCGACAGCGAAACGCTCCCCATGGCCCTCTACGCCATGGCCCGCCGCGGCGCCAATCCGGTGGTCAATGCCATCAGCACGGTGATTGTCACCGGCCTGGGCCTGCTGATTCTCGTCTCGGAAAGGTTCCGCTCCCGGTGACGCGGCGGGCTTGGTTCTTTCTGGGAGTGGCCGGCGCGGCAGGCTGCCGGCGAGCCGCCGGACGCAGATTGAACGTCCTCAATTGGTCGAACTATGTCGCTCCGGACACGCTTGGGAAGTTCCGTGCCGAAACCGGAATCGATGTCCGCTACGCCGTTTACGAAAGCAACGAAGAGATGCTGGCGCGGGTGATGAGCGGCAACTCCGGCTGGGACGTCGTCTTCCCAAGCCACTACTTCATCGGGCCGATGCGCGAGTTGAGGCTCCTGGCGCCTGTTGACTCTGCCGCGTTCCGCGGCATCGACAACCTCGAAAACCGCTTCCGCCGTCCGCCCTGGGACCCGGACCTCCAATGGTGCGTCCCCTACATGTGGGGCTGCTGCGGCATTCTCTACAATCCGAGGCTCGTGCAGCCCGAACCCGCAGCCTGGGCCGACCTCTGGCAGGACCGCTACCGCGGGCGGCTCACCATGCTCGACGATCCGGCCGAGGTTTTCGGCGCCGCCCTCCAGATGCTTGGCCTCCCGCTCAACGAATCATCGGAAGCCGGCCTGCGCCGCGCCTTCGAAGCCGCGGCTCGCCAGAAGCCCTTGCTGCTCGCCTATCTCAACACCGAGGTGCGCGACCAGATTGTCGCCGGCGACGTCGCCGCCTGCCAGGCGTGGGCGACCACGGCCCAGCAGGCCATCGACGCCGCGCCTCATCTGAAGTTCGTCTTCCCGCGCGAAGGCTTTTCGCTCTACGCCGATTGCGCCGCCGTCTTGCGCGAAAGCCGCCGGGCGGCGGAGGCTCGGGCGTTTATCGAATTCCTCTTGCGCCCCGATATCGCCGCCGAGATCGTCACCGCCTGCCGCGCCGCCACCGCCAACGCCGCTGCCCGGCCGCTGCTCCCTCCTTCCATCGCCGGCCTCCGGACCCTCTTCCCCGCGCCAGAAACGCTCGCGCGCGGCGAATGGTTCCAGGCGCTCCCCCCGCGGGCCCAGCGCCTGCGCGACCGGCTCTGGACTGAGCTAAAGTCAGGCTGATGGAGAAAGTCATCCGGCGGTTCAAAACCCGCGAAGAGGCCGACGCCGCCGACCGCGAAGTTTGGCGGCGGATGACGCCCGGCGAAAGGATCCGGATCTTGCTCGAGATGCTCTACCCGGAGGAGAGCAAGGATGCATCTAGCCAAAGGCTTGAAAGAGTTGCTCGAGTTGTTCGAATCCAGCGGCGTTGACTACGCCATCGCCGGCGCGTTCGCCCTCGCCTACCATGCCAAGCCCCGTTACACCGGCGATCTCGATCTCTGGATCCGTCCAACGCAGTCCGGCGCGGCCAAAGTCCTGAGCGCGCTGAAGGCCTTCGGCTTTGGCGGTCTGGCGCTCGATGAGGCGGACTTGCTGAGCCCCGATCAGGTGTTGCAGCTCGGCCGTGCGCCAGTGCAAGTGGCCCTTCTGACTGGACTGACCGGCCTTACGAGCGAGGAAATCCTCGCCGGACGCGTGCGAGCCTCACTCGGCGGCGTCGACGTTTGGTATTTGGGCAAAGCTGAACTGAGAAAGAACAAAGAAGCCCTCCGCCGCCCGCAAGACCTGGCCGACCTCTCACTGCTGATTTGAACATGACCCGCCGAACCCTCCTGACACTCCCCGCGCTGCCCGCCGCGCTATTTGGGCAAACGCCGCCCTGGTACCTTCGCATGCGCCGCCTCGGCCAGCTCAACATCAATGAGCGCGACGCCACCTCGCTCGATGTCGCCCGCTGGATCGATTACTGGTCCCGCATGAAAGTCGACGGCCTCATCGTCAGTTGCGCCGGCATCATGGCCTTCTATCCCACCGAAGTGCCGCACCACCGCAAGGCGCGCTTCCTTGGAGACCGCGACCTGTTCGGCGAGTACTCCGCCGCCGCGCGCAAAGCCGGCATCCGCGTCATCGCCCGCCTCGACCCCTCCCACGCCTTTCGGGAGGTCCTCGACGCCAAACCCGATTGGTTCGCCCGCAACCGGGCCGGCGCCGCCATCGAGCACAACGAAGCCAAGGGCCTCTTCCGTACCTGTGAGTTCAGCGCCTACTACCACCAGCACATGAGAGCGATCATCGGCGAGGTGTGCCGGCGCTACGACCCCGACGCCTTCTACACCAACGCCTGGCCCGGCACGGGTCTCGGCGCGCTTTGCTACTGCGGCACCTGCCGCAACCTGTTCGGCACACTGCCCGAGAACGACAACCGCTCGAACCCCGCCTACCGCGCCTGGACCGAACGCCGCCTCGAGCGCGTGCTCGAAGTCTGGAAGCTTTGGGACTCCACCGCCTCCTCGGGCCGCTCCGACCGCGTCTACGTCGGCAACCTCGGCGGCTCCATCCGCGCCGAAACCGACGTCCGCCGCATCGCTGAAGCCGCCCGCTGGATGAACGCCGACCACCAGGACCGCTCGGGCAACATCCCCCTGTGGGATTGCGCGCAGCAGGGCCGCATCGGCTACGCCGTCATGCGCGGCCGCCCCGTCACCAACGTCACCAGCGCCTATAACATGAGCGACGCCATCTGGCGCCACACCGCCAAGAGCCCGGCCGAAATGCGCATGTGGCTCAAGCAGTCGGCCGCGAGCGGCATGGTCCCCTGGCTCACATGGCTCGGCGGCCAGCCGCAGGATACCCGCTGGATGGACACCGGCCTCGAAGTCTTCCCCTGGCTCAAACAGAACGAGCGGCACTTCTACAACAAGCGGTCGCTGGCTCGAATCGGCCTGGTCTGGCCGCAACGCACCCAGGTCTGGCATCCCGCTTTAAGCCGCAACACGGAGGCCCTCCAGGGGTTTTACCTCGCTCTACTCGAGGCCCGCGTCCCTTTCGACCTCATCCACGACGGCGACCTCTCGGCCGAACGCCTTTCGGCTTACTCCTGCATTGCCCTCCCCAACGCCGCGCTGCTGAGCCAGACCGAATGCGCCGCCCTCGCCGCCTATGTCGAACGGGGCGGCGGCCTCGTGGCCACCTACGAATCCTCTCTTTATGACGAGCGCGCCGCGCGCCGCGACGACTTCGCGCTCAGCGCCCTGTTCGGCGCCAGCTATTCCAGCCACGAATACTCGCTCCGCAACTCCTACTTCCGCATCGAACGCCAGCACGAAACCCTCCAAGGTTTCGAGAAAACCCGCTACCTGCCCGGCGCGCAGAACCGTGTCCGGCTTCAGGGCGCAGCCGAAGCCCTCCTGGTCCGGATCCCTCCCTACCCAGCCTTCCCGCCCGAAATGGTCTATCGCGAAGCCGATACCCCCGACGGCGCGGAACTGCTCGCCCGAGAATCCGGCCGCGGCCGCGTCGTCTATTTCCCGTCGGACATCGACCGCACGCTCTGGCGCACCTGGAACCCCGACCTCTCCCGCCTTCTCGGCAACTCTGTCCGATGGGCCGCCCGCAGCCAAATCGCAGCCACCCTCGACGGCCCCGGCTTCTTCGACCTCTTCTACTGGGAAACCGAAGCCGGCGCCGCCCTTCACATCCTCAACTACACCACCCCCTCCCTCATGCGCGGGCCTGCCCGCTCCATTGTCTCTGTCGGCCCCGTAAAAGTCCTCGTCGAGCCGCCGGCCGGATTCGAGGTCAGACGCCTTCGGGCGCTCACTGCGGCGCGCGACATCCCCTTCCGCCGTCAGGGCGGATCACTCGCCTTCACCCTTGACTCCATCGGCGAATGGGAAATTGTGTCCCTCGAGGGGTGACAAGTCGTCTCATGAACGAATCTTTAATGTTCTAAGGTGTTCCCCCAATGGGACTTCGACTTACAGGCCATTACTCTGGTCCTAGAACGGCTCGTAGGACAAATGAGGATTCGAGGGCTAGGACTTCTTACGGTTTTACTAGGGACGACCTTACAGCTCGCCAAGGCCGCCACGATCCAAGTCTATATCGCCCCTCCGGGCGTCCAGGCAGACCCTCTTTCCGGCACCGAATACCGGATCGCCAGTTTCAATTCGCCCCCGGTCGGAAACTACGACACCCTGTCAGTCAACGAGTTCGGTGCTTATGATACTGCTGGAACCGTCAACGGCCTGCGTGTCCAAAATGCCGACCAGTACGGCGGCGCAAGTGGTTCCCGCTACATGACGTTCGGCGCCCAGAACGGGTCGGCGGCGTCGATCGCGCTGACGCTTTCGACACCTCGATCCTATTTCGGCTTCTGGTGGTCCGCCGGCGACGCCAACAACGGTCTGACCTTCGTCGATGTGAACGGATTCGTTGCCCGGTTCTCCGCCGCTGACATCGTCAGCGTCCTCTCGCCGTCAACGGGAACCGTGACCGCTATCGACGGCACTGTCTACAACAATTCGAGCTACTACGGGAATCCCAATCCACCCGCGGGCAGGAACACCAGAGAGCCCTACGCCTTCGTCATGTTCTTCTTCACCGACACTCAAGTCAGCAGGATCATCTTCGACAACGCCGGCAGCACCGGAACGGGCTTTGAAAGCGACAACCACACGGTCAGAACTGCCCTTCCCGACGTGTACCAGCCGAGTGTCTGGGTCAAGACCATGGAGATGGTCGAAACGCCCGAACCAGGGACGATGGCCACCGTCGCCGGGGCATTGGTCGCCTTAGGATTGTTGCGCGGGAGCAGGAGATCACGGGCGGCAGGAGGAGCCGCCCGTGATCAGCGCCGAGCGTGATTCCTTTTCCGCGCGCGGTCAACGGGTGGCCGCCACCCAGGCTGCGGCTGTAACGGCGCGGCTGATCGCCGCTGCGTATCCCTCATTGATGGTTGTGTCGGTAGCCTGGTGGTAGTTGGGATTGGGGTTAGCCGGCGGCCCGGTGGGTCCAGGACCGGCAAAGAAGTCCTCTGAGATGAGGCAGGCCGGATACCCTTCCAGATGGAAGCTGTAGTGGTCGCTTCGGCCCTCCCCGGGATCGAACGGCTCGGCGCCGGGAAATACCTGTGGCGCAAGCCCTCCGTCCGCAAATTGACCGCACATGGCCTGAACCAGTTCAGCCAATTGAACGGAACGTCTCTGCACCTCGGCTGACGCCGTGAATCCCGCGTGCAATTCGAATCCGCGAACCTGCGCCGTCGAGTGCCCGATCATGTCCAATTGGAAAGCCGCAACGACTTCGGTTCCCTCCTGCGACAGCTCACGCGCGTAGGCGCGGCTTCCAATCAGCCCTTGTTCTTCGGCATTGAACAGCACCAAACGGATTTCGCGGCGCATGGCCGCCGGCAGCGCCGCGGCCAGAGCAAGGATGGCGCCCGCTGCGGCGAGAATCGCCGCAATCCCGCTGGCGTCATCGTCGGCGCCCGGGGCCGGATCCGCCGAGGGGCGGTATGGGGGAGTATCCTTCGCCGTGGAGTCAAGATGAGCGGAGAGAATCACGATCCCGCTCAGCCCATTGGCGCCAAGCGAGGCTTCAACATTCTCATGCCTCTTCCCTTCGTGCGTGAACCGCTGCCGCCGGATCGTGAGCCGTCCCGCGCCAATCGTGTTCAGCTCGGCCGCCAGAGCCGCGACGGCTGCGGCATTGCCGGTGTGATCGATATGCCGGCTCAAGATGTGCCCCGCAGCCGGGCTCACCGGCTTGGCGCCGGAGTAGCGGGCGACGAGGCCGCCGAGAGCCGGCTCGCCGATCGCTCCGGCGAGAACCAACTGCTCTTGTGGCGAGAGAGACCACGCGGCGACGCCAGCCGCCAGCGCCGCGGGGGCGGCAGCCTCGGCAAACAGCGCCGCGCCTGCGCCGCCGGGAGC
>JACADU010000324.1 GCA_013388415.1 Bryobacteraceae bacterium
CCTTCAAGCCGTGGGGTTCGGCCGTTAGCGCAATCGAATTCGCGCTCTGGGACATCGCCGGCCAAGTCGCCGGAGTGCCCGTCTACAAGCTGCTCGGCGGCAAGATCCGCGACCGGGTCCGCATCTACAACGGAGGCTTCCGCCCTCCGATGAAGGGCCAGATGCCGCAGGACTACGCCGAAGTCGTTCAGAAGATGAAGGAAGCCAAGGAAGGCTTCACGCTCATCAAGATGGCAGTCGGATTTCACAATGCCCGGATGATGGGGGCAATCCCCGACATGTGGTACGACGAGCCGCGCAGGGGGGCCTCCCATCCGAACCGCGGGGCGCTCACGGAGCGTGGTCTGAAGCACATCATCGCGTGCGTGGAGGCGATGAAGAAGGCGCTGGGCAGCGAAGTCGGGCTGGCGCTCGACGCGGGTCCGGGCTGGATGCCGAAGGATGCGCTGGCCTTCGCGCGGGCATGCGAACCGATGAATCTGGCCTGGATCGAGGACATCCTGACAGGCGACTACACGCCGTACCCGAACGCGGAGCTTTACCGCGATCTGAAGATGTCCACAACCGTGCCCATCCACACGGGGGAACAGATTTATCTGCGGCAGAACTTCAAGGACCTGATCGAAAAGCAGGCGGTGGATGTCCTGGGTCCCGATCCTGAAGACGTGGGCGGCATCGCGGAGCTGAAGTGGATCGCGGAGTACGCGGATCTGCACGGCATCACGGTCGCGCCGCACGGAATTTTCGACGGACTGATCGGCCTGGCCGCGCATGTCCATCTGGCGGCGGCGATGCCGCAAAACTACATTGCGTTCGAATATATGTACGGGCAGCCGGAATGGTGGTATGAGATTGTCGAGGGATTGCCCGATCCGATCGTCAACAAGGGCTTCATTGATGTGTGGGACCGGCCGGGGCTGGGGGTTTCGTTCAGAACCGCGGCGGCCAAGGCGAGGCTGAGCGCCGAAGACCGCGGGTTCTTCGACTAGCGGGCAGAAGCTGAAATGGAGTGATCGAGCGATGAAACAGGACGAGACAAGGCGAAGGGAATTTCTGAAGCCGGGCGCCGCGCTTGGCGCCCTGGGCGCAATGCCGTTGATGGCTGCCGCCGCCGAAGGGGGTCCGAGAGCGAAGGCCGCCGGGGGCGTGCGTGCCGGGAACCTGTATTTCAGCTCCGGCCTGACCTGGGTGCGGGAAGAGGCGCGCAAGGACCCGCTCGCATTCGGCGGGGACATCAAGGAGCAGACCGACCGGATTCTGAAGCAGCACAAGGCGAATCTGGAAGCCTTAGGCTCGTCGCTGGCGAACGTGATCAAGGTGACGGTGTTTCTGGCCGACGTCAAGACGGAAAAGAACGCGATGAACGAGGTCTACGCTCAGTACTTCCCCAAGGATGCCCCGGCGCGGTCGGCGGTGGGGGTTGAGTTTCCGGATACGGCGACGCGGGTCGAGATCGAGCTGGTGGCTTACATTCCGTCTTAGCGGCGGTCCGCCGTGGCGGAGATGCCCGTCGAGACGGAAAACGGCCTCGTGGTCCCTCGATGCACGCGGACGCCGTTGAAGGGCTTGCCGATGATGCCGGAGCCAAAGGGACAGCCGCCTTCGACGAGGCGTTGGGGGAGGCGAGCAAGCTGGGAGTAATCCTGGGACGCTAAGGCCGCCGGGCAGGGCTGGCGCCGAGGTAGTAGCTGGTCATGGGGACGTGCGGGTAGCCCATCGAGCGATGCGTGACATCGTTTCGATAGAGGGGGTCCTGCATGAGGGTGACGCGGCGGTCCGTGGCGGGAATGGCCGTGCTGTAGATGCGAAGTTCGCCGCTGGTGAAGGTGACGATTTCTTCGCGCCAGTCGCCGAGGATGTCGGCGACGTGCTGGGTGGAACCCTGGATCTTGGCGAGTTCGGGACCCTGCCATTTGGAGATGGAGCCGCGGGAAAGCAATTCGCGGAGGGGGTCGGCGTCCCACCAGACGAGTTCATTCTGCGGGGGGACCGGACCGGAGATGGGCTGGCCTTTGGCCGTGAAGAAGAACTTATCGCCCCAGACTTCCATTCCCGGGTAGCGGGGATCGATGTCGCCGGCGAGGCCTCCCGCCACCTGGTTGTCGTTGGTCGGTTCGTTCGCGCCGAAGATGAGGTTTCCGGTCCTGGCGTCCCAGAGGCTGACGCCGTTCTGCGGGTGGGGGTCTTCGATGGTGTACCAGACTTCGAGGCCGGGGCGGGAAGGGTCGATGTCGGAGAGATAGAAGCGGTCGCCGTGGCCGAGGCCGGTGGACCACATGGTTCGGCCGTCGTTGTCGATGGCGATGGAGCCGTTGAGGATTTCGTCCGCGCCGTCGCCGTCGATGTCGGCGGTTTTGATGCTGTGCTGGCCCTGGCCCTGGTATTTGAAGGGCGCGCGCTCGTTGGTCCAGCGCCAGAGCTTATGCAGCTTCCTGTCGCGCAGCGTCCAGGCGTCGACGCGCATCATGCCGTAAGTGCCGCGGACGACGAGGACGCTGGGCGTCTTGCCGTCGAGGTAAGCGACGCCGAGCATGTGGCGGCTGGAGCGGTTGCCGGAATGGTCGGCCCACTCCTGGGGCTGGCCGCGCTCGATCCAATCGACCTTGTCGATTTCCCTGCCGGTTGCGCCGTCATAGACGCTGAGGTATTCGGGACCCTGGAGGACGAAACCCTTGCCTCCATCGAAGGCTTGATCGCGGGTGGCTGCGTAAGGCGCGGTGCGGAGGCAGACTTCGGCCTTGCCGTCGCCGTCGAGGTCACGGACGACCATAGGCGAGAACCAGATGCCGTGGTTGATGTTCCAGCCGAGATCGATCCGCCACATGAACTCGCCGGTCTTGCCGTCATAGGCGTCGATTTTGTAGGTGGCGGAGCTGGGGACGACGCGTCCGGGGTCGACCGTGCCCGCCGGGTGTTTGACGACGAAGTCGTAAGCGCCGTCGCCGTTGAGGTCGCCGATGCCGACGCGGTCGACGCCGCGGGTGATGTCGCGGAGCTTGATGGCGCGGTAATTGGAGGGGGTCCGAGGGGCGCGCAGTGAGACCTGCTCCGAGGCTTCAAGTTCGGCGCCTTTGACGACAGGGCGGACGAACCAGGCGTTTTCGGCGCCGGCAGGGGCGGAGGCGTCGATGAAGTCGGTTGTCTTGGTGAGGGGCCGTTGATTCAGGCGGGCGGGGGCGCCGCCGGCGGAGGCGCGGTAGAGATTGAAGGCGACGTTTGCGGGGTCGGATTTCAGGAGACGCCAGGTGAGGTAGACGCGATTGGCGTCGAGCGGGATGGCGGCAAGGCCGCGATTGAGCTTCTCCTCGATGCGCCCGGAGGCCCAGCCCAGAGGGATACCGGGGCGGTAAAGGGGGTCGACGGCGTAGAAGCTGAGGTTGGGAGCGATTTCGGTGGGCCCGAGCTTGCGGAGGGTGCGGTCATTGCCGGCGGGCGGGCGGGTTGGCTGGTCCGGCTGGGGCTGAGCGAGAGCGGCGAGGCAGCCAAACAAGAGGACGGAGACCTGTTTCATTGCTCATTGACCGCCGAGACGGCGGATCCAGATGTTGCGGAAGCGAACGGCCTGGCTGTGGTCCTGCAAGGTCAAAGGCAGTTCGGGAGGGTGAGGCGTGTATGTCCCTATTCTGCGCCAGATGGTCGTGCCGAGGAAGTCTTTGTGGTGCTGGACGAGCACGCCGTTGAAGAGGACAGTGATATAGGCGGGCTTGACGAGCTTTTCGCCTTCAAAGACCGGAGCCTCGAAGAAGATGTCGTAGACGTTCCACTCGCCTTGCGGGCGCGCGGGGTTCACGAGAGGAGGCCAGACGCCATAGATGGCGCCGGCGCCGCCATCGGCGTAAGTGAGATGGTTGGCCGATTCGAGGACCTGGATTTCGTAACGGCCCATGAATTCGACGCCGCTGTTGCCGATGCTCTGGCCGTCGCCCTTGGCTTCAAGGGGCACTTGCCACTCGATGTGGAGCTGGCAATCGCCGAAGCTCTGTTTGGTCCGCAGGCGGCCGGTCTTGGGGACGATTTCGATGTAGCCGTTCTCGACTTTCCATTTCGGCCCGGAGACGACGCCGCCGCGGGCGAATTGCTCCCACTGGGAGAGGTCCTTGCCATCGAAGAGGATGATGGCGTCGGCGGGAGGCGTGATGGCGGCATAGGGACCCGGAGCGACTTTGGGCGGGCGGGGGCGCTCCATGTCGTGAACCTTCCACTTCTGACCGGGGAGTTGGGGGGTGTCGCTGTAGCCGCGGATGTCGTCGCCGGCGAGTTCGCGGGCGGCTTTTTTGGCGGCTGGCTGGGGCGGCTGGGCGAGCAGCGCGGCGGCGGCAAAGATGGCGAGGCAAAGTCTCATGTGGGTCTCCTGAAGTGCTGCAGCCCTCAGGCTGCTTAGGGACAGTTTATCCGTTATCGGTTCCGAAGCTTGTCGAGCGGTAGGCGGGTGATTTCGATGTCCTGTTGATTCGCCGAACAGACGACCCGGAGCGAGCCCTTGTGCCCGATGGCATGAGGGTGCTGGAAAGCGTTTGTGAAACGGGCTTGAAGCTCGTGAGGGCAGCTTGGAGGTCGAGCCGTTGGAGTATTCTTGTCTACGGTCCTGGAGGCGGGATCGTGATGCGCACACTTGAAGGGAAGGCAGCGATCGTGACGGGCGCGGCGTCGGGGATCGGGCGGGCGACCGCCGGGCTGTTTGCTGAGCGCGGGGCGAAGGTGGTGGCGGCGGACTGGAATGAAGCCGCGGGACGGGAGGCGGTGGAGGAGATCAGGCAGGGCGGCGGGGAGGATGTGTTCTGCCACGCTGATGTGTCGCAGGCGCGCGACGTGGAGCGGATGGTGCGGTTCGCCGTGGAGAGGTACGGCAGGCTCGATATCCTGGTGAGCAACGCAGCAGTGCAGATCCTGGGACAACTGACGGAAACGAGCGAGGAAGACTGGGACAAAGTGATTGATGTTAATCTGAAAAGCATGTTTCTCACCTGCAAGTATGTTTTTCCCTATATGGAAAAACAGCGGAGTGGTTGCATCATCAATATTGCTTCGGTCGCCGGGATAAGGTCTGGTCCCGTTCCCAGTGTTGCCTATGCGGC
>JACADU010000305.1 GCA_013388415.1 Bryobacteraceae bacterium
AGGATGATCCCGACACCTCGCTCCTTGGCGTAGCGGATGACTTCGGGCAGGTCGAGTCCGCCGTGGTCCGGGATACTGGCGATCCGCTTCGGGTCGGGCGAGACCTGCCGCGCATCGGAAGCGTCGTCGTATTCGTGCCCGTACCAGCCGGCATCGTATTCCACATACTGGAGACCCTGAGCCGCTGCGAAGTCAACGGCGCGCCTGCCGCCCCGGGTTGAGAGCGTGACTTCGCGAATGACCTTGCCCGGCTTGATCCAGGAAGTGTCCTCAATTCTCTGCGGTTCGCTGAGGTTCAACACGAGATAGTTGCGCTCGGGCAGGTCGCACGGGCGGCGGCCAATGACAAAGACACGCCAGGGAGTTGTAAAAGGCAGAGAGCCGCCGATGGGTCCGGCGGTTTCAGTCACCAAACCGCCGCCCCCGGTGGGTGAAAACAGCGTGCGCGGATAGTCCGTCGCCGCCGCCTCCGCGACGCTCACCCAGCGGTCCGCGGCGGCGCGAACCGTCAGCGGACGCTCACAACCGCGCTTGATCGCCTCCACTGGAACAAGCGCGTATTCGCCCTCCGGTCCATGCTCCTCGAACGCCTCGGCGCCTTTGGGGAACCGGACTTCCGTCTTCTCTCCAGACAGTTGGAATGGGCCGCTTCCTTTGAGCCTGTAGCGGAAAGCGAAGCCCTCGTCGAAGACGCGCAGTTCGATCTCGCGGGTGGGCGCCGCGAGCGTCAATGCGTTGTAGCGGTCTGGAATTTCCGCCCGTTCGCCGTAGACCGGCTTCCAGGCGCTGCGAACCTTCTGCCGCCTTCCTTCCAGGATGCCCTCCCAGGGACCGAATGCCACCGTGGAAGGCTCGACAACCGGCTTCCCGTCAAGGGTGGCGGAGTACACGAGATCCGCCCCGCGCGGCTCGACAGTGACCTTCAGTTTCCCATCCGGCGAGGCCAATGCGGCCAACAGCAGCAGGCAGAGCAACATATGCTCAGCCTACATCTCCCGGTTGACCCTCTCAATTCCTTTGGGGGCAAGAGAACGGCGGAGCCAGTCGAAGGCGTCGTGCTGTTCGGACTGCTCGTAGCGGAAGACCGCGCCTTCGCTCTTGAGGGTCTTCTGCAAATCCGGCACGGAGATCTGCTGCACCGGCACTCCGCTTTTGACCGCCATTGCCGCGGCGATGCCGGCGGCATGACCGATGATCATGTATTGCGGTTCCATGCGGAGGCTGGAATAGGCGACATGGCTGGCGGAGAAACAGACCGGGACAAGTACGTTCGACGCCTCCGCGCGCTTGGGCAGCATGACACGGAATGGGATCTGATAGGGCAGGACGGGCACCTGCATGTCCCCTTCGTTCTCGGCGAAGCCTCGGGCGTTCACAAATCGCTGGACGTTGTGCGAATCCGAGTTATAGCTGCCCATGCCGATCACGTCAGGCTTGGTCCGCTCCGTTTGCAGGTCTTTCTGCGTCACGACGAACTCGCCAATCATCCGGCGCGCCTCACGGACGTAAAGCTGGTGCGGCCAATGGCCGGTGTCGAGGAACTCATCTTTCGGCAATCCCCAGGAGTTCACCTCGTCTTGCAGGCTCTTGGGAATCCGCGGATCAGTCGCAAGGAAATAATAGAAGCCCTGGACGTAGCCAACGTGCTCCTTCCAGATTCGCTCGCGCTCGGCATAGGAGCCGTCCGGATAGCCGTAGTTCTTGCCTATGTAGTCGGTGGAGAACGCCCCTTGGTTGTTGAAATCGGCCTTGCCGTTGGGGATAGGAGCGATGAGGGTCAGTTCGTGGAAGACTTGCGGGCGCCCGAGCTTTTTCTCCATCGCCTGGACGAGGCGTGCAAGCAGCTCGTAGCGGGCGGGGTCATAGCCTTCGGGCTTGGGCCAGGGGAGACGATTCGACGGCACGTTGGTGGCGATGACGCGGAAGTTGTAAGCCTGAATCCGCTTGTCGGCTTCGCCAGGTTTGCCGGAAGGGCCCGGGCCGACTTCGGGCAGCAGCTTGCCATCCGCGCCGTAGGGCGAGACATCGACCATAAATTGGTGGAAGGGCGTACGGTCCCTGAAGCCCGCAAGCGACTCGCCGTATTGAGCGCTGCTTTCCCGGCCGAAGGTGTAGCTGATGCCTGCCTGGGCCATCAGGTCGCCTTCGTAACTGCAATCGGCGAATACTTTCCCCCGGAAGACGGCTCCGTTCTCCATCATGATTTCCGTCACGCGGGTTCCCGTTTTGCGGACGCCTGACTTCTCTTTCAGGCGGTGGTTGAACAGCAATGTGACACCCGCTTCCTTGAGCCACTCCCGCATCACCGCCTCGCCGACTTTCGGCTCGTAGAACCAGGCGGCGGGGTTGTTGAACCGGCGCATTTCGTATTTTTCGCCGACCCGGTAGTAGAACTCCAGCGCGAGGCCGCCAATCACTTCGCGGCGGCCGACGTCGGTCCGCGATAACCCGCCGGTGGCCATGCCGCCGACGTGATTCCGCGGCTCGAGGAGCACGGTTTTCAATCCTTTGCGCGCGCCTGAGATTGCGGTGGTGACTCCACCGGCGGTCGCGCCGTAGACAACAAGGTCATACTCCTGCTGAGCGCAGGCCAAGGCTGCGCAAGCCATCAGCGCGGCTGTGAATCGAATCAACATTTGAATCCCCTTGCGCGACTACTTCGGAGCGGGCCGCGCCCAAGGCGCCTTGGCTGGCGCGGCGCGCGGCGGCGTGAACCTTGCGCGAATCCTGGCCAGAGCCCCCAACTGGATTTCGACACCCTGCTCGAAGATAGCGCCCTCGC
>JACADU010000325.1 GCA_013388415.1 Bryobacteraceae bacterium
AAGTCGGGCAGCATGCAATACGGCGCCGCGGCTTCGCTGGCAGCCGCCGCTCCGGTGCTGACGGGATGGGACGATGCGCTGGCCAAGGAATGCCTCGAGACGGCGGTCAGGATCTGGGAGGAAGAACACGCCAATCCCACTCCCACGCCCAGCCGTCCGGGAGGGTTTGGACCTCCAGGGGGGATGGCGGCAGCGGAAGAGTGGAACGCCGCCGTGCAGCTCCTGATCGCCACCAATGGAGGTGAGCCGTACAAGAAGCGGCTGGTGGAGTTGTTCCCGGCGGTGGCGCAGCGGTTCGGGTTCGGCGGCTGGCCGGCGGCGCGCGTCCTGCCCTACATGGATGCGGCATTCAGGAAGCAGGTCGAGGAAGCCGTCAAGTCCTACGTGGCGCAACTGGACCGCGACCTGGCAGCTACGCCGTTCGGCGTGCCGCCGAGCCGGGGCGGCTGGGGAGGATCGGGCGCCGTGATCGACCTGGGGGCGCGAATGTACTTCCTGCACAAAGCGTTCCCGGAAATCGTGGGGAAGGATTACACGCTGCGGGCGGCGAACTACATTCTCGGCACACACCCGGCTTCGAGCAGTTCCTATGTATCCGCGGTTGGGACTTCGTCGAAGCTGAAAGCGTACGGAAACAACAGAGCGGACAACTCATTCATCCCCGGCGGCGTGATTCCGGGCTATGTCGTCATCAAGCCGGACTTCCCGGAGTGTATCGACGACTTCGGCTTTCTGTGGTTTGAAAGCGAATACGTGATCACCGCCGCCAGCAAGTGGATTCTGGCGGCCAATGCAGCCGATGCTCTGGTGCGGTAGCAGCAGCGAGTGAGGTGAAGGATGCGAGCGATTCTCTATTGCGGGCTGACTCTGGCGTTCGGCGCGGCGCTGTTTATGCCGGCTCAGGTTCAGACCGAGGTCCCGCCGAAAGAAGCCGGCGCCAAACCGGCCGCGGTGGAGCGGATCAAGATTCACGGCGAGTCGTTGGAGGGGAATCTGGAAGCCAATGCCGCCGACCGCGAGGCGCTGGTGTATCTGCCGCCAAGTTACGCGGCGGACAAGAAGCGCCGCTATCCGGTTGTTTACGCCTTGCATGGCTACAGCATTGGGGCCGCGCAGTGGGCGCAGGAGATCCACGCGCAGCAGACGATCGAGGGGGCGTTTGCCAGGGGCGCGCAGGAGATGATCGTCGTGCTGCCGGACTCGAAGACGGTCCACAACGGATCGATGTATTCGAGTTCCGTGACGACGGGAGACTTCGAACTTTTCATCGCGCGCGATGTTGTCCGCTATATCGATTCCCACTACCGGACAATTCCCAGGCGGACCAGCCGCGGATTAGTGGGGCATTCCATGGGCGGCTATGGCGCCAGCCGCATTGGCATGAAACACGCCGATGTCTTCGGCAGCCTGTACATCATGAGCCCATGCTGCATGGCGCCGCGCGGCGCGGGGCCGGTGAACCCTGAAATGGAAAAGGCCCTGGAAGCGGTGAAGAGCCCGGCCGACTCGGCGGCTCTTCCCTTCGGTCCGCGCGCGCAACTTGCCACGGCGGCGGCGTGGTCGCCCAATCCGAAGAACCCGCCGCTCTATCTCGATCTGCCCACGAAGAACGGCGTTGTGCAGCAGGACGTGCTGGCGCGGTGGACGGCCAACGCTCCGCTGGTGTTCGTGCATCAGTATATTGGCAATCTCCGGCGCTACCGGGCCATCGCGATTGACGTAGGAGACAAGGACGGGTTGCGGGCCGGGGCCTCGCAACTGCACGAGATCCTCGACGCCTATGGCATCGCCAACTCTTTCGAAGTCTACCCCGGCACACACACCAGCGCCGTGGCCGTCCGCTTTCAGAATTACGTCATGCCGTTCTTTGGAAGGAACCTGTGTTCCGGCAACAACTGCCAGTGATCCCTGGAGGTCAATCATGATGAGCGTCCGGATGAAGTTCGCCGTTGCAGTCCTGGCCGCCTGGATGCCGGCGGCTGCGGCGGCTCCCCCTGTGGAAGTGACAATCGACGCCGCGCTCAGGGCCGAACCCATCTCGAGGTTGGTTTTCGGCGGCTTCATGGAGCCTGCGACCACGCGCGTATGGGCCGAGATGCTGTACGACCGGAAGTTCTTTTACGAAATCAACTCGAAGCCTCAGCCCGCAGCGCCGGCGGGGGGCTTTGGGCGTAGGGGGCCGCTCCGCCGGTGGGTCCCGGTGGGACCGGACGAGTTTGTGTCGATGGACGCGAAGAATCCCTACGTCGGGGAGTGGAGTCCACTCATCCGGGTTGAGCCGGCGAGACCGCACGGCATCAGCCAATCCGGGATCGCCCTGCGCGCCGGGAGAGCCTATTCAGGGCGCGTGGTGTTGGCGGGCGGAGGAAACGTCAAGGTGGAGATCAGTCTGGTGTGGGGGCCGAAGCCGAACGACCGCCAGACCGTGAAAATCGAGAAGCTGGGATCGAGCTTTGCCAAGTATCCGCTGAAGTTCACCGCCAACGCCGACACCGCGGACGGGCGGTTCGAAATCACGGGCGCCGGGGAAGGCGCGTTCCGCATCGGGGCGGTTTCGTTGATGCCGGCGGACAACATCTCGGGATTCAAGGCGGAGATGGTCCGCCTGCTGAGGGAATTGGGAATCGGTATCGCCCGCTGGCCTGGCGGGAACTTCGTTTCCGCCTACGATTGGCGTGACGGGATCGGCGAACACGACAAGCGCCCGCCGAGGCGCGAGCTTGCCTGGAACGGGATGGAGCCGAATGACATGGGCATCGACGACTTCATGACATTCTGCCGCCTGCTGGGCGCCGAACCGTACATTGCGGTGAACACGGGACTCGGCGATGCCCATTCCGCCGCGGAGGAGGTGGAGTACGTGAACGGTCCCGCCACCAGCAGGATGGGACAAGTTCGCGCCGCGAACGGCCACCGGGCGCCCTACGGCGTGAAGATTTGGGGGATTGGCAATGAGATGTACGGTCCCTGGCAGTGGGGCCACATGCAGATCACTCAATACCCGGAAAAGCACAACCTGTTCGTGAAGGCGATGCGAAAGGTGGACCCGGCGATCAAGGTGATCGCCTCCAGCGCCACACCGGAGGAGCTGTCGTGGACATACATCGAAAACCGGCAGTTGGGCACATTTCCGGGCCGCGAAACTGTCACCGACAAAGTGCCCTTTGCCTTCTTTTCGAAGTACGACTGGACTGGCGCGCTGCTCACTCATTCGGCCGACTACATTGACTACCTCGGGGAGCACTTCTACGGCTACCCCAACCTGGCGATTGACGCCGAGAAGCAGCAATTCGTCGAGGCGAACGATCCTCTGTGTGACCGGGTGCGCCGGATGTCAAACAAGGTGCAGATGAAATTCGAGGCGTGGGAAGAGTACTTGAAGAAAATGCCATGGCTGAGGGGGAAGAACATCAAGTTCGCCTTCGACGAATGGGCTGCCAGGAACCGGCCGGTGAATCCGGCGAGCGCGGTTCCGGCAACCATCAACCCGATGTTGACGCCGCTGACGAATGCCCTGGTTTACCACGAGTTTTTCCGCCACTCGGACATGGTTGCGCTGGCAGTCCACACCGGCGGTATGGGGACTCTGGCCATCGACTCCTACGGCGACCCGTCCGGTTTCCGCATGGAGGGGCTGGTCATGAAGGTCCTGCATGACCATTTCGCCGGCGCCTTGCCGGTTGCCGTGAAGGGCTCATCGCCGCAGCGAGCGATCAAGGGGACCGTTTGGGTGGACACCCCGGTGAGGCCTTCCGGGAGCCCGACTTATCCGTTGGACGTTTTCGCGGCGCTGAGCGCCGACAGGAAGAAGATGGTCATCTCGGTGGTCAATCCGACGGAATCCGCCCAGGATTGCGTTTTTCACCTGACCGGCGTTCAAGCGGCAGGACCGGCGCGGCTCAGGCAACTGATCCCTCCGGCGGATGCGGCTGCGTGGACTCCGCCGCCGGGGCGCAGTCCCTTCGGGTTTGGCCCGCCGGCGAAAATGGCGGAAACCACGCTGCCGGAGGCGCCGCGCCGGATGAGCCTGCCGCCGGCAAGCCTGAGCGTCTACGAATTCGAAGTGAGATAGGCGCTGGCCGGCCCGTTAACAGTTAAGCGGACCTGGCGACGGCGCAGCGGTGCGAACTCAACTCATAGATTTCATTCAGCTTGGTCGGCCCTTACGGTACGACACCTAGACCCCGTTTTTCAGCCGGGCTACCATTCTTCAGACCAAGCAGGGAGGTATTCAGGAATGCTCGAGACGCAGTTTCCGAACAGGGGCGCCGCTTTCAGAAGGAGTTCGATTCTATCCGCGCTGGCAGCGTTGGGCTGTCTGGTGAGTTGGGGGCAGGCTGCCGGCGATTGCACGCCTTCCCGTCTGAACATTCCGGGCTCAAAGTATCCGTGCGTTTACCCGGACGGTCGCGCGACATTCCGATTCGTCGCGCCGGAGGCCCAGAAAGTACAGGTCAGAGTGGGAAAACCCTTCGACATGACCAAGGACGCCAGCGGGGTCTGGACCGTCACGACCTCACCGCTGGTGGTGGGCTTCCACTATTATTCCGTTGTCGTGGATGGCGCAACGGTTGCGGACCCCGCGACCAGGACTTTCTTCGGTTCCGGTTGGGACAACAGCGCGATTGAGATCCCCGAACCGCCGGATGTGGACTACTATCTCCCGAAGGACGTGCCACACGGGCAGGTCAGCCAGCGGTGGTACTTCTCGAAGGTCACGAACAAGTGGCGGCGCTGCTACGTTTACACGCCGCCGGACTATGACTCGGGGAAGACCCGCTATCCCGTTCTGTACCTCATGCACGGCTGGGGGGAGAATGAACAGGGCTGGCACACTCAAGGCCATGCGGATCTGATTCTGGACAACCTGATTGCGGCGAAGAAGGCGAAGCCGATGATCATCGTGATGGACAACCTCAACGCCGTGAAGCCGGGCGAAGACGGGACAATCTTCTCAGCGCGCTGGCTCTGGCCGCCGCCCCCGCCGTCAGCCACGCCCGCCCAAGGCGGCGCGCCTGGCCGCCCGCCCGCCCGGTTTGGCCTGGCCGGCTTTACCGGCGCCACTTTCACCGAGATGATGTTGACCGATCTGATTCCGATGATCGAAAGGACCTATCGCGTGTTGCCCGGCCGGGAGAATCGCGCGATGGCGGGACTGTCCATGGGTGGGATGCAGACCTTCCTGACGACTCTGTCCAACCTGGACAAATTCGCCTACATTGGCGGATTCAGCGGCAGCACCGGCGGCCGTGGCGGCACGTTTGATCCGAAGACATCCAACAACGGCGTGTTTGCCGATGCAGCCGCGTTCAACAAGAAGGTCAAGGTGCTCTTCCTCGGCATTGGCTCCGCGGAGGGGCCGGGCGCCAAGAACTTCAGCGAGGCGCTCACCAAGGCCGGCATCAAGAACGTGTATTTCGAATCGCCGGGTACGGCGCACGAATGGCTGACGTGGCGCCGCTGCCTGAACGACTTCGCTCCCCGGCTCTTCCGCTAGGGAGAGGAGCGATGCCGTATGGACGCGGGTGAGTTTTCGGCGCGAAGGCCGAACTGGGAAAAGCCCGGTCCGGCAAGCATGAAATCCGCCCCTGCCGCCGGCAGAAATCCGGCAGGGGCATGAGGACAGCGGAGGGAAACAAGTCTGCCGCGCCTGATCTGGCTCGACGCGACAGGAAGGAGCCGACATGCAGCGCTCAACCGTTCATTGGGCAACCATCGTTCTGTTCCTGGCGTGCACCCCGGTGGTGCTCGCGCAACTCAACCGGGCGACACTGACGGGCTTTGTGGCGGACCCGTCCGGCGCGGCTGTGGCGAACGCCAGAATCGTGGCCGTCCAGAAAGAGACCAACCTGTCGTCCAACACGGTCACGACCGAGGCCGGGCTTTTCACTCTCCCGGCGCTCGACATCGGCACTTACCGCGTCACGGCGGAGGCGCCGGGATTCAAGCGGTCGGTCCGGGATGATCTGGTGCTGAACGCGGGCGCGACGGTGCGATTGGAGTTCGCGCTCGAAATCGGGTCGATCAGCGAGTCGGTCGAGGTGAGAGCGCAGTCATCGGCCATCGAGGTCGATTCGACGCGCGTCGCGACGAGCCTGACGACGAAGCTGGTGGAGGACCTGCCGCTGGTCGTCGCCGGACAGATCAGAAACGTTTTCAATCTGGCGATCATCGCGCCGGAGGTGAAAACGGGCAACGGGTATCGGATTGGAGGCGGGCAAGGGTCGGGATGGGAGATGACGATGGATGGCACATCGCTGACCAGCGCATCGACGCAGTATCAGACCGAACGCGCGCCGATCAGTTCCGTGCCGGTGGACGCCATTGCTGAATTCAACGTCGAGAGTTCGGGGATGAAGGCTGAGTACGGCCGTTCGATGGGGGTCATCAGTTTCGCGACGAAGGCGGGGTCGAACGACCTGCACGGAAACGCCTTCGAATTCCTGCGGAACAACGTTTTCGACGCGCGGAACTTCTTCGCCAACCGCGCACCGATCCTCAAGCAACACGACTTTGGCTTCACCGTGGGCGGTCCCGTAGTCCTGCCGAAGATCTACAACGGCAGGAACAAGACCTTTTTCTTCGCCAGCTACGAAGGGTTCCGCAACCGCAGCGGCAATTCGCCGAGTTACAGCACAATCCCTTTGCCGGAGATGTATCAGGGGGACTTCCACAACTACATCCGGAACGATCAGTTTGGACGGCCTTTCATGATGCAGCTCTACGATCCGGCGACGACCACGCTGCAAGCTGATGGCAAGACATACACGCGGACGCCGTTCGCCGGCAACCTCATCCCGCAGAGCCGGTTCAGCACCGTGGCGAAGAACTACATCGCGCTGCGGCCGGCGGAGCTCGTGCCCAACGTTCCCGGCTCGGGGATCAACCAGAATTTCTACCGTGCCGCCGGATCGACGATCCAGCCGTGGAACAAATACAGCGTGAGGTTCGACCATCAAATTGGAGCCAAGCACAGGACGTCGTTCCTGTGGATGGACGGAACGCGCAATGACGACTTCGGACCCGATGGACCTCCGGGGCTTCCCGTGCCGTTCAATGGCGGGCAGATCTGGTACCGCAAGAACCGGTCAGGCCGCGCGACCTGGGATTACACGATCTCGCCGCGCGTTCTGAACAGCTTCCGCTTCACGATGCAGCGTGAAGCCGGCGGCGGCTACACCATCAACTCGAAGGACCCAAATGCCGGATGGGGAGCGAAGATCGGCATCAAGAACGCACCTGGTCCGGATCGCGCCCTGACGCCGGTCACCTTCAGCGGCTACACGGGATGGAGCAGCGCCTTTTGGGGTTATGACCGCGGCAAGGACCTCAACATCACCGACGACATCACGTTCAGCGTGGGGCGCCATACTTTCAAGGGCGGCTTCTTCTACGCCCACAACCAGTGGTGGGGAGGCGGACAGCACCGGCCGAACGGCAGTTTCGACTTCAACGCGACGGCGACTTCGATTCCCGGCGACGGATCGGGCAATACGGGCAACGGGTTCGCCTCATTCCTGTTGGGCCAGGCCTACCGATGGGGCTTGGAAACCCCGCGTGCGGTGATTCAGATCTGGCAGTACGTTGGCGGATACTTCCAGGACGACTGGCGGGTCAGCAACAAGCTCACGGTGAACATGGGGCTTCGATGGGAGTACACGACCCCGGTGACCGGCGGCGCCGTGCTGGACGTCGCGAACTGGGAGGACTTCGGCAGCTACGGCGAGCCCGCCGGGTTCATGAATTTCGATCCCTCCGTGCCGAACCCCAAACTCGGCGGCATACCCGGCGCGACCACCTACACCGGCGACTGTTCGGAGTGCACCGGGCAGACATCCCCGTTCGTCGGCTATAAGAAAGCCTGGTCGCCCCGGCTGGGCCTGGCCTATCAGGTTCGCCCCGGGACGGTGATCCGCGCGTACGGAGGCATCTCCTATGGGGCGGTGAAGACCACGGGGGGCAGCACACACTTCCAGGGCCTGATCTTGAACAGCACGTTCAACAACAGCGGGTTGCCCCCGTTCACGTACTTCAACATCGACAACGGCCTGCCTCCGTGGACGAAGCCGCCTTTCCGAGGACCGACGACCGATCTGGGAGGCACCACCTACTTCTGGCAGAAGCATGACTCCGGCCGGCCGTCTGAGTTCTATACGTGGAACCTCGACATCCAGCATCAACTGCCCGGGAACATGGTGGCGAGCGCCGGCTACACCGGCACGAAAGGAGCGCACCTGGCGTCGGCCATCCTCAATATCAACCAGATGGATCCGAGGTACTTCACCCAATATGGACGGGACCTGCTCGTCGCGAGCGTCACATCGCCTGCGGCGCTTGCGGCGGGAATCAAGGTTCCGTACGCGGGATTTACCGGTTCAGCCGCGCAGGCGCTGAAGCCGTTTCCGGGCTGGACCGACGTCGCTACTTCGGGCGGGCAGCCATCCTCGATCGGAGAGCGGGCCGGCAGTTCGAGCTATCATGCCCTGATCCTCAAGCTCGACAAGCGGTACTCGTCGGGCCTGACGCTGTTGTCGAGCTATGTTTTCTCGAAGATGTTCTCCAACGCTGACACCACCGCCGTTCCCGGCAGGAACGTGATGGACCACTACAACCGGGGCCTCGAGAAAGCGCTCAGCTTCGACGATCAGACGCACGTGTTCCGCGAGGCGTTCTCGTATGATCTGCCATTTGGCAGCGGAAGGCGCTGGATGCAGGATGGGCTTGCATCGCACATCTTCGGCGGATGGGGCATCGCCGGGTTCCTCGAATACGCGTCCGGCACGCCGATGAACGTCAATCCCGGCATTACGTCGGTGCCGGGCGGCGCCGGCAACCGGGTTCTGATCACGTCGTATGACAACTGGCGCGCTCCGGTTTCCGGTTCCAAGTTTGACCCGTTCAAGGATGTCTGGTGGAACAAGGCTGCCTTCGGGGTCGACGCCAATGGCCGGCAGATGACCAGCACCGAGATCCTATACGCGGGTTTCGGCAACGCGACCAGAAACAACCCCAAAGTTCGGACGCCGTGGTTCCTCAATGAGAACTTCAGCGTTTCGAAGAACTTTCCGATCACGGAGCGGATCAAGTTGACGTTCCGCGCGGAGGCGTTCAACATTTTCAACCGCTTCCGCCTTGGCGGGCCGGACTCCAACTTCGTTTCGGCCAGCTTTGGCAACATCCGCAGCCAAGGCAACGACCCCCGGCGGATGCAGTTCGCTTTGAAACTCGCCTTTTGATATGGAGCGGTACTGCCGAGCCCTGCCATCTGCATTTCCCGGCCCCTCCGCGGATCGTGAAATGTTGCTGACGGCAAGCCGCGGGCCGCAGCCGCATGCTTCAGCCCGTCGTGGTGATCGCTCCGCGCTGCCCGCGGCAGCGGCACCAGCAAAGATTCCCTTTGACACAGCGGCCAACTCCTTTCGCATGCGGCACTGCGCCGCTGGGTTCATCTCTTCGCAGCGTCACCCGCATCAATGCGATCCGGCGGTTGGCCGCTCCATCATGATCAGGAGCTAACAGCAGAATGCACAGAGTCGACAGAAGAGGATTTCTCGGCTTGGCCGGCGCAGGCGCGGGCCTGCTCGCCCTGCCCGGGCTCTCGATGGCCCTTCAACAGGCAACTTCGCCCTACCGCCGGCCGAAGCTGAAGATCACAGACGTGAAAACGGCATACGTAGGCGCCCACGGGCCCCAACTGCACGTCCGCATTTACACGGATCAGGGACTGATCGGGCAGGGCGAAGCGACGGACGCCGCGGTCGGCGGCGCGGCGCTCATCGCTGGCTGGCGGCGATTCCTGATCGGGCAGGATCCGCTCAATGTTGAGGCCATCTGGGAGCGGATTCGGACGATGGGGATCTTCTCGGGAGCGCAGGGCGGGCAGTTCACGACCGCTCTGAGCGGCCTGGAGATTGCGCTTTGGGACCTGACGGGCAAGGCAGTCGGGCTCCCGGTCTACCAACTTCTGGGTGGCAAGGTGAGGAACCGGATCCGCGTCTACTGCGACTCGGCCAATCACCACCCGGACGACCCGAAGGCGAAAGAGAAGCTGAAGGAGATCGAAGAGGCAGGGTTCACCGCTCTGAAGATCGACATCGACGAATTCGGCGACCCGAACCGGTTTGACCGTGTCAATTGGACCGCGAGCAACGGGGAGATTGACCGCATGGTCAAAGAGGTGGCCTTTGTCAGGGAGTCCGTTGGCAAGCGTGTGGACCTCGCCGTCGACATGCACGGCCGATATGACGCAACGACGGGGAAGCGCGTGGCGATCGAGCTGGAGCCCTTCAAGCTGCTCTTCCTTGAGGAGCCCGTGCCGCCAGAGAACGTCGACGCCATGCGCGACATCCGCCAATCCACGAAGACGCCGATCTGCTGCGGAGAGAATCTGTTCATGCGGCATGGCTTCCGGGAGGTCCTCGAGAAGCGCGCTGCCGACATCATCATGCCGGACTTACAGAAGTGCGGCGGGCTGCTGGAAGGACGCAAGATCGCCGACATGGCCCACACTTACTACGTTCCGGTGGCGCCGCACTGCGTCGTATCGCCCATCGGTTATATGGCTTCGTGTCACGTCTGCGCCGCGGTCCCGAACTTCCTTGTGTTGGAGTGGCACTGGATCACGCGGTTGCAGGCTTGGAAAGACTTCGTCAACGAGGGCGACATCATTGAGAAGGGCTGGGTCACCGTCACCGACCGTCCCGGCATCGGCGTCGAGATGAACGACGCGGCGGCGAGGAAGCTTGTTTTGCGCGGCACCAAGTGGTTCGACGAAGCCTAGCCCCAATACTGGGGGCATCGATACTGAGCCGCTGCTGGTATGCTCGAAGTGGCGAGGTGATACCTTGGCCGAAGTGAACCGCCAGCAACGGGACCGTGAGCCGGGAACCCCGCCCGCGACTGTCCCCTACGCTTCCTCAGGGCACCCCTCGTTTGAGCAACTGATGGCCGAGCAGGGCACCGGTCCCATCACGGATGTTTCCGCGTTCCGCGGCGACTTCTGGCCTGAGGAAGAGTCCATCGAGGAGTTCCTGGCGACGCTCTACGAATGGCGCGGCCGAAAGCGGACTGACCCGGCCGCATGACCGAGGTCATCGTCGATACCGACGTTCTGTCGTTCCTCTTCAAGAACCATCCCGCCGGGCGACTTTACGATTCGGACCTTGCCGGGCACGCCGCCGGTCCAGGTCACGCGGTTCACGGAGTTCACGCGGTTGCGCTTATCTTGTTCTCCACTGCCTGCGTCTCCCCCGCGCCCTCTGGACTTCGTTCTCGCCGTGCGATTAGTTGTGGACAACAAGATAGGGCGAACCGCGTGAACCGTGTGAACCACGTGACTCACTGATCGTCCTTGGCAACGAGGCCGATGCCGACGTAACACCAAGCCAGAACGCCGTTTACGGTCCTCTGGCAGTCCGAGACTGTCGGCCGCAGCTGCTTCAGCGCGCGGCCGAAGGCGGTTTTGCTGATCGTGGGACGTCCCGCGCTGGAGCAGTTCTGGTTGTACTCACGATAGAGGCGGTCCTGCGGGATCACCGCGCCGGGATGGAGAATCCTGTGACGGTCGAGGCAGACCGCCAACGGGTCCGCCGCCTGACGGAATTCATCCATGGCGCGGCGGGTCGAGTCGCTCTCACTCAGGCCGCGGCTGTGGATGGCGGCGATGGCCTCAAGCCTTGTGCCGCTCCCGGTGAAACAAAGACGCCATCGCGGCGAACCCCCGCACAATCCTGTCAGCGGGGCACGGAGCCGCTTTCTGTTTGGAGCCGGTTTGGGGCAACTCCACTGAGCGGCGCCGGTCGCGCGGCTGCCGGCGGCGGTGTTGTCTTTTCAGATTCCAGCATCTGATTTTCCTACATCAAATCGCCGCTGGTCCTGCAAACCTGTTGATTCTGCGGGCCTGCGCAGATGGCGCACCAATTGCACTCCCTTCAATGAACGGATCTGCCGTTCGAATGAGGTGCTCATGTTTGGAATCGACTGGAGCGATCCGCAGACCTTATGGCTGAATCTCACAAATCTCGGCCTTGGCGTGGTTGTGCTCACTTGCATCGGCGTGGTCGGTTACGGAGTTCTGCGGGATCTATTGGCCCGCAGACGCAGCGAGTCACAAGACGAAGCCGGCAGTGTGGCGTCTCACGCCTTCCACACGCCTGAACTCGGCTGGACGATGGCCGACGGCGGCGAACCGGAGAAGCCCGTGGAGAGACCGTCGCCGCGCCGCCGGAAGGGCGCGAAGTAAGGACCTGGAGTGGGGCAATGACCTGCCCATTCTTAAGAGAGGCTTGTGTCTGGGGCTGCCGCAGCTCGAGCGCGCGGAAACTGATCCCCCAAGCGACAGCGGCGCCGCCCGGCACACTGTGCCTGAACGGGGGGTACAGCCATTGCTCCGGCTTCGTGGGCGCCGCTGAATCGCCGGTGGAGCCCCCGGGTGTTTGCCCGAATCTGGAGAAACTGGCCGTTCAGTACTGCGCGGCGGCGCCCGTGACGAAGTTCATCCCATACAGCGAAGCGATGCTGATTCGTTGTGGAAGTGATGCTCACCGTTATTGCGATCAGTTTCTCGATCAGACAGGGTCGGGCCGTGGGGCGCCGCGCGAAGGGGACTTAATCAGCGTTCCCGAAGATCTGCTCTATGCCGAGCGGCATTGGTGGTTTGATTTGCCGGCAGAGGGTCCGTGGCACGCGGGGCTCGATGCGTTCACGTCGCGGCTTGCGGGCCCGGCGGACCGGGTGAGCTTCATCCCAGCGAGGGCGGGATCGGCGCCGGCCGTTGTTCTGACAGCCGGCGACCGGGACTTCACGTTCGCTCTGGCCGAAAGCCTGATTGTGACCGCAACAAATCTGCAATTACGGCTGCATCCGCGGCGCATTTTCGATGCGCCGTATGACCGTGGCTGGATCTTCGAAGGCGTCCTCACGGGACGGCAGTGCGCTGAACTTCGCCAGCGTCTCTCGGATGCGCGCCGGGCCCGCCGGCGAATGGAAGAGGACGCGCGGCTGGTCAACGAGCGGCTGCAGCAATTCTGCCCGAGGGAGTTCGCCGCGCTCGCCGACGGAGGGTTGTTCGAGGCCGGCATTCTGGCCAAGCTCGACCGCGAGGCAGCCCGC
>JACADU010000415.1 GCA_013388415.1 Bryobacteraceae bacterium
AGCGACGGGCAGCCGAAATTGGAATGGAAGATTGATGGGCTGGGCCAGGGCTACGGGTCGCTAGCCGTCGCTGGCGGCAAGGTTTACGTTCAGGGCGCTTTGGACGGAAACAGCGGCGTCCATTGTGTCGACGCCGCCTCCGGCAAGAGGCTGTGGTTCACGCCACTCGGCCGGAAATCGGACAATGATCGCGGCAATGGCCCGCGATCGACGCCGACGGTTGAAGGCAACCGGCTGTGGGCATTGACCGAGTCCGGCGATCTCGCGTGCCTGGACGCCGCATCTGGCAAGGTCCTTTGGCAGAAGAACCTGATTGGCAAGGACTTTTCCGGACAGCAACCGCACTGGTTGATGAGCGAGTCGCCGCTGGCCGAGGGGGACAAGCTGATCGTCACCCCCGGCGCCCCCGGCGCCTCTATGGTCGCATTGGACAAGAACACAGGCCGCTGGATCTGGTCCTCGAAGGAGCTCAGCGACCCGCCGGGCTACTCTTCGGTGATCGCCTTCACGGTCGGCACGGTGCGCTGCCTGGCCACCCTGACTGCGAAAGCCGGCGTAGGGGTCCGGGCATCGGACGGGAAATTGATGTGGCGGTGGGAGAAACCGGCCAACCGCGTCGCCAACTGCGCCGCTCCCGTTTTCGCCGAAAACAAGATCTTCTACACTTCCGCCTACGGGACTGGCGGCGGCGCAATGCAGTTGACGGCTAACGGCGATGTGGTCGAGGCCAGCGAACTCTATTTCGTCAAGGACATGGCCAACCACCACGGCGGAGTGGTCTACCACAACGGCTATCTCTACGGCTATTCGAACGCCATCCTTACCTGCATGAAGTTCAGCGACGGCGCCGTGGCATGGCGGGACCGCGCCGTGGGCAAGGGTTGCGTCACGCTGGCGGACGGCTTGCTTTTCCTTCTGGGTGAAGGAAACGTAATGGGCCTGGCGGAAGCAACGCCCGAGGGGTACAAGGAGTTGGGGCGGTTCACGATTCCCGACCAGGGATACCCGAGCTGGGCCTACCCCGTGGTCTCCGGCGGCAGGTTGTACATCAGGCACCAAGGCCTGTTGATGTGCCATAACGTCAAGGCCTGACGGCGCCGTAAGGCCGCCGCCCTCGTTGGCCGATAGTTGAGGGTGCTGCGACTGACGGCCATCCTGCTGAGCCTGGCAGCTTCGGATCCGGATCTGAACGAACTCGCGCTACAGTTGGAAAACCGAAGCTGCGCCTACTCGACGCAGACTTTCGAAGCTTGCCAGTTACGTCCACTCAAGGACCGCCTGATCGACTCCGCCTTCGGGTGGCTGATCGGGTCTCACCAGCAATACGAGTGTCCGCTGGGGGCCGCGCGGTGCCTGGAAAAACTGGGGCCGAAAGCGGCGCCGGCAGTGCCCACGCTGCTCAAAGTGCTCCAGGAAGGCCCGAATGACTTCGATACCGGCGACGGCGTCATCGCGGTCCGGTCCGGGGTGGTGGCTGCGTTAGCGGCGACGCGAGATCCGCGGGCGGTCGAAGCGCTCGCCTCAGCCTTGGAGCAACGGCCCGCAGAGTCGGAGAGGGCAATCCTGGAAGCGTTGGGTTCGTTTGGTCCGCAGGCCGCGGTTCATTGGAAACTGGCGGCGGACCGGCTTCGGGCCCGGAACCTGGACAAGGGATTCGAGGCCAGGATGCGGGAGCAGTTCGACTGGTCAATCGCCGTCGAGTTGGCGCAGAAAGAGGTCCAGAACCGCAATCCGGGTGTGACCAGCTTTGTCATTCCCAATGAAGCAGTGGCCGCGGCCAACAAACTCATCGACCGGAACGCACCCGGCTATATCAAAGCACTCGAAAGTAGAAGTGAGGACCTTGTTGCCGCCGCCGCCGCGCGGGCTTTGGGCAAGATGCGGCGGGCTGATGCGGTTGACGTGCTGGTTGAAACATTGACGAACTTTCATGCTGCGCGGGCCGCGGCCCAGACATTGGGGGAGATCGGAGACCGCTCGCCAGCGGTCGTCAGCGGACTGCAGCAGGCACTCGCGTCCGCCAGGCTTGGACCCGGAGCCAGATCGGAATGCGCAAGAGCGCTTGGACGTCTAAAAGCCACGCAGAGCATTCCACAGCTCCGGGGCCTACTTGCGAGCTCGGAGTTCGCCCCGGCGGCGGCTGCGGCGCTGGGCGACATTGGACCGCCCGCCGGCGCGGCGCTGCCGGAGTTAAAGATGCTCGCCACACTGCCCACTTTGGCCGTGAGAAAGGGCAACTCGCTCCATTTCTCGGCGGAGGCATCTTCTCGCGGCGACGCAAAGCGGGCGGCTGTGCGCGCGATTTTGGCAATCGAGCCCGAACGTGCGGCCGCGTTCCTTGCGCCTCTTCGAGGCGATCCGGACACGGGCGGCGTCATCAGGCACGCTCTGAGCCGGCCGGCGCCCTGAGGCGGTACAATGAACGGACAACTTATCCAAGCTGTCAGAGAGGATCTACTCAAGATGAAACACTTGGCCACGATAATGGGCCTGATTTGCCTGGCCGTTCCGTCCAGTTGGGCCCAGGCGCCGGCACAGGCCGACGCGGCTCAGATCAAGGCATATATGGACATGATGCGCAAGGACGTAAGGAAAGAGGCGCAGAGCATCGTGGACGCGGCAATGGATCTTGAAGCCGGCGACAAGGCGAAGTTCTGGAGCGTCTATGAGAAGTACCAGAAAGAGGCCTCGGGGATCTGGGACCAGCGAATCGCCAACATCAAGAAATATGCGCAGAACTTCGAGAAGCTGACCGATCCAGTCGCCGACGAACTGGCGAACACCTCGCTGAACATCGAATCGCAGGTGACGGCGCTTCGAAAGAAGTATTACGGGCTGATGAAGGCCGCTCTAGGCCCGAAAGCCGCTGCGCGGTTCCTCCAGGTGGAGGGTTCCCTCAATCAGGTCCTTCTGCTGCAACTGGCGAGCCAGATTCCGCTGATCGAATAGTCCGCGGGTCACCTTGGCCGCAGCCGCGGCCACTCGATTTCGATGCCCTGCGCGCCGAGCAGGCGTTGAAACTCAGCCAGCAATTTGGGATCTTTGCGTATCTGGCGAGGGGCGAGTCCGGCCAACTGGCAGTGGGCGGCGAGCATCCCCGCGCTCTCGCCGACGTTCCACTCGACCGGGTGGAGGCGGTAGCAGCCGTTGGTGATGTGCGTGACGCCGAGGTTCTTCGATGCGGGGAACAGGTTCTCCACTCTCCGCGGCAGCAGCGCCCCCAGAGGGATCTGGAAGGGCAGGGAAGAGACGTCGATGTAGTTATCGCCGCCCGATGACGGGTGCAGGTCGATGCGATAACTGCCCACGCCGACTGAATCCGGGAACCGTTCCGCGGTGACTTCGTCACGCGGCTTGCCGGCCGCTTTCATGCGGGCGTCTGTGCCGACGTGTTCCTCGACAACCGTGAACTCGGCCAGGATGCGCCGGGACTCGCGGATGTAAGGGTACTTGGCGAGACCGTCCTCGGTCCCGGTGATGTCCGGGCGCAGGTGGAGGCCCTTCCAGCCCTGACCGCCGTCGGGGCGAGGCGCCTCGGTTTGCATCCAGTACACCAGCGACAGACTCAATTGCTTCGCGCGTTCGAGGTGCTTCGCCGCCTCTTCCGCCGACCCGCCATACAGGTTCCCCAGCCAGTAGTCGTTCTGCGGCCAGTTGACGAGCGTGACGTCGCCCCGGACGCCGTCCGGTTCGTGGTTGCGCGCACGAAAGATCCGGCGGTAGATCCAGAGGTTGAGCGCTCCTGGCGGGCTCGCGTCGCCCGCCGGGTCGAACATCACCTTGCGCTCCTTGAGCGAGATGGGGTCGCTCATGGCCCAGGCGAGCAATTTTCCAGGCCAAGGCGGCGTCATCTTTGGAACGTAATCCCGCCAGAAGTCATACTCACGAGGCTTTTCGATCGTGTGGTCCTCGCCGGCGGCATAGCCGAGGGCGAAGCAGACGGTGAAGGCCTGGTGGTTGTCAGGCTGGGCGATTTCGGGCGCATGCAACTCGCCCGTCTGCTTTTTGGATTCAAAGCCGGTGACGAATTCGACCTTCGCCAGGGGCAGCAGTTCGCCCGTCTCGGTCGCGTCGATGAACCAGGGCGCTTCGATGATACGGCGCGTTTTCGTGCGCGCGCTCTCGACGGTCACTGAGCGGACGCGGTCGCCCTGCGTGTCCGCAGCCACGGGCTTGTGCTCGAGAAGAAGGACAAGCTGCCCGGAACTCACGAAGCGCGCGAGCATCGCCTCGAGAACGGCGAGAGACACCTTGGGCTCATGCGTCAGGGCACTGACGCTGCCGCCGCCCGGATTGAGCCGAAGCTGCGCCCGCGCCTCGGCGGAAAGCCTGTAGTGGTCCCGATAGTACTGGCGGACCGCCGAACGATAGGCGCGATAGGAAGCCGTGCCGCCAAAACTCTCGATCCACGGGTGCTCGTCAGGCGGGACGGCTTGCGCCGTGAGCTGTCCGCCAATCCAGTCCGTCTCCTCGGTCATCACGACGCGGAGACCATTCCGGCAGGCGGCGAGCGCGGCTGCGCAGCCTCCTGTTCCCCCGCCGATGATGGCCACGTCGCAGGAGAATCCGCGCGGGGCAGCGAGCGATTTCGCCGCGGCGGCGAGCACGGAGGTGGCGGCAACGAAGGAACGCCGCGAAACATTCATCGATTTGACGCTATCATGGCGGCAGGGAATGGCGGTCGTTACTGTCTCCGGGGAGCCTGGCTGCAGGACGCGCGAAGTGGCCCAACTGGCCGCTCAGCGCCTCGGCTTCACGCATCTCAGCGCAGAGCGGCTGGAGGCGATGCTTGAAGAGGAGTTCGGCGCGGACGCCCTTCATGACGCCAGGAACTGGGCGGACATGGCCGGCTCGCTGCTGCTGCGGGCGGCGGTCTCGTCGCACCTGGTGATCGGCGTCGACGGCGCGGAGCGCATCTTCAGGAATTTTCCCGCACTGTTTCGCGTCCGCATTGTCGCGCCTGCCGCGCGGCGCATCGGCAACCTCATGCTCGACGACGGTCTGGACCGCGCCGCTGCCCGGGTGGCGCTCAAACAGCGCGAGAACCAACTAAAAGCCGCGCGGAAATCGCGTTTCGGGCAGGCGACAGCTCCGCCCGCCAGCTTCGACATCGTTTTGAACTCTGAAACGCTCGATGGCGCGCAGATGGCCGCGCTGATCGCCTCCGGCGTCGAAGCCCGCAATCTGACTGAACACGGCTACTTGAGTCCGGCTGCGGAGGCCCAAATGCAATTTCAGATCCGGCTGCGGCTGGCCAGGCACGGAATCGAGCCGCGCGGCGTCGCTGGCGTCAAACAAGTCGCCTTCGGCCACCCCAGCGAGAAAACCTTCGCCAGCCTGCTCGATTTCTACCGCATCCCCTGGGAGTACGAGCCGCGCAGCTTTCCCATCGCTTGGGACCAGCAGGGGCGGGTGCTCGAAAGCTTCACGCCGGATTTCTATCTTCCGGAGTCTGATCTCTACGTCGAGCTGACGACGATGAAGCAATCGCTTGTCACCAAGAAGAACCGCAAGATCCGGCTGCTGCGCGAGATCTACCCGCAGATCCGCATTCAGGTCTTCTATCAGAAGGACCTGGAGGAGATGGTCCTCAAGTACAGCCTGGCGGAGGAGAAAGTTCAGCCGTGAAGACACCGGCGCTGCCCATGATCGAACGCGTCCTGTTCACCGAAGAGCAGGTGCGCGACCGCATCCGCGAGGTGGCCGCCGAAATCAGCGAGCACTACAAGGACTCGACGCTGAAGCTGGTCGGCGTGCTGAAGGGTTCGGTGTTCTTCCTGACGGCGTTGGCGCGCGAGTTGACGATTCCGATCAAGGTTGATTTCCTGGCGATCTCGAGTTTCTCGAACCACTCGGGCTCTTCCGGCGTCGTCCGCATCGCGAAGGATCTCGACGAGGCGATCGAAGGCGAGGACGTGATTCTGGTTGAGGACATCGTCGACACGGGCTTCACGGCGCGATACCTGCTCCAGAATCTCGCCGGCCGGGGGCCGAATTCCATCGCCCTGTGCACGATGCTGGACCGGAAGAGCAAGCGCATCGTGCCGCTGCGCATCGACTACCGCTGCTTCGAAATCCCCGACCGCTTCGTCATCGGCTGCGGCCTGGACTACCAGCAGCTTTACCGGAACCTCAACTTCCTGGCCGTCCTGAAGCCGGACCGGCATTGAAGTGAACCGGACATCCGCCTCTGATACATTGACGGTCATATGATCGTCCTGCTCGCATTCGCCGCATCCGGACTCGTGATCGATGCCGATTCGATCACGAAGGCCAAAGCCGAGTCGGCCATCGTTCGCGCTTTGGACCGTGCTGGAGCGGTGGAGATCCTTTTCCCGCCCGGCGACAACGCGGGCAAGGTGCGCTTCGAAGTCCCCTCCGCGGCGCGGGACTTCACCGCCGCCCGCTCTTTGGTCTTCGAATTCGAAAGCGAAGCCACGTTCAAATGGAACTTCGCGATCGTCAACCGCGAGGGCAAAACCTTCACCTTCCGCGTGCAACCGTGGGAGAAGATCGCGGTGCGGGCGGCGATCCCCGCGCGCTTTCTGCGCGATGAGTACATAAACAACCGCAGCGAGTTCGGCTACATGATCTCGAACTGGGGCAACCACATCGACCTGAAGGAGGTGGCTGCGATCGAAGTCTCCATGAAGACGCCCCGGCCCGTCAGGCTCAAATTCGGTCCGGTGACGCTCAGCGACTCCGAAGTCTCGCCGCAGCCTTTGGAGATCAGGCCGCTGGTCGACGAGTTTGGGCAGTGGATTCCGGCCGACTGGCCGGGGAAAGTCAGGTCTCTCGCCGATTTGAAAGCTCGCTGGGCCGCGGAGCAGAAATCGCTGGCGGCATGGAAGCCGGCGGCAGGAATGTCGAAATACGGCGGATGGAAGCCTGGCTCTCAACCGGCCAAAGGGTTTTTCTACGCGAAGAAGATCGAAAAGCGCTGGTGGCTGATCGACCCCGACGGCGCGCTGTTCTTTTCCATGGGCATGGACTGCGTCCGGATCAACGGCGTGACGCCCGTAAACGGCCGTGAGGCCTTGTACGCGTGGAAGCCCCCCATTGCGCAGGAAGACCGGGGGCGCGGCGTAGGGTTCGATTTCTACCGCGAGAACCTGAAGAGGCGCTTCGGAGAGGCATCATACGAAGACGCCTGGAAGCAGATGCAGGAGGCGCGGCTCAGGGCCTGGGGCTTCAACACCATCGGCAACTGGTCGTCAGAGACAATGATGGCCAGGACCTCCATTCCCTACGTTACGACGATCGCGGTGCGTTGGGAGGGCAAGAACTGGGCCGGGTACCCCGATGCCTTCAGCGAGCAGTACGAAACCGCCGTCTACGAGCAGGTGGCGCGTCAGGTGAAACCGCGCGCCAACGATCCGTTCCTCATCGGCTGGTTCGTCGGCAATGAGCCGCGATGGCACGAGCGCAGGCTGGTGGAGAGGATCCTCGAGGACTCCCAGTCCTCCGCCACGCAAACCTTCTGCCGGCAGTTTCTCGAGGGCAACGGCGACACGCCGGAAACCCGCGAGCGGTTGCTCGAAGAACTGGCCCGCCGGTATAACACCGTCTCTAATGAAGCCATCAAGGCGGCCGACCCGAATCACATGGTCCTCGGATTCCGTTACGCCGGCGCGCCCGCCGACCTGATCCTGCGCGCGAACAAGATCTTCGACGCCTTCAGCATCAACATCTATCAGTTCGAGCCCAACCCGTCCTATCTGGAGCGGGTGACGAAGATCCTCGACAAGCCGATCATCATCGGCGAGTTTCATTTCGGCGTGGCTGGCCGCGGCATGGGGCCATCGCTCGTCCCAGTGAAGAATTACGACGAGCGCGGTGTTGCTCTCCAGTACTACATGGAGCGCTCCGCGGCGCACTGGGCGGTCGCCGGGGCGCACTGGTTCCAGATGGCCGACCAGAGCGTCACTGGAAGATTCGACGGCGAAAACTACAACCTCGGCTTCGTCACACAGACAGACCTGCCTTACGCCGAAATGGTGCGCCACTCGCAAGCAGCCGCCAAGCGCATCTACCCCATTCACGCCGGCGAAATCATGCCCACGGACCGCAAGCCGCTGGTGCTCGACACCGATGAAGCGCAAACCACTCCGCCAGAGAAAGCTCCGGCGAAAAAGGCCACGAAAGCCCCGGCCCGTAAGCGCCGCTGACGCAAACCCGCTAAAATCTGAACTGTCCTGGAACCAGCCATGTCCGAAGCGACAAACACCTATGTGCGCTCGAACTCCGAGCGATTCCTCAACGAACTGAACGAGTTCCTCCGCATCCCGAGCATTTCGACGCTGCCCGAAAACGCGGGCGACGTCCGGCGCGCCGCCGAATGGACGGCCGCCAAGCTCGCCAGCGCCGGTCTCGAAAACGTGGAAATCATCCCAACCGAGCGCCATCCGCTGGTCTACGCCGACTGGCTCCACGCCCCCGGCAAGCCGACGGTGCTCTGCTACGGCCACTACGATGTGCAGCCGCCCGACCCGCTCGAGCTGTGGCAGACGCCGCCTTTCGAGCCGACCATCCGCGGCGGCAACCTCTACGCCCGCGGTTCGGCCGACGACAAGGGCCAGATGTACATGCACATCAAAGCCATCGAAGCCCTGTTCGCCGTCCACGGCAAGTTGCCGCTCAATGTGAAGTTCATCGTCGAGGGCGAGGAGGAGGTCGGCGGCGCGTCGATCGCGAAATACGTCCCCGCCAACAAAGAGAAGCTCAAGGCCGACGTCGCCCTGGTCAGCGACACCGCGCTCTATGCCGACGGCATGCCGACACTCTGCATCGGCCTTCGCGGGCTGGTTTACACCGAGGTGGAGTGCCAGGGGCCGATGCGCGACCTGCATTCGGGACTTTACGGCGGAGCCGCGCCGAATGCGGTTTACGGGCTGATTGAACTGCTCGCCAAGGCGAAGGACGCCAATGGCCGGATCACCATTCCCGGCTGGTACGACGATGTCGCCGAACCTGCCGCCGCCGAAATCGACTCCTGGAAATCGCTGCCGTTCAGCGAAGCCGAATTTCTGAAGAACGAGGTCGGCAGCACGACGCTGACCGGCGAACCGGACCGCATGGTGCTGGCACGCGTCTGGTCGCGGCCGACTCTGGAGGTGCACGGCATTGCGGGCGGCTTCACCGGCGCCGGCGCGAAGACCGTCATCCCCGCCACCGCCACTGCCAAGGTCAGCATGCGGCTGGTGCCGGATCAGGATCCGGAGAGGGCCTTCGCGAGCTTCTCGAAGTGGGTGGCGGACAACACGCCCAAGGGGCTGAAGATGAGCGTGAAGAAACTCAGCGGCAGCCCGGCGGTGGTGGTAAACCCCTCCCACCCCGCGATCGATAAGGCCGCGGAAGCCTTCAAGGACGTCATGCGGCGTGAAACCGTGTTTATTCGCTCTGGCGGCTCCATTCCGATTGTCGGCGAATTTGCCTCTCACCTTGGCATTCCCACCGTCCTGATGGGCTTCGGTCTTCCGGACTACGGCTTGCACTCGCCGAACGAAAAATTCAAGCTCGAGAATTTCTATCTCGGGACTATGACCGTGGCTCACTTCCTGGAGAAGTACGGGGCCTGAGGCTCGCCCTCGCTTGGCTGATTCCTTCATTCAACCTGTCGCCAGCGAAGCTGCTTCCACTCAGGAGAAGGTCTTCAAAAGCGCCGGAGTGGCTTCGTTCGCGGTTCTGGTCAGCCGCGTCAGCGGACTTGTCCGCGAAAGCCTGATGGGCGCGCTGTTCGGGGCCGGCAGCGCGATGGACGCCTTCGTCATCGGCTTCCGGATTCCCAATCTGACCAGGGATCTGTTCGCTGAAGGCGCGCTGTCCTCCGCCTTCATCCCGACTTTCGTCGAGTACTTGCAGAAGCGAGGCAAAGAAGAGGCGGCACACCTCGCCAATCTCGTGGCCACCGCCATCGTCCTGCTGGTGGGCAGCCTGTGCCTCGCCGGCGTTCTGATCAGCCCCTGGCTGGTCGGAGCGTTGACGACGGGCTGGGTTCACAACGCGCCTGACAAATATCACCTGGCGGTTCTGCTCACGCAGATCATGTTCCCGTTCCTGCTGCTGGTCTCGCTGGCGGCGCAGGCGATGGGAATCCTGAACGCCTGCGATCAATATGCCGTGCCCGCGTTCTCTTCCACGTGGTTCAACGTCGGC
>JACADU010000403.1 GCA_013388415.1 Bryobacteraceae bacterium
AGCCGCCTTCGGCCAGCGCGGACAGAAAGCCGCGGTAGTCGATGAAGCCTTCGCCCATGGGGACCGCCTGTGTCCAGGCCTTCTGCTCAAGGAAGTTGACGGCGTTGGGCTGGTAGTGGAAGCGGGGACGAAGTTGATAGTCGGCGATGGTGGTGTGGCAGGTGAGCGGCGCCATGCGCCGCGCCGCGGCGGCGATGTCCGCGCCGTGCAGGGCGGGCGTCCAGGCGTCGAACATGGCGCGGCAGTTCGGCTCGTTCACCGCCTGGATCAGATCCGCCATGCTGTCGTGGTGCGACGCCAGGTCGTGGTGGTTCTGCACGCCGATTGTGACGCCGTGCTCCGCCGCCCGCCGGGCGCATTCCCGCAGCGCCTCCACCGTGTTGTGCATGAGCTGCGCATAGCTCACGGCGGGGTGTTCGTATGCGGTGAAAATGCGCACCAGTCCGCAGCCGAGGTCGCGCGCCATCCGGGCGAGTTCAGTGACGTGCTGGATCTGAATCTCGCGGTGCGGCACGTCGCCGTGTTCGGCGTCAGCGGAGAAATTGTTGTAGCCCGCGATCACGTGGACGCGCAGGCCGCGCGCTTCAATCCTCTCACGAAGCCGCAAGCAGGCATCGCGGGGGAAGTCGAGCACGGAGAGGTGCGGCCGCTTGGCCATCAGCATCACCGCCGGGAAGCCGAGCGAGGAAGCTTTGTCGAGGAACTCATCGAGGGCGAGCCGCGCCTGTCCGGGCCAGACGCCCGCGTAGCTGACGGAATGAAGAACTGGAATCATGGGTTGCCTGCCTGATCAGACCTGGAAATCGAGCTTGATGCTGGAGCCGCCGTCGGTCACCAGCGTCTGGCCGGTCACGAAGGACGCTTCCTTGGAGAGCAGGAAGAGCGCTGCGGCGGCGACATCCTCAGGGCGCCCCACCCGGCGGATGGGAATCACCCGGCCCACCGCCTCCGGGTCGTAATGAGGAATGATGCTGCGCGTGCGCTCGACCTCGATGAAGCCGGGGGCGATGGCGTTCACCGTGATGCGGTGCGGGCCGAGTTCGAGCGCGAGCGCCCGGGTCAGGGCTTCCAGCCCGCCCTTGGAAGCGGCGTAGATGGCCCGGCCGGCCAGCGTGATGCGGGAATGAATCGAGCTGATGCTGATGATGCGCCCGCCTTCGCCCCGCGCGATCATGTGGCGCGCGGCGGCCTGTGCGAGTTCGAACGCCGCCGCAAGGTTCACGCCGAAGATCAGGTCATACTGCTCTCGAGTGGTTTCGAGCAGCGCGAGCGGACCGAGGTCGACGGCGGCATTGTGGACCACGGCGTCGAGCCGGCCCATTCGTTCAAGCACGCGTGCCACCAGCGCGGCTGCTTCGCCCGGTTTGGCGAGGTCGGCTTTTAGCCACGGCTCTCCCGGAACCGGCCCCGGATCGAAGTGATGGCCCGCCACCCGCCAGCCGCGCTCACCGAGGATTCGCGCCAGCCCGGCGCCAATGCCGCGCCCGGCGCCCGTGACGAGAACAACGCGGGAATCGTCCTCCATGGGGGAGAGACTATCAGATCGAAAACCCGCGGAATGCGCGGCCGCCCGGGGACCGGCCTATCCGTGCCGTGAGTTTCGCGCGGTCGGCGGTGGCGGCCTGATGACAGATTGCCGCGCTCTCTTTGACGACAACACCGCCAGAAACGCTGCCGTTTTATCCCGCCATCAACAATCTGATCTTTGAGCCAGGCATCGATGGCTTCGCGGGCAAGGGTCGTGGCGGGCACCCGCGCGCGCTCCGCCTCTGCCCTGAGCAGCGCGCAGGTCCGCTGCGGCAGCGGCAGATGGAAGTTCCTCATGTCAGCCTCCAGCCTCTAAGGCGCCACAGGGAAATGGCACGTTCCAATGGCAGAATGTGTGGCTGCCCGGGTACCCGGACTTCCTCTTGCGGTAGGCGAAGAAAAGGCGTATAAATGAACTGTAAACCTTTATATCGGATTGCCCCCATGCGCACCATCATCCACTGGGACGCCGACCGCTTCTTCGCCTCCATCGAGCAGGCTGCCGACCGCCGCCTCCGCCACCGCCCCGTCGCCGTCGGAGCGGTCCACCGCGGCGCCATCCTCTCCGCCTCCCCGGAAGCCCGTAGACTCGGCGTCCGCCCCGGCTGGCCCACCGCCCGCGCCCGCCGCGCCATCCCTCATCTCGTCATCGTCCCCCCACACTACGACCTCTACGAACGCTTTTCCGATCAGATTCTGTCGCTCTGCTACGAAACCTCCCCCGCCGTCGAACCCGCGTCTGTCGGCGCCGCCTGGATCGACCTCACCGGCGCCGAGCGACTCCTGCATCAATCCCCCGAAACCACCGTCGCCCGCCTCCGCAAAACCGTGCGCGAGTGGCTCCACGTCTCCCTTTCGGCCGGCATCGCCTCCAATAAACTCACCGCCCGCATCGCCGCCCGCCTCCGCAAACCCGGAGCACAGGTCACCGTCCCCCCCGGCACGGAACGCGATTTCCTCGCCCCCCTTCCCCTTCGCGCTCTCGCCGGACTCGACCCTCAGGCTCTGGCCACCCTGGAAGTCGCCGGCATCCACTCCATCGGCCAGCTTGCCCGCATCCCTCTCGACGCCCTCGGCTCCGTCCTCGGGCGCTCCGCCCTCCTCTGGCAGCGCCGCGCTCAGGGCCTCAACGAGGAGCCCGTCGCTGCCAAACAACCCCAAACCGAAGGCTGGCACGAATCCATCGAGTTCGCCGAAGACGCCTGGGAGGAGCCCGTCCTGCTCGCCGCCCTCCGCCAGCTTACCTAGCGCCTCATGGCCCAGGTCCGCGCCGGCGGAGCCGAAATCCGCCGCCTCACCCTCGACCTCCGCTACGCCGACCGCGACGAAGCCCGCCGCTCCTTCGACGCTCCGGAACCCACCGCCCTCGAATCCGAATTCCTCCCCATGCTCCCCAAACTCCTCGCAGACACCTGGACCCGCCGCGTGCGCATTCGCTCCCTCCGCCTCTCCGCCTCCCGCGTCTACCGTCCCTCCCCCCAACTCG
>JACADU010000326.1 GCA_013388415.1 Bryobacteraceae bacterium
GCACCCCCTTCTCTGCCAGCTTTCCGGTCTCCTCCCGCAGATACCTGGCGAACAGCCCGAACAGCGCCTTGATTTCATGCTGCGGCCGCTTCCAGTTGTCGGCGGAGAAGGCATACAGCGTCAACGTGCCGATGCCCAGCCCGGGAGCCGCTTCCACCGTCCGCCGCACCGACTCGGCGCCCGCCCGGTGCCCGGCGATGCGCGGCAGGCCACGCGCCTGCGCCCACCGCCCGTTCCCGTCCATGATGACGGCCACGTGCAGCCCCGGAATCACTTGCTCCCCCGCATTGCCTTGACGAGCGCTTCCATGTGGTCCAGATAACGGCCTAACGCCTTCCTGCCCGTTTCCGTGAGCCGGTATTCGCTCTTCGGCACCCGGCCCTCGAAGCTCTTCACACATTCGACGTAACCAGCCTCCTCCAACTTCCTCGCATGCACACTCAGGTTTCCGTCAGTCGTATCCAGCAGCTTTTTCAACTCCGAAAAGGTGAGCGTCGGCGCGGCCGCCAGCGCGCTCACAATGCCCAGGCGCAGCTTCTCGTGAATCAATCGGTCCAGACACGGGATGTCCTGCCGCACGCTGGCCAGCCTGACCTCGGCCCGGCTGGCCTGTTCCTTGCGGGCGCTTCTAACCGCCATATTTCCTCGCAATCCAGTAACCGAAGATCAGGTGCAGCCCTCCGAAACCCGCAGCCAGAGGAACATCCCTCAGCGTCGCTGGCGTCACCAGCGCCACCACCCCAAGCGCAAGAAACGCAGCCCCCATCGCCGGAACGATCTTCACCGAAAACGCGCCGCCCGCGATCACCGCCGCGCCGTAACAAAGCAGCCACACCGCCCCGAGAAGGTTCGCCTGCCCATGCAGGTACAGCGGCGCGGTCAACAGCGCGCCGACGGCGGCCGCGGGCGTGAAGCTCAACAGAAACTTGCGGCCGGATTCGCTCCACAGCGATGCCCCCGTCTGGCGGGCTTTGAACACCATCGCCAGCGACCCGATCGCCACGGCCAGCACCAGCTCGGTCAGCCACACCGTAAGCCATTCGCGGTTCGTCGAGACTCGAGACGCGATCACCGCCGCCAAAAGCGCCGTCCCGCCCATCACCATGCCCCCATAGCCCGGCACCGCGGTCAACGAAGCCGCGCGCTCCATCGTATTGCGGATGTAACGCAGGTTGTCGATCGCGTGATCCTGAATCGGATGAGGGCGGGCCACGCAATTATTGAATCACGGCGTCGCCGCTTCGTCAAGTACTTTGCGATACAAAGCTGCGAGGATGCTGCTCAGCGCGGCGCATTGCGGACATGCGCCAGATGATGCCGGCCATGCCATGAATAGAGCGCAATCACTTGCCCAACGGTCATCGGCCCGTTCTCCGGATGGATGTCCGGTTGGATAGCGGAGATCCATCCCTGCAGGCTACCCCAGTCTCACCCGGCTCCAGGCGCAGCGCTCAGCGAGCCGGCATGTCTTCCGGAAAGACCGCGTAACCCTGCGGCGGCGGATAAAGCTCCTTCAACAGCCGGAGCCGCCTTCGCAGGTAGTTCGATGGAAGCTGCCGCGGCCCGGTTTCGACGTCAATATCGCAGCAGATGCCGTGCAGATAAAGCGTCAGCGTGTCGATGAAGCTCTGCCGCGCATACTCCCTGAACCGCTTCGGCCGCCTCGCGCCGGGCTTGAATGCCCGCTCCGTCAGCGCGTTCTTCAGCCGCCAGCCGGGTTCGTCCACCTCGCCATGAACGCCCTCGGCTAGCTCCGACTCGAGCAGCTTCACGTATTCCGCCGGCACGTCTTCCCCCCCGGAGCCCGCCACCAGCGCCGCCAGCGCGGAGTACAGCCGGTAGTGGTAATCGGCAACCTCCGAATCGTTGATCGCGAAAGCCAGGACCGCGCCGCCTTTATCCACCACCGATCCCGCCGACAACGACTTTGCCTCCTGCGGCTTCTCAGTGGATACGATCGCCGACTCCGCTCGCGCGGCGGCAGCCGTCTTCTCCAGGTACGGAACCAGCAGAATCCTCACCTCCGGCAGCCGCGCGGCGATCACCGGCGGCAGCGCCGCCACCGGCTCCTCCAGATAATCCTTGCGGTCCTCATCGCTCAGCGACACCGAGGCGCAGAAATAGCAAAAGCGGTTCCCGATCGGAATCATCTCGTTGCGGAAACGGTCGGCGAATTGGCCAAGGCTCAGGCGCGGTTGGTTCTGCGCGGACATGGAAAAGTACGACTTCAGTCTAACAGACGGCCCCAAACGCGCCCTCGCCGCCGACGATTAGACTGAAGAGCGGTGCCCAAGACGGTCCTGATCTCCGCCGGCGAACCCTCGGGCGACCGCTACGCGGCGCGGCTGACGCGTCAATTGCGGCTCGTTTGGCCCGGCGCAGTCTTCTTTGGCAGCGCCGGCGCCGAAATGCGCGCCGCCGGAGTCGAGGCCGTCGTGAGGAGCGAAAGCCTTTCTGTCGTTGGACTTGCGGAGGTTGTCACCCACCTTCCCAGGATCCACCGCGAATACCGCCGCCTCGTCGCCGCCGCGGCTCACCGCAAACCCGATTTCGCCGTCCTCGCCGATAGCCCCGGCTTCCACCTCCACATCGCCAAACAATTAAAAAAGCTACAGATTCCGGTCTTCTACCTGATTGCCCCCCAAGCCTGGGCCTGGCGCTCCTGGCGCGCCAAAACCCTCGCCGCCACCGTCCGCCAACTCCATTGCATCTTCCCCTTCGAGGAAGCCTGGTATCGAGAGCGGGGCGTCGACGCCCGCTACATCGGCCATCCGCTCGCCGGCGAAGCCCGCCCCCTGTTCAGCCGGCAGGAGTTCATGGAGAAAAACCGTGTGCCCGCCGGCCGGCCGGTCGTCACCCTCGCGCCCGGCTCGCGCGAAGGCGAGATCGCGCGCCATCTCCCCGTGCTGGCTGAAACCGTCAAACGCTTGGCGGAAAGCCTTGCCCCTGCCGTGCTCTGCGCCGCCCCGCAGGGCGCCAGCCGCTCCCTCTACCAGCCTCTGGAAGCCACCGGCCACGTGCGCCTCATCTTCGGCGAGACTCGCGACGCCCTCGCCCATGCCGACGTGGTTCTGGGCGCCTCGGGCACCGTCACCACGGAGGCGGCGCTGCTCCAGACGCCCGTCGTCGCGTTCTACCGCGTTTCCCCGCTCACCTACGCAATCGGCAAACCCCTGGTCAGGATTCCCTTCTTCACAATGGTGAACCTGATCGCCGGAAGAGCCGTCATAGAAGAGTACATCCAGGATCGGATGACGCCGGAGAACCTGGCCGCCGCCGTAAGGGCGTTGCTTTGCGATCCTGAAAAGAGAGCACGGATGAAAGCCGAACTGGGCGAGATCAAGGCGATCCTGGCGGCCGGCCACGATCCATTCGAGGAATCTGCACGGCTGATTTGCGCGTCCATCCAAGAGGATAGGTCATGAAGTCATTTCTGTATTTGTTGCTTGCGGCATGGCCGGTGGCCCTCTGGGCGCAGCAGGACCGCCGGGCTTCCATCGACGTGGAATCCTACAAGATCAATCTCAAAATCGACCCGGAACAGCAGGCGCTGGAAGCCAGAACGCAGGTCGCCTTCACGTCTCTGGACGACAGGGCCTTGTCCGTCGCGTTTGAGCTCCACAATTCGCTCAACCTCCAGAGAGTGACCGACGCGCAGGGGCGCGCCCTGCAAACCAGCCGCACGATTCAGGACTTCACCGTGCGCGTCAACTTCCAGGATCCGCTCCCCAAGGGCCAGCCGGTGACCCTGACCTTCGAATACGGCGGCGTGCTCCGCGGCGATGAAGAGTCGCCCATCTACGGGCTGACGTTCGCCGCGGTCAAGCCGGACCGCGTCTGGCTGCTCTACCCCGGGCGGTGGTTCCCTGTCTCGGGCTACACGTCGGACCGCTACACGATGGAGTTGGCCGTGCAAGCCCCGCCGGGCTTCCGGGCCGTCACTGAAGGCGCGGAGATCCAGGGGCCCGCCGGGCCCGCCTTCAAGTGGGTCGGACAACCCGGTTTCCCCGGAAATCTCGCCTTGGTCAAGGAAGCTCCACAGCGAGTTGACTCCGCCGGCATCACGACAACGGTGAATTTCACCCCTGAGCGGGCAAAGAACGCCCAAGCCTGGGGTGAGGAAACCGCAAAGGCGATGGTCTATCTCACCTCCCTCTACGGCGTGCCCCAGACAGCCAACATGACGCTGATCGAAACCGGCGAGGGCGCCCCCGGCGCATACTCGGCGCCCGGCATGATCTTCCTCTCCCCCTCCACCGCCGGCCGCGCCCCGAGTCCCCGTGTCCTTGCCAATCAACTCACCCGGCAGTGGTTCGGTCTGCTGGTCTCCCCCGTGAACCGGAACCACATCTGGATCGCCAACGGACTGGCGCGCTACGCCGAGATCATGTACCTCGAACACTTGAACGGCGCGTCGGTCCTCGAACTCGAAATCAAGGATCTGTACGTCGACGCGCTCACCGTGACCGAGGCCCCGGTCCGGCAAGCGGCCCGCTACGAGGACTACAGCCCCGAGTTCTTCGCTGTCACCGGCAGCAAGGGCGGCGCCACATGGCATATGCTGCGCGGCATCGCAGGCGATGAAGCCTTCAAGAAGATCCTGAAAACGGCCGCCGATCAGTTCGCCAACAAGCCCATCTCCACCGACGACATCCGCAGGATCGCCGAGCAGACCACGCAGCGCAACCTCCAGGGCTTCTTCATTCAGTGGCTCGAATCCACCGGCGCGCCGGAGTTCAAAACCACCTACACGGTCTTCAGAACCCAGAAGGGCTTCCGCGTCATGGGCAAAATCGAGCAGGACCTCGATACCTTCCGCATGCCGGTCGAGATCAAGATCGAGACCGAAGGCAACCCGGAGATGAAGGTCGTCGAAGTCGTCGGCCCCTCGACCGAGTTTTCTCTCGAGACATTCGGCAAGCCGCGCAAGTTGCAGGTGGATCCCAACGGGAGGTTGCTCCGCATGTCGCCGAATATGCGCGTCGCGGTGGCCATCCGCCGCGGCGAGCAATTCGCCGAGCTCGGCAACTTCAACGAGGCTCTCAAGGAGTATCAGAAGGCGCTCGAGGTGAACCGGCTGTCCTCTCTGGCGCATTACCGCGTGGCTGAGGTCTTCTTCCAGCAGGGCAACTATCAGTCCGCCGCCAATGAATTCCGCGAGGCCATCAACGGCGACGAAGAGCCCAAATGGACGGTGGTCTGGAGCCACATCAACCTCGGCAAGATCTACGACGTGACCTCGCAGCGGGAGCGGGCGCTGAACGAGTACACCAAGGCGCTGAGAACCAAGGACAACACGCAGGGCGCGCTCGAAGAGGCGGCGCGGTATCAGCAGAAGCCGTACCAGCGGGAAGAGCGGAACTGAGCGGCCTCGAGCGGCGGAAGCGCCGTTCAGGGCGCGAGTCGAGCCGCGGCGGTCAGGGAGAGGCCCGAGCCGTCAAGACACCGGCTGCCCGCCGCCGCCGTTTTGAACGGGCCCTTCGGACGGCCTCTACCGGACGCGCCGGAGCAGCGCGGCCCAATCCGCGGCGGGGCCGGTTGGCGGCGGGCCGAGATCTGTCTCGGCTCCAGCTTCGGCGCGCACCTGCCCGCCCTTGAGCAGCGGTCCGCCCGAGCGCGGGTTGTACCAATCGACTGCGTAGCTGCCGGTCTCGAGCTTGAGTCGGATGCTGCCTCCCTGCGGCAAATAGACCGCGTAAACCTGGCCCGGCTTGGCAAGCACGAACGCCGCCCCGCCTGATGCAAGCCCGTCGCCGGGCGCCATCTCCCAGAAAGGCAGATAGCGGTGGAAGAACTCGAGCGCGAAGCGCGTCTGGTCCCACATCCTGTCCCGGCTGCGCCAGTCTTCGCAGTTCAGGTCCATGTGCGGGTATTTGTAACCGAAGTACCACTCGACGCCCGAGCCTCCCGCCATCAGGTTCCCCCACAGCGCCCGCTTCCTCGGAACGTCGTGCCCGGGGTCGTCGGCGTCGGGAACGACGCCCGAGTCCGCGTGCGTCTGCTCGTCCCCAAAGATGGCCCACTTGCGGCCTGCCTTTGCAGAAGCCTCCCGCATCTCCAGCGTGTAGCGGTGGTAGCGGTCCATATCGGCTTGGATGGAGGTCGCCTCGAACGCTTCGTGCCCCAAAAGCTTCCCGTAGCACTCCTGAATCCGGTTGACGTGCGTGTGAACGGTGATCGGGTGGCGGTACGGGTCCAGCGAGCGGATATATGAGGCGGTCAGCTTCCGGTCCGCGTCCGGCGTGTTGTTCTCTTCGCCGAGGTTCCAGATCAGCGCGTGGTGGTGCGAGAACCGCGCGATCAGTTCGCGAAGATACAAGCGCCTGGCAGGGTTCAATCCCGGACCGCCGCCGAGTTTGTGATCGTTTTCTGTTTCCTGCGTGACGACATGGAGTTGGATGCCAAGCCGGTCCATGTGCGAGAAAACGGTCTCCCACTGCGCCAGCTTGGAGACGTCGAACCTGTCGCGGACCTCCGGACCCGTCCACGGCCACACGTCCTTCCCATCGCCCGTATCGATGTTGTAGGTGAGGAAATAGACGCTGTTCATGCCCTTGCCGGCGAGATAGTTCAGAGCTCCGATGATGCCCTTGCCCTTCGTCTTCTGCCAGACCGGATCGCCCGCGCGCCAGTCGCGCAGGTGCGGCGCGTATTGGTGCACGAATGCCTTGCCTGTCGTGTTCCTGCCCTCGTTGAACGCCGCGTCGGTGTCGAACGTACCGTCAAAATCGGCGTAGGCGAGAAAATTCTCCGGACTGTCCGCCCCGCCTTTCAGGAACCGCTCGCCATTGGCGAACCTGAAGAAGTGCGAGCCGTCGTACGACAGCAGCCCCTTCGCCAGGAATCCCGGCGCTTTCGGGTCGGCAGCCGCGACCCGGAACTCGCCCTTCAAGCCGTCCACCCCCGCCACCGGCGTCCCTGCCTGCGCATCCTCGCTGAGCGCTATCCCCGGTCCGGTCCGGAATGACGCCTCCCACCTCCAGACCCCCGCGCCCGGCGCCAGCAGGTGGACACGCCAAACATTGCCTTCGCTCGCCGACGATTCCGCGGCATTGCCGTCTGCCGCGTAGTAGCCGGGCGCCACGACCGCCGTTCCGGAAGCGGCGTGCGTGAACTTCACCGTCAGGCGGTAGTCGGTGAACGGATTGGGCTGCGCAGCCTCGCCGGAGGCAGGCCCTTGAAACGAGAGGGTGATCTGCTGCCACGCCTTCAAGGCGCCGGCAGGCCTCGGCGGCGCGGCAATCAAGGAGAATGAAACGGCCACAATCAGGCCGGCGGAGAGAGTCTTCATCACCGCCTGACTCTATCAAATTTCATATATGATCTGTGGCCGCCCGGCCCGGCGCTACTTCAGCCAGCCGAGCGAAACCAGAAACTGATCCGCCCGTTTGAGAGTCTTCTCGAAGTACTCGTTGTTGCCCCGTCCGTAGTTGAAGAAGCCGTGCGTCTGGCCGTCATAGCCCTCGAGTTCGCAGCGGTTCCCGGCCGCCGCCATCTTTCTCGCAAAGGCTTCCACTGTTCCATACGGAACTGTTGTATCGGCCTTGCCGTGGAAAATGATCGTGGGCGGCGCGCCCCTCTTGACATGATGATACGGCGAGACGGCCTCCGGCTCGGTTCCAAGCCGGCCCGCGAGCTTGGCGAATGCGGATTGGTCCAGACCGGCATCCGGGACGGCGGCGAGCACAAGCGCCGGATTGAAGAGGACGAGCGCGTTCGAACGTGAACTCACCGTCAAGTCCTCCCCTGCCTCTTCGAGCCCCGGGAGAATCGCTGCCGCGGCCGCGAGGTGGCCGCCGGCTGAGCCGCCCCCGGCGGCGATGCGGTTCGGATCGATCCCAAGCCTCCCGGCGTTCGAACGAACCCAGCGGACCGCCGACTTCGCGTCCCGCACGCAATCGGCCACCTTCACCTGATGCCGCGAAGCAACCCGGTAATCGGCCGCGATCGCCACCATGCCGCGCGAGGCGAAATGCCGGCAGTGCTGTTCAAACTGCTTTGGAGAACCGCTCGTCCAGCCCCCGCCGAAGAAGAAGACAATCGCCGGCCGGCGGCCGGAGCCCTTGTCTCCTTCCGGCATGAACATCCACAGCTTGAGGTCGGCGCCGCCCGCGGTCTTGTAGACTTCGGCCCGCGCGCCCGCCATGTCGGGCGGGTAGCTGAGGCGCGGATTCTGCTGCTGCGAGATCAGCGGCGCCGGAGCCGCCGCCAACAACGCGCCCAGAGCGCTCCGGCGAGAGAGGAACAGAGGCTTCGGCATGGCTGTCCAGCATCATACCAGCGCCCGCGATTCAAACGAGCGTGCGCTTCGCGAAATCGATGCTCCGCCGGATCGATTCGCCCAGCGGCCGCTCCGGCGTGAAATCGCGCTCGAACGCAAGTTCCACCGACATCCGCCGCACCGGCGCATTCATCTCCGCGAGAGCGCGCCCGATCCGCGAGTAATCCATGACGCCGGTGGCCAGGTCTTCCGTCCACCTGCCCGCCGCATCCTGGTTCCGCAAGTGCGCGTACACGATGCGCGTCCCGTGCCGGCGGATGAAGCCGATCGGATCCACGCCCCCGCGCAGCAGCCAGTTGAAATCGGGCCCGAGCTTCGCCTCCGGAAGGCGCGCAAGCGTTCCCGAGAGGTCGTGTTCGTTGTCCCTGACCTCGTATGTGTGATTGTGAAGATTCGGCTCGATGCCGTTCTCCCGCGCCAGTCTGAAGATCTCCCGCAGGCAGGCCGCCTGCGCGTCGAGCTCCGCGCCGGTCTTCCGGCGCCGGGCGTCGCCGGCGCTCAGGCCGAGCACCGCCGCGCTCACGCTCCGCAGCCCCTCGCACAGCCGCCGGACGTCTTTCAGGATCTGCGCCGTCTGCGCCGCGTCCCACATATTCCCCGAGTAAGACGAGCCCCAGCACGCGATGCCGTGCTTCTTCGACGCCTCGCGGACCTTGGCCGCCCCATCGTCATGCGCCAGAAAGACCTGGTGCATGAGCTCCACCCCGGCCGCCCCGGCCGCGGCGCAGTCGGAGAAGATCTCATCGAGCGCCGGGTAGGGATCGTATCCCGGCAGCTTCGAAGCGTACACCCAGCAGTGCGCCCCAAACTGATACCGCCGGGCAGGCGCGGCCAGCGGCAGGAGCGCCGCGCGTCGTGAAATCACCTCAGTGGCCCTCGGCCTCCAGGAAGCGTTCGGCCTCGATCGCCGCCTTGCAGCCGGCGCCCGAAGCCGTGATCGCCTGGCGGTAGATCCGGTCCTCGACGTCGCCTGCGTGGAACACGCCCGGAATGTTCGTCCGCGCGCCGCCGTGGCTGATGATGTAGCCATCTTCGTCCAGTTCGAGCTGGCCCTTGAACGGCTTGGTGTTTGGAATGTGGCCGATGGCGAGGAAGAAGCCGTCCACATCCTGTGTCCACGTCTCGCCCGTTTTCACGTTCCGCAGCTTCGCCGCGGTCACGTAGCCTTTTTCCACGTCGAGGACATCCTCCACCACGGTGCTCGTCAGCCACTTGATCTTGGGGTTCGCCCGGCAGCGGTCCAGCATGATCTTCGAGGCGCGGAACTCTTCGCGGCGGTGCACGATGGTCACTTCCTCGCCGAAGCGCGTGAGGAAGTTGGCCTCCTCCATCGCCGAGTCGCCGCCGCCGATCACCATGATCTTCTTGCCTTTGTAAAAGAACCCGTCGCAGGTGGCGCACGAGCTCACGCCGTGGCCGATCAGCTTCTGCTCGTTGGGCAGGTTCAGCCAGCGCGCGCTCGCGCCCGAGGCGACAATCAGCGTGCGGCTCTCATGCCACTCCTCCTCGACCTTGATCCTGAATGGCCGCTTGGAAAGGTCGGCCTCCTCCACCCTGCCCGCGATGTACTCGGCGCCAAAGCGGATCGCCTGCTGCTTCATGTTCTCGACCAGTTGCGGTCCCTGAATGCCCTCCGGAAAACCAGGGAAATTCTCCACCTCCGTCGTGATGGAAAGCTGCCCTCCGGGTTCGTGGCCGATGACCACCAGCGGATTCAGCCCGGCGCGGGCGGTGTAGATGGCTGCCGTGTTTCCGGCGCAGCCGCTGCCGATAATAATGACGTTCCTCGTGGACATGCGCGATTGGCCCAAACTCTATGCTAGACCGGAACCCCTCCCCCATTGGTTGACAGCCCCGCCCGTCTGTGATGTCGTAATCACGATACTCGCTCACCACACAGTATGCGGAAGCTGCGGTTCGTCATGATCGGCGCCGGATTCTGGGCGCGCTACCAGTTGGCAGGCTGGCTTGAGACCGGCGGCGCCGTCTGCGCCGGCGTTTACAACCGTACCCGCTCCAAAGCCGAAACCCTGGCCGCCGAGTTCGGCGTCGAGCGCGTCTACGACGATCCCGCGGTGATGATCGCCCGCGAGCAGCCCGACTTCGTCGATGTCCTGACTGATGTCGGCACGCATGCCGAATACACCAGGCTCGCCGCCAGCATGGGCTATCCCGTCGTTTGCCAGAAGCCCATGGCTGCAAGCCTCTCCGAAGCCGAAGCAATGGTGGCTTTCTGCAAGGAGCGCGGCGTGAAGCTCGCCATCAACGAAAACTGGCGCTGGCAGTCGCCTATCCGCGCCTTCAAGCAGACAATGGACACGGGCGCCATCGGCGAGGTCTTCAGGATGCGCATCTCCATGGTCTCGGGCTTCCCGGTCTTCAAAAACCAGCCCGCGCTCGCCGAGTTGGAGCAGTTCATCCTCACCGATATGGGCAGCCACCTCCTCGACACAGCCCGCTTTCTTTGCGGCGAACCGGACAGGCTCTACTGCCAGACCAGCCGCGTCCACGCCAACATCAAAGGCGAGGACGTGGCGACGGTCATGCTCCGGATGAAATCCGGCGCGACTCTCATCATCGAAATGGGCTACGCCGAAAACTGCCTCGAGCGCGACCGCTTCCCCGAAACCTGCCTCTTCGCCGAGGGCGCCACCGGCTCGCTCGAACTCGCCCCCGACTTCTGGCTGCGCCTGACAACCAAACACGGCACCCAGATCCAGCGCATCCCGCCGCCCCGCTATCAGTGGGCCAATCCAGCCTACGACGTCGTTCACTCCAGCATCGTCCCCTGCCACAACAACATCCTTCAGGGACTGAGAGGCGAAACGGAAATCGAAACCTCCGGCGAGGACAATCTGAAGACCGTGCGTTTGATCTTTGCTGCTTACGAGTCGGCGGCGCGCGGCGCCGCGCTCGCTGTCTGAAAGCGGGGGAAACCATGCACCTGCAAGCTGGCGAATGGTCGCTGGAGTTTCGCGATGGAGATCTCTGGCACGTCCGCGCCTTCGGCGTCGAGGCGGTCGAGCGCGTCTACTTCGCCCTCAGGGACGAAAACTGGGGGACGCCGCCCTTCGTCCTCTCCAATCTCAAGACAGAGCAAGCCACCGGCGCTTTCGCCTTGTCGTTCGACGCGGAGCACAAAGCCGGGCCCATTCACTTCCGCTGGCGCGGCGAAATCGAGGGTCGCGCCGAAGGTGTCATCCGTTACCGGGCTGCCGGAGAGGCCCTCTCCTCCTTCAAACGAAACAGAATCGGGATCTGCGTCCATCATCCGCTGTCCTGCGCCGGACGGGACGCGGCCATCACCCACGCCGGCGGACGAACCACTACCGCCGCTTTCCCCAGGCTCGTCTCTCCCCATCAACCCGTGCTCGGCATCCAGTCCATGTCGTACCTGCTTGCCGGAGGGCGCGCGGTTGAAATCGTCTTCGGCGGCGAGATCTGGGAGATGGAGGATCAGCGCAACTGGTCGGACGCCAACTTCAAGACCTATCCCACCCCTCTGGCTCTGCCCTACCCGGTCGAAGTGGCGGCCGGAATCAGAATCGAACAGACTGTCGAAATCCGTCTCCGGCACGAACCCCGGCGCGGCGATCTTCCGTTGGGCCTGACACTCGACGCCACTGAGCCTCTGCCCGTCCTCGTCGAGCGCCTGCACAAGCTCAGGCTCGCCCATCTCCGGCTCGAGCAGCCGGAGCGCATCTCCGAGGCGGCTCGCTGGAACCTGCCGCTGGAGTTGGCGCTCACTCTCGGCGGCAATGCCCAAGACGAACTCGCGGCCATCAGGACCGGCGGCGCGCCGCTGGCGCGCGTCATCGTCTATCGCAAAGGCGAGCCGGTTGCGCCGGCAAAATGGGTGGAGATGGCTCGCGCCCGCTTCCCTCAAGTGCCTGTCCTGCCCGGTTCAGACCAGTACTTCGCCGAGCTGAACCGCAACCGCGGCTCCGATTTCTCGCAAGGCGTCGCCTTCGGGCTCCATCCGCAGGTTCACGCCTTCGACGACGAAAGCATCATGTCCAACCTGGCCTCTCACGAGTCCATGGTGGAAACCGTCCGGTCGTTCACCGGCGGCGCGCGGGTCTTTCTGAGCCCGGTCACCTTCGGCCCGCGCGGGCAGACCGACCCGCGCCTGCTCACCATGTTCGGAGCCGCCTGGACCCGGGGCGCCATCGCCAACTTCGAGCGGCTCCGGGTCGCTTCCGCGACATTCCACACGGTCGGCGCGGTCCTGCAATCGCCCGCGCTCGAAAACCTGTTCGTCTGAGGAGCCGGAGGATGAAAGCCGAAATCGTTTGGGGCATCCTCGCCGTTCTGGCCGGCGGAATCTTCAATGGAAGTTTCGTTGCGCCGATGAAAAAGCTCCGCGGCTGGCGCTGGGGCCACGGCTGGTTCGTCTATTCGTTGATCGGCCTGATTGTCGTCCCGCTCGCGGCTGCATGGCTCACCATCCCCGATTTGTGGTCGGCCTTGGCCACCGCCCCGCGCGCATCCCTCTGGAGCGCCATCCTGTTCGGCGCCGGCTGGGGCATCGGCTCCGTGCTCTTCGGCATCGGAGTGGACCGCATGGGCCTCGCCGTCGGCTACGGCTTGATTCTGGGCCTCATCGCCCCCATCGGCACGCTCACGCCCCTGCTCGTCCTCCACCGGGACCGGCTCTGGACCAAACAGGGCGGCGCGCTGCTGGCCGGCACCCTCATCGTCCTCGGAGGCATCTACCTCTGCGCCCGTGCGGCCAAGATCCGCGAAGATGCCGCCGGAGGCGCTTCCACGCCGCGTCAGGGATTCGGCATCGCGCTCCTGATCTGCTTTCTGGCCGGAGTCTTCTCTCCAATGCTCAACCTGAGCTTCGCGTTCGCCGCCGGTCTTCAAAAGCGCGCCGAACAGTTGGGCGCCAGCCCCGGCAACGCCGCCAACGCCATCTGGCTGGTGACGCTCGTGGCGGGTTTCCTCCCCAATGCCCTGTATGCGCTCAAGCGCGTCCGCGACGAGGACGCCTGGGCGATGTTCTCCAACAACGCCGCCTCCAACTGGTTCTGGGCTTCCCTGATGGGAGTGCTTTGCTTCGCCAGCTTTCTCGTCTACGGCTTCGGCGCAAGCGCCCTCGGCGGGCTCGGCGCCGTCGCCGGCTGGCCGCTGTTCATGTCCATGGCCCTCATCACGTCGAACTCGCTCGGCGCTCTCAGCGGAGAGTGGAAGGGCGCGCCGCCGCGGGCTGTGCGGCTGTCGCTGGCCGGCATCGGCCTGCTCGTCGCGGCCATCGTCGTCATCTCTTCCGGCAACGCGTGAGGCCACATGCAACTCGGCATCGGCACCTACTCGTTCATGTGGGCCCTCGGCGAAGGCGTCATGGACGCCATGGGCTTGCTCCAGCGCGCTTCCGAACTGGGCGTCAAGCGCGTCCAGTTCGGCCCGAACTGCCCGGTCACCGAAACCAACGCTGACCAAATCGCCGCCGAAGCGCGGCGCCGCGGCCTCACCCTCGAAATCGGAATGGCCGGCCTCGAGACCGGCGAGATTCTCAGGCAACTGGAGCTCTGCAAACGCACCGGCTCGCCTTTGCTCAGAACGGTCTTGCAGGAAGCGCCGGAGGGGGCGCCGCCGGCCGCCTGGATCGCGGGTCAATTGCGCGCCGCCGGGCCGCTTCTCGCCAACGCCGGCATCCCTCTCGCGCTCGAAAACTCCGTCACCCCCGCCGCCGAACTCGCCTCCCTCCTTCAAGCCGAGTGGCTCGGCGTCACCCTGGATACGGCCAATTCACTCGCCATCTGCGAAGGCTGGCGCTATGTGGTCGAACACCTCGCCCCCCTGACCCTCGGCTTCCACGTCAAGGACTTCATCGTCCGCCGTGAATGGCACAAGATGGGCTTCCGCGTCGAGGGACGCCCCGCCGGCCAGGGTCAGCTCGACATCCCGTGGATTCTCGCCCGCCTCGGTCCCCGCTGCCAGAGCGCCATCCTCGAGCTGTGGCCCCCCGAGCAGGCGTCCCGCGAAGAGACAATTCGGATGGAACAGGCATGGGCCGAGCGGAGCATTCGCACCCTCCGCGGCTGGATACCGGACTAATGGAGATACAGTCATGAAATCAGTAGCGATCATTGGCGCGGGAGGCAAAATGGGCGCCCGCGCCGTGGACAAACTCTCCGCGGCGAACCGCTGGAGGCTGTTGCTTTGCGAGAGCGACCCGTCGAAGGCCGCGGCGCTCGCCACCACCCCGCTCGACGAAGCGATGCAGTCGGCCGACCACGTCGTCATGGCCGTGCCGGACGCGCTCATCGGCCGGATCTCCCGCGATCTGGTCCCCCGGATGAAGCAGGGCGGAACCCTCATCATGCTCGATGCCGCCGCCGCCTATGTCGGCCAGCTCGCCTCCCGCCCGGGCGTGACTCAGATGATCGCCCACCCCTGCCACCCCCCCTTCTTCACCGTTCAACCGACCCCCGAGGCGCAGGCCGATTACTTCGGCGGCGTCGCCGCCCAGGACATCATCGTCTCCCTCATCGAAGGTGACGAAGCCTGCTTCACGGAGGGCATCGAAGTCTGCAAGGACATGTTCGGACCCGTCAACCGCGCTCTCCGCGTCACCCCCGAACAGTTCGCCTTCCTCGAGCCCGCCATGTCGGAGATCCTCGTGGCCGCCGCCGCTTGCTGGATGAAGGACGCGCTCGAGGAAACCGTGGCCCGCGGCGTCCCGCGCGATGCCGCCGAAGCCTTCATCGCCGGCCACGCTCAAATCGCCATGGCCATCGCCTTCGGCGCCGAGAAAGCTCCGTTTTCAGACGCCGCGAAACTGGCTGTGCAGTGGGGTACGCAACAGTACATCAGCCCCGCCTGGAGAAAGGCGTTCGACCGCGAAGTGCTCGAGGAAGCCATCGCCTTCATGCTCGGACCGGCCTCGAGCTAAACTGCCGCCGCTTCCCGGTAGTACCCGAAAACCTCGCCCAGCGCTGCGCAGATCTCGCCCGTCGTGGCATAAGCCCGCACCGCATCCAGCAGAGCGGGCATCGTGTTCTGCTCGCCTTCCGCCGCCCGCCGGACTCCGTCCAGCGCTGCCCTCACCCGGGCGTTATCGCGGCTCCGCCTCAGCTCCCGCAGTTTCTCCACTTGTCTCCGCTACGCCGATTCGTCGATCTTCAGCACCTCGATCGGGACGGCTTCTTCCTGCGTGAACCGGTTCACCCCGACAATGACGCGCCGCCCGCGCTCGACATCGCCTTGATAGCGGTAACTCGCCTCGGCGATCTCCGCCTGCGGATAGCCCTGCTCGATCGCCGGGATCATGCCGCCCATCTCGTCGATCCGTCTGATGTAATCCGATGCCCGCCGCTCGACTTCATCCGTCAGCGCTTCCACGAAGTGCGAGCCTCCAAGCGGATCCGCCACCGCCGCCACGCCCGACTCGTGCGCGATGATCTGCTGCGTCCGCAACGCGATCGTGACCGCCTGTTCGCTCGGCAGCGCATACGCCTCGTCGAGCGAGTTCGTGTGCAGCGATTGCGTCCCCCCCAGCACCGCCGCCAGCGCCTGAAGCGCCGTCCGGACTACGTTGTTGTACGGCTGCTGCCAGGTCAGCGAGCATCCCGCCGTCTGAGCGTGGAAGCGCAGCTTCATCGATCGCTCGTCGCGCGCCCCGTAGCGGTCCTTCATCGTCCGCGCCCACAGGCGCCGCGCCGCCCGGTACTTGGCGATCTCTTCGAAGAAATCGTTGTGCGCGTTGAAGAAGAAGCTCAGCCGCGGGGCGAAGCCATCGACCGCCAGCCCCCGCTCCAGCGCCCAGTCCACGTACTCGATCCCGTCGCGAAGCGTGAACGCCAGTTCCTGCACCGCCGTCGAGCCCGCCTCCCGGATGTGGTAGCCGCTGATCGAAATCGGGTTGTACCGCGGAACGTGCTTCGCGGCGAATTCCACCACGTCGGTCACCAGCCTCATCGAGGGGCGGGGAGGATACAGGAACTCCTTTTGCGCGATGTACTCCTTCAGAATGTCGTTCTGTAGCGTGCCGTTCAGGCTCGCCCAGGAAACCCCCTGCTTCTCCGCCACCGCCAGGTACATCGCGAACAAAACCGGCGCCGGCGAGTTGATCGTCATCGACACGCTGACCCGCTCCAGCGGGATTGCCTCGAAGACGCATTCCAGGTCCGCAAGCGACGCCACCGGAACGCCGCACTTGCCAACCTCGCCCAGCGCGGACGGGTCGTCCGGATCCGTGCCCATCAGCGTGGGAAGATCGAAGGCGACGCTTAGCCCTGTCTGCCCCTGTTCCAGCAGATATCGATAGCGCCGGTTGGTCTCCTCGGGCGTGGCGAAGCCGGCAAACTGCCGCATGGTCCAGAGCTTGCCGCGGTACATCGTGGGGTGGATTCCACGCGTATAAGGAAACGCTCCCGGCGGCTCCGGTCCGTAGCTCGCTTCGAGCGGAATCCCGCTCAGCGTTTCGTACTTGTGGGTTTCCCCGGCGCCCCGGTCCATGGCTCGATTATGGCGCATCCTCGTAACGCGCAATAATCGTCGAATGCCGGAGTTGCCGGATCTGACCGTCTACTGCGAGGCGCTCGAGACGCGCATCCTCGGCCAGCCGCTCGAGTCGGCAGCGCTGGCAAGCCCTTTTCTCCTCCGCACCGTCGATCCGCCGCTCGATTCCTTCATCGGGCTCGCGCCCGCGGCCATCCGCCTGCTCGGCAAACGGATCTGCATCGGTTTCCCCGGCGATTCCTGGCTCGCCATTCACCTCATGATTCTCGGACGGCTCCACTGGAACCGGCGCGCCGGAAAGCCCCTTCTCACCCTGATGTTCGCTTCCGGCGCACTGACACTGACCGAATCGGGAAGCGAACGCCGCGCCTCGCTCCACGCATTCTCCAGTTCCGCCGCTCTCCAATCGCTGGATGCCGGCGGCAAGGACCCGCTCTCCCTTTCCTTGCCCGAGTTCGAGGCGCTCGCGCGCTCCGAAAACCACACCCTCAAGCGCTTCCTCACCGGTCCTGAGTTTCTGAGCGGCATCGGCAACGCCTACTCCGACGAGATCCTCCACCGCGCCAGGCTCTCTCCTCTCGCCCTCACCCGCAAGCTCGCGGCGGAAGAGCTCGCCCGGCTCCACGCCGCCATGCGCGCCGTGCTCGCCGAGTGGACCGCCCGCCTCAGAGAGGAGGCGCGCGGCGGCTTCCCCGAGAAGGTCACCGCCTTCAGGCCTGAAATGGCCGTCCACGGCAAATTCAAACAGCCCTGTCCCGGCTGCGGGACCAAAGTCCAGCGCATCCGCTACGCCGCAAACGAAACCAACTACTGCCCCCTCTGCCAGACCGGCGGCCGCCTCCTCGCCGACAGGGCCATGTCCCGCCTGCTCAAACAGGACTGGCCCAGGACCATCGGACAAGCTTGACCGGAACTTCATACCATGATGGGCATGAAGGCACTTCTTGTTCCCGCGCTCGTTTCGCTCCTGCTTGCCGGCTGCGCCGCCAAACCCTCCGCCGAGGATGCGCGCAAGTTCATCGAGTCGGCCGAAGCCGATCTGCTCAAACTCGCGAACGAGGCCAGCCAGGCGCAGTGGGTTCAATCCAACTTCATTACCACCGACACCGAGGCGATCGCCGCGCGCGCCAACGAGAGGTTCATCCAGGCAGGGGTGAAGTACGCGAAAGAAGCCGCCCGGTTTGATGGCGTCAACGCGCCTGAAGACGTGCTTCGAAAGTTAAAACTCCTTAAAGTGGCCCTCACATTGCCCGCGCCGTCTGATCCGAAAAAGAGCGCTGAAGCCGCCCGCTTGGCGGCTTCTCTCGAGGCAGCCTACGGCAAGGGCAAGTACTGCCCCGGTGGTGACCAATCCAAGTGCCTCAATATAGACGAGATCACTCGCATCATGGCCGCCTGCCGCGACCCGAAGAGACTGCTCGAAGTCTGGGAGGGCTGGCACGCCGTCGGCGCTCCGATGAAAGAAGATTACAAAAAACTCATCGAACTCTCCAACGAAGGCGCGCGCGAACTCGCCTTCCCCGACACCGGCGCGCTATGGCGGTCCAAGTACGACATGCCGCCGGACGACTTCGCCAAGGAGGTCGACCGGCTTTGGGAACAGGTCCGCCCGCTGTATGAACAACTGCATGCCTATGCACGCTGGAAGCTCCGCGAAGCCTATGGCCCTCAAGTAGTTCCGGAGAAAGGACCCGTCCCTGCCCACCTCTTCGGCAACATCTGGGCGCAGCAGTGGGACAACCTCTACCCGATTCTCGCGCCCAAAGACGCCGACCCCGGCTACGACCTCACCTCAATTCTCAAGGCTCGAAAAACCGATGCTGCGGCGATGGTCCGCTATGGTGAAGGATTCTTCACGAGCCTCGGATTCGCCCCCCTGCCCAAGACTTTCTGGGAGCGGTCGCTGCTGACCCGCCCGAGGGACCGCGAAGTCGTCTGCCACGCCTCGGCGTGGGACGTCGATAACGTGGACGACCTGCGAATCAAGATGTGCATCGAAATCAACGAGGACGATTTCTCGACAATTCACCACGAACTCGGCCACAATTTCTACCAGCGCGCCTACAACCGGCAGCCGTACCTGTTCCGCGACTCGGCCAACGACGGCTTCCATGAAGCGATCGGCGACACTGTGGCGCTGTCGATCACGCCGGAATACCTGGTCAAACTCGGGCTGCTGGCGAAGGCGCCGGATCCGGCCAAGGACATCGGCCTGCTGCTGCGCCGCGCCCTGGACAAAGTCGCTTTCCTGCCGTTCGGGCTGCTGATCGACCAATGGCGCTGGAAAGTATTCCGGGGTGAAATCACGCCCGAACAATACAACAAGGCATGGTGGGACCTGCGCTTGAAGTATCAGGGCATGATCCCTCCCTCGGCGCGGCCGGAGACTGCTTTCGATCCCGGCGCCAAGTACCACGTGCCGGCCAACGTGCCTTATACGCGTTACTTTCTCGCGCACATCCTGCAATTCCAGTTTCACAAGGGCCTGAGCGAAGCCGCCGGCTGCAAGGAGCCGCTGCACCGCTGCTCGATCTATGGAAACGAGGCTGCGGGGTCGCGGTTGCGAGCCGCCCTTGAAATGGGCATGTCCCGGCCATGGCCCGAAGCCTTGGAGAAACTGGCGGGCGCGCGGCAAATGGACGGCTCGGCCATCCGCTCCTACTTCGCTCCGCTCGAGGAGTGGCTGAAGAAGCAGAACGAAGGAAAGCCGGTAGGCTGGTAGGCGCGCGGTACCGCCGTACGGCCGTACCATGACTTCGGCGGAGGAAATATCAACGGAATCCTGCAAAACTCCGGGTGAGATCCCCGGAAATGCAGCCGGTTTCATTCCTTCTCCTTCTGCTGTCCGCGCCCGCGTTGTGCCTGCCCGGGCTGGGCGTCAACATCCACACCACAGCTCCGGCGCCGGGCGAGGCCGCGCTGATCAGGTCCGCCGGCTTCAGCACGGTGCGGATGGATCTGCACTGGCACGACACGGAGACCGCTCCCGGCGTTTACGATTTCTCGCCCTACGACCGCCTGGTTCATGCGCTCGAATCGCAGGGCATCCGGCCCCTGCTGATTCTCAACTACGGTCATCCGGCATACGACTCCGGGCGCGCGCCGGGAACGCCCGCCGCGAGGGCGGCATTCGCCCGCTGGGCTGCCGCCGCCGCGGCGCGTTACAAAGACCGCGGGATCCTCTGGGAGATCTACAACGAACCGAATCTGGCCCATTTCTGGCGTCCGAAACCGGATGCCGAGGCCTATGCCGCCCTGGCCGAAGCGACAGCCACCGCCATCCGCGCGGTTGCGCCGCGGGAGACCATCATTGGGCCTGCGTCGTCCGGCGTCGACCTGGCCTTTCTCGAGGAGTGCTTCAAGCTGGGGCTGCTGAATCATCTGGACGCGGTCACAGTCCACCCATACCGGCTGGACGAACCCGAAAGCGTCATCGGCGATTACCGCCGCCTTCGGGCGCTGGTGGCGCGCTACGCGCCAAACGGCCGGGAGATCCCCATCTTCTGCGGCGAATGGGGTTATTCGGCGTTGTGGCCGGGCCAGAACGAACGATTGCAGGCGCTGATGCTGGCGAGGATGTTCCTGGTCAACGCCGCTGCCCGCATTCCGCTCACCATCTGGTACGACTGGCGAAACGGGGGGCCGGACCCTGCCAATCCGGAAAACAACTACGGGCTCCTCAGTCTTCAGGGCGCGCCCAAGACCGCGTTTCAGGCCGCCTCGACACTGGCCCGGGAGTTCCAGGGTTATGACTTCCACATGCGTCTGGAGACCGGACGTTCCGATGAGTTCATCCTGCTGTTCAAATCCCCCCGCGGGGTCAAACTGGCCGCCTGGAGCGCCCCGGCGCGGCCGCGCAGCGTCACTTTGCCGGTATCGGAGGGCGCATTCAGGGTGGTGACCTGGCTGGGGGCCGAACTCCCGCAAGCAATCGCCGGTCCGGACGGCTTGACTTTGCCGATGAACGAGGAACCCGTCTTCCTGGAACCGGTGGGCACGAACGAGAATCTGACCGCCGCGGCGAGTTGGGATGCGCTGCCGCACACTGTCATCGTCGAAGCGCCCGCTCAACTGGCGCTTTCGACGAACCTGGCCTCCGGCGCCTACACGGTGCTTCGCAACGGCGGGGGCAGGGAGGTCTCATTGGATCTCCCGCTGAGCGGTGGCAAGGCGTGGAGGCAGAGCGCCTGGCTCGAGGTCTCGAATCCGCTCGAGATCACGGTGACGCCGGCGCTGGCGCAGGTTTCCAAGCCATACGGTGAAGCGGTGGAAGCCGTGCTGGAGGCCAACGGCGCAAGAACCCGCATCGGGCTTGACTCCGGCGCCTCGATGGTCCGGTTGCCGCTGCCGGAGAACCCCCGCCCCGCCGGAGCCGCTCTTCTCGACGCGAACGGCGGGCTCATCGCGAGGACTCCGGAGACGGAGTTCTTCCCCGCGGGATCGCCATGGGCGGCTCAGGCTGTCTACGACGGCGAGGCGGCGGTCCCGGCGGCGATTGGCGTGTCGGATTCCTGCCCTGAAGGCATTGGCGCAGCGGGCTGCGCCACGCTCTCGGCCGAACTCGGCGCCGGCGCGAAGTTTGTGCGGCTACTGCCGCCGCAGAGCAGTCCGCCGATCCCGCCCGGCGCCGTTTCGCTCGGCGGCTGGATTCACGGCGACGGCAGCGGCATGATCCTGCGGCTTCGATTCAGGGACGCGAGCGGACGGACTTTTCAGCCGGCGGGCGCCGCCGTCACCTGGCATGGCTGGCGGTGGATTGAAATGCCCATCGGCGGCGCCAGCGCGAGGCTGGTTTCATGGGGAGGCTCCGGGCACGGCGAGCCTCAAGGAACGCTGACGGCTGACACACTGCTGCTGATCGACAAGCCGGGACCGGAAGCCTTCAGGGGGCGGATCTCCATCTCGAGACTGTACTGGGTGCGGCGGTAGCTTGGATTCGCGCCCCTCAGGGATTGGCCTGGCGCCGTGGAGCAGTTGGTTTTTGACAGGCCTTAGTCTCGCGGCAGGACGCCCCCGCTGGCGACGAGTTTCTCGAGGTTGTTCCGGGTGTTCATGTCGACCGCCGGCAAGGCGCGCTTTGCCGCCGCCTCGTCAAAAGCTTTCAAGGCGCGGCGCGCCTCCTCCACTGCTTTGGCTGGCGGACCGAGCCGCTCGGCAAGGAACGCCTTTTGTCCGTAAACGCGGGCCATGAAGACCGGTTCGCCGCCGAGCTTTTCCGCTTCGTCCAGCAGTTCCCCGGAGCGCTTGTAGTTCTTCTGCGCTCCTTCGAAGCTGCTCATGCGGAGCAGGAGGCTTCCCAGCGCCCATCTGGCCCAACTGTCGGCGGGGTCGCTGTTGACGGCCTCGTGCCGCAGCTTCAGAGCGCGCTCAAAATAGGGCCGGGCTTTATCCATCCGGTTCATCTTCCAAAGGACGCCGCCCATTTCGCTCAGGCTGAACGACAGATCGATCCGCTCCCTGCCGGCAGGAAACCGGTTGTAGGCTTCTTCGTCGATGGCAAGCGCCGCGGCGTAATGAAGGGCCGATTCCTCGGTCTTGTTCCGGTAACTGAGGATCGCGCCGAGTTTCTTTTCGGCAATTCCGATGAGGTGCATCACCGCGGGATCGCCGCCGGAAGTCTGCTTGAGCTTGTCTGCCAGGCTGACAGTGTCGCGCCTGATCTGTTCGAGTTTCTCCCACTCGCCCTTGTCGGCGGCCAAATCGCCCAAGGCCACGAGGGCGGCCGCATAGTCGAATTCGGTGGCCCAGGGATTTTCGCCTTCGATCGTCTTCCCGCGGAGGCTGAGCGCCAGACGGTGCGCCTCGGCGAGAGTCTGTTCGGCCTGGCCGCGCATGCCCCGGTTCAATTGGAGCCGGCCGAGGCTGGTCGTAATGAGAGCCTGCTCCCGTCTGGCGCGCAGGTCGCCTGGGTTCTGCGCCAGATGAGCCGCGGCGAGCCGCAGCCCCTGCCGGTAGCTGGCCATGGCTCTGCCGGGGTCGTCGCCGCCGGACGAGCCGGTTGCGGCGAACGCTTCGCCCATGCGGCGGAAGCCGTGGAGGGCGTCCGCGATGAGCGAATCGTCGCGGTACTCGCTGGACTGAAGCGCCTCGAGATAGGCCGTGGCGCGCTCCAGCAGGACCTTGCGCGCTTCGGTTCCGCCGCGCTCGCGGAGGGTCTTCTCGACGTCCCAGATCATGGTGTTGGCGAGCGCGCGCGAACTCTTGAACAACTCGCGGGCCGCGGCCCGCTGTTGTAGCGCGACCACCATCGCGCCGCTGACGGCCAGCAGGGCCAAAGCGGCGGCCCCGGCCGCATACCGGTGGCGGAGAATGAACTTCCGCGCCCGGTATCCAAGAGTGGGCCTGCGGGCGAGAACGGGCTTGCCCTCGAGGAATCTGGAGATGTCTGCGGCCAACGCGGCGGCGGATTCGTAACGGCGGGCCGGTTCCTTTTCCAACGCCTTGAGGACGATGTCATCCAAATCGGCGCCGGTCGGGGGTTCGGGCGTCTGCTCGCAGACGGCGCGCGCCAACTCCATGCGTCCGGTCGTCTGTGTTCTGTAAGGAAGCTTGCCGGACAGCAGGCGGTACAGAACGACACCCAGAGAGTAGATATCGGCCGCGGTGGTGACGGCGGCGCCCTCGATCTGCTCCGGGCTTGCGTATTCCGGAGTGACGAACATGCCCGTCACCGGTCCGGAGGGCTCCTCCAGCAGCGACGCCACGCCGAAATCGAGCAGCTTCACCTGGCCACCGGCGGTGACCAGGATGTTGCCGGGCTTCAGGTCCCTGTGCACGACCAGCCGCTGATGGGCGTAATGGACGGCTTCGCAGACCTGGAGCATGAGGCGCAGTTTCTCCGGCGTCCTGGCGGCGCGGTTCCGGCACCAGAGATCGATGGGCTCTCCGTCGACGTACTCCATGACCAGATAGGGCTGGCCCGAAGCGTCTTCGCCGCCGTCGATGAGCCGCGCGATGGAGGGATGCTCGAGACGGGCGAGGATCCGGCGTTCCTGCTGGAAGCGGCGCAGGACGGCGCCGGTCGCCAGAGCGCGCTGGAGCATCTTGATGGCGACCCGCTGCTCGAACTCGCCGTCGGTGCGCACGGCGAGGTACACCACGCCCATGCCGCCGGCGCCAAGCTCTCGCACGGGCTGAAAAACGCCGATCCGGCCGGGCAGATGGGCGAGCGCAGGCGACTCCAGCCAGCCGGCGGCTTCGGTATCCGCTTCAATGAGGGATGCCAGCTCGTCGCGCAGCTCCGGATCGCCGGCGCACACTTCGTGGGCGAATTGGAGCCGCCTGGCCGGGTCGCGCGTCTGGCACTCGCTCCAAAGTTCTTTGAGTCTCTCGCGAGAGACCGCCATCTCCGATCAACTCCGTTTCAGGTATCGATAGAGCCACGCGCGCGCCATGGACCATTCGTGCTTGACGACATGCGGCTCCAGACCCAGGCAGGCGGCGGTCTCCTCCACCGTCATCCCGCTGAAGAAGCGAAGCTCCACAATCCGCGTCTGCATTTCGTCCACTTTGCTCAATTCCATCAACGCGCCGTCGAGTTCGAGCAGGTCGACGGGCGGCGCCGCCAATTGAGTCTCGTCCAGCGATACCGCCATCTGGCCGCCGCCGCGCTTCTCTGCCTTCTTGGCGCGCGCGTGATCCACCAGAATCTGTCTCACCAGGCGGGCGGCAACGCCAAAAAAATGCGCCCGGTCTTTCCATTCCGCCTGTTTCTGATCGATGAGCCTGAGGTACGCTTCGTGGACGATGGCCGTACCCGGAAGCGTGTGCCCCGGAGCCTCGCGCCGGAGCTGCCTGTCGGCAATCAGACGCAGTTCGTCATAAACCAGCGGGACCAATTCGTCAAACGCTTCAGCATCCCCCTTCGACCAGCGCAGCAATAGCTGCGTGATCGGACGCTGCTCATCCTGGCTAACCGCCATGCCCGCAGCATACCAGAGCCGGCGCCGCGGGCAGGCGGTTTCCTCCGAGAGAATTCCTCCTTACTGAGCTTTCGCCTGGTCTTTGTCCCAGATCCCGTCCAGGGCCTGCTCAGGCATCGAGCCGATTCCTCCTCAAAGGCCAATGCGGATTCCCGGCGGCAAGCGGAAAAAATTCTTTACAGCGCCTCAACGGCGTCGTGCAGCTCCTTCAACGACCCCTGGATCCGGCCCGGGTTGTTCCGGATCTCCTCCATGATCTTCTGCGCGCCGCGCGGCTGGATGGCGGCGCCGGCATTGCGCAGGCCAGCGATCAGACCGGCCGCCATCTTCTTGTACTCGCTTGCTTGAATCGCGAGCGAACCGGGGACCGCGGCCAGAGCACGGGGAACGGCGAACAGAAGGACTTTGAAGACGGCTCCGGCGAGCTTCAGCTTCCCTTGAAGAGCGGCAATCCCGAGCTTGCCGGCCAGTTTTGCGACAGCGCGCCCGGACTTGTGAAATTGCTGGCCTGTGGCTTTGGCGAGAATAGGGGGAAGCAGGCTTCGCATCATGTCAGCGGGTAGGAGTCTTGAATGCAATGAGGCTGGTGCCGGGAGTGGGGGTCGAACCCACATGCCCAGTGAAGGGCGCCGGATTTTGAGTCCGGTACGTCTGCCAGTTCCGTCATCCCGGCGTGCAGGCGGCTACGTCCTCTTTGTACCATAGCAACCGCATGCAAAAGAAACGGCTTGGCCACTCGGATCTGGAAATCACTCCCCTCGGCGTCGGCGCCTGGGCCATGGGCGGCGGCGATTGGGCCTTCAGTTGGGGCCCGCAGGACGACGATGACTCCGTCCGCGCCATTCACGCCGCGCTCGACGCCGGATGGAACTGGATCGATACCGCACCTGTCTACGGACTCGGCCATTCCGAGGAAGTTCTCGGCCGCGCCCTCAAAGGCCGCTCCAGCAAGCCTTATATCTTCACCAAGTGCGAGCGCATCTGGGATGATCAGCGCCAGATCCGGAAGAGCCTCAAACGGGATTCTCTCCGCCGCGAATGTGAAGACTCCCTCCGCCGGCTCCAGGTCGAGGTCATCGATCTCTACCAGATTCACTGGCCCGAACCCGATGAGGACATCGAAGAAGGCTGGGAAACCCTCGCCCGCCTCAAAGAGGAAGGCAAGGTCCGGTGGATCGGCGTCTCCAACTTCAGCCTCTCGCAACTCAAGCGCGCCCAGGCCATCGCGCCCATCTGCTCTCTCCAGCCGCCCTACAATCTCCTGGCCCGCGAGATCGAAAGCGAAATCCTGCCGTATTGCGCCCAAAACAATATCGGCATTCTTTGTTACTCGCCCATGCACTCCGGTCTGCTCACGGGCAAGATGACGCGCGAGCGCATCCAGCGAATGCCTGAAGACGACCACCGCCGCCGCCGCCCCCACTTCAATGAGCCGCTGCTCTCGCGCAATCTCGCGCTCGTCGAGATTCTCCGCGAAGTCGGCGCCGCTCACGGCCGTACCCCCGGCGAAGTGGCCATTGCGTGGACCCTCCGCCGCCCCGAAGTCACGGCCTCTATCGTGGGTCTCCGCACCGCCGAACAACTCGAAGGCGTCCGCGGAGCCGCGGACCTTCGCCTCTCCGCCGAGGAGATCGCGCGCATCGAAGCCGGTCTCGCCTGAGCACGCTCACATCGCCAGGCCGCCCGCACCTCTTCGAGCGGGGCCGTCGCCCACAGCAGCACGTCCATGTTTCCGCAGAACCCGATCCTGTGTCCGAACCGCCGGCGCAGTTCAATGACATCCATCCCCGCCTTCGCCTCCAGCGGATTGTAAGCGTCAACGCCAACTTCGATGAAATCCTCGAAGATCCGGGTCGCGTTGCCGCACCCGTGGTAGATCACCGGCAGCCCGTGCTCGTGGCACAAATCCACAATCGCCTTCACGCCGGGCTTGAACCACTTCCGCCAGTACGCCGGCGAGAACAGCATGCCCTTCTTGTACGCCACGTCGCCCCACACCACCATGCCGTCCAACAAGCCCGCGGCCGCTTTGATCTGCGCCTTCGTTAACTCGAGCGAATACGCGCACACTCTCTCGATCTGCCGCCCCAGCCGCTCCGGCTCCTCGGCGATCCACATCATCGCGTTCTCGCTGCCGATGATGCGCCAGAGCATCTCGTGCCCCTCGCAGACGCTGCCGAAGACGGGGAACTCC
>JACADU010000347.1 GCA_013388415.1 Bryobacteraceae bacterium
ACCCCACTCAGTTCGACGTGGTCGTCACCGAGAACATGTTCGGCGACATCCTCAGCGACGAGGGCGCGGTCCTCGCCGGCTCCATCGGCATGCTGCCCTCGGCTTCTATCGGCGAGAAGAAGCCCTCCGGCGCGTGGGTGGGCCTGTACGAGCCCGTCCACGGCTCCGCCCCCGACATCGCCGGCCAGAACAAGGCCAACCCCCTCGGCGCCATCGGCAGCGCCGCGGCCATGCTCGAATACAGCTTCGGCCTCATGGAGGAAGCCGCCGCCGTCAACCGCGCCATCGAAGCGGTCCTCGACAGTGGCCGCGTCACCGCCGACCTCAAACCCTCTGGCCCGCCCGCCACCACCGAGCAGGTCGGCCAAGCCGTCTGCGACGCCATCTAGGACTCATTCACCGCCATGCCCCGCACCATCATCGAAAAAATCTGGGACGCGCACGTGGTCGCCGAACCGCCCGGCGCCCCCGCCCTCATCTACATCGACCTCCATCTCGTCCACGAAGTCACTTCGCCGCAGGCGTTTTCCGGCCTGCGCGAGCGCGGCCTCAAAGTGCGCCGCCCGGACCGCACCTTCGGCACCTGCGACCACTCCACACCCACCACCCCGCGCAACCTCCCCATTGTCGACGACATCGCCCGCGCCCAGGTCGAGCAGTTCGAGAAGAATTGCTCCGAATTCGGCATCCCCCACTTCGGCTTCCTCAACGACAAGCAGGGCATCGTCCACGTCATCGGCCCGGAAAATGGCCTCACCCAGCCCGGCATGACCGTCGTCTGCGGCGACTCCCATACCGCCACCCACGGCGCCTTCGGCGCCCTCGCCTTCGGCATCGGCACCAGCCAGGTCGAGCACGTCCTCGCCACCCAGTGCCTCCTCCAGGCCAAATCCAAGAGCTACGCCGTCCACGTCAACGGCGCGCTCAAGCCCGGCGTCGGAGCCAAGGACATCATCCTCGCGCTCATCGCCCGCATCGGCGTCGGCGGCGGCACCGGCTGCGTCTTCGAATACACCGGCTCCACCATCCGCGCGCTCTCCATGGAGGAGCGCATGACCGTCTGCAATATGTCCATCGAGGGCGGCGCCCGCGCCGGCCTCATCGCCCCCGACGACGCCACCTTCCAGTTCCTCCACGGCAAACCCTACGCCCCCAAAGGCGCCGCGTGGGATGAAGCCGTCGCCCGGTGGAAACAGCTCCCCACTGACCCCGGAGCCCATTACGATCTCGAAGTCTCCATTGACGCCTCCGCCCTCGAGCCCATGATCACCTTCGGCACCAACCCGGGCATGGGCATCCCCATCACCGCCCCCGTCCCCTCCCCAGACTCCGCCACAGACGCCATCGAACGCGAGTCCCTCCGCAAGGCCCTCGACTACATGGCCCTCGAGCCCGGCAAGCCACTGCTTGGCCGCCCCGTCGACGTCGTCTTCATCGGCTCCTGCACCAACTCGCGCATGTCCGACCTCCGCGCCGCCGCTTCCATTCTCAAGGGCCGCAAGGTCTCCCCCAAGACCCGGGTCCTCGTTGTCCCCGGCTCGCAGCAGATCAAGCGCGAGGCCGAAGCCGAAGGCCTCGACCGCATCTTCCGCGAGAGCGGCGCTGAATGGCGCGAAGCCGGCTGCTCCATGTGCATCGCCATGAACGGCGACCAGCTCGCCCCCGGCCAGTACTCCGTCTCCACCTCCAACCGCAACTTCGAAGGACGCCAGGGCAAGGGCGGCCGCACCTTCCTCGCCAGCCCCCTCACCGCCGCCGCCTCGGCCATCAATGGCGCCGTCACCGACGTCCGCACTCTGCTTGGCTGATCAGGACCAACGACTATGGAAAAGTTCACCCCCTTCGAAAGCTGGATCGCCGTCCTCCCCGTCGACAACATCGACACGGACCAGATCATCCCCGCGCGTTTCCTGAAGACCATCAGCAAAGCCGGTCTCGGCGGCCAGCTCTTCTTCGACTGGCGCTACCTCCCCTCTGGCGAGCCCAACCCCGACTTCGTCCTCAACCGCGCCCCCGGCAAATCGGCTCAAATCCTGCTCGCCGGCGACAACTTCGGCTGCGGCTCCTCGCGCGAGCACGCCCCTTGGGCGCTCACGCAGTTCGGTTTCAAGGCGGTGGTCTCCACCTCCTTCGCCGACATCTTCAAAGGCAACGCCCTGAAGAACGGTCTCGTGCCCGTCGTGATCCCCCGCGACGCCCACGCCGCAGCGCTCAAAGCCCTCGCCGCCGATCCCCTCGCCACCGCCTCGCTCGACCTCGCCGCCCAAACCATCACCCTTCCCGGCGCCGGCGCTGTCACCTTCCCCATCGACCCCTTTTCCAAGACCTGCCTCCTCGAAGGCGTCGACGAGCTTGGCTTCCTCCTCAAGCACGAAGCCGAAATCGCCGCCTACGAGAAGGACCGCGCCATGCCCTTCTCCACGAAAGCCTGACTGCGTTCATGCTTTCAACGAACGATCGTAAACGCCTGCCGCCGCTGCGGCCCAAAACGGAAAACCGCAAAGTCACTGTCGAACGAGGCCGCACGGCTGATACCCAGCCTCCGCATGAATGAAGCCAATCGCTCCCCGGCTCCGCCTGCTCGCCGTTTAGGCTGACGTCTCCTCCGCTCCGCCCGCCGCCTGCCCCAGAATCCTGAACTGCGGAACCAGCCTCGCCGGCAACTCGAGCTCCGGCATCGGAGCCGCCTTGAAC
>JACADU010000327.1 GCA_013388415.1 Bryobacteraceae bacterium
GCGCTGAATTACTCGTAGTGCAGAGCGCGGACGGGATCGATGCGGCTGGCGCGGCGCGCGGGGATGAGTCCGGCGATGCCGGAGACGGCGACCAGCAGCACGAGGGTGCCGGTGGCGATGACGGGGTCGTTGGCCTTGATGCCGTACAGCTCAGAAGCCACGAAGCGGCCGAGGGCGAGGGCCGAGGGCAGACCGGCGGCGAGGCCGATGGCGACCAGGATGACCACCTCGCGCATGACGAGCCAGAGGACCAGTTTCGGCTCCGCTCCTAGGGCCATGCGGATGCCCATCTCCTTGCGGCGGCGGGCGACGACGAAGGCCATGACTCCGTAAAGGCCGATGGCGGCAAGCAGGGTGGCGAGCGAGCCGAAGCCGGCCGACAGCAGCGCGACGAGGCGTTCGGTGAGCAGCGTTTCGTCAAGCTGGCGGCCAAGTGTCTTCAATTCGTAAATCGGCATAGCGGGATCGAGCGTCTTCACCTCGTTGCGCAGGAGACCGTAGGCCGAGGATGAACCGATGGCGGCGCGGACGTAGAAGCAGACACCGTTCTTGCCGTAGTTGGGGACGAAGACCTGGCGGCGGACGCCTTCGCGCGGTCCTTCGTATAGGGTGTCGGCGGCGACGCCGATGATCTCGCGGTCGAGTTTGACGTCGGGACCGCCGCCATAGCCGAGCCGCCTGCCGATGGCGCTCTTCTCGCCGAAGAAGTGCCGGGCGAAGGTCTGGTTGACGATGACGACCTTGGGGTCCTTCTTGATGTCGCGAAGGTCGAAGTCGCGGCCTTCGATGATGGGAATACCCATGGTTCCGAAGTAGCCGGGCGACAGGGCGTTCATGAAAGCCTGCATGTCCTCGCCGTCGCGGGCCTTGTGGCCTTCGACCGACACCGTGCTGTCCCATTCCCAGCCGTGCAGCAGGGGCACGGCGACGAACGCCGCGGACTTGACGCCGGGGAGGGCGCGGATGCGCTCCAGCAGATCGCGGTAGAAGCCGACGGCGCGCGGCTCATCGTAGCCGTTCAGAGCGGGGGAGACTTGGAAAGTGACCAGGTTGTCGATCTCGCGGATGCCGGTGTCCTTGGTCTTCAGGTTTTGCATGCTGCGCATGAAGAGACCGGCGCCGAAGACGAGCAGGAAGCTGAGCGCGACCTGCGCCGTGACAAGACCTTTGCGAAGGAACAGCGAGCCGCCCGAGCCGGCGATGGAGCCGACGGTGTCCTTGAGCGTGTTCCAGGGATCCGGGCGGCTGGCGCGGAGGGCGGGGAGGAGTCCGAAGACGATTCCGGTGAGAGTCGTGACGGCGATGGTGAAAGCGAGGATGCGAAGGTCGGGCGAGGGGTCGATCAGGAGGGGGTTCCCTTCGGTGGGCACGAGCGAGAGCAGAACGCGCGTCATTGAAATGGAGAGCAGAATTCCGAGGGCGCCGCCGGCGAAGGAGAGGACGAGGCTTTCAACCAGCATTTGGCGGATGAGGTGGCCGCGGGAGGCTCCGATAGCGAGCCGCACGGCGATTTCCTTCTGGCGGGCGAAGGCGCGCGCGATCAGGAGATTGGCGACGTTGGCGCAGGCGATGAGCAGGACAAGGCCGACCATGCACATCAGCACGATGAGGGCGGTGGAGAAATCGTTGCGCAGGCCCGAGTAACCGGTGCGGGCCTTTTCAACGTGCAGCGTGCCCTTCATGAACTGATCGCGGCGGTATTGAGACCACTTGGCCGCCTTGGGCAGGGTCATTTCGTATTGGCGGATCTGGGTGAACAGGCCCTGCATGGGGCCTTGGGCGGATTCGGCGCTGTAGCCGGGCTTGAGGCGCGCGAAGACCTGGACCCAGCGGCAGCGGCGGTCGTCCATGTAGACCCATTCCCACTCGGGGAGAATGACAGGCTTCATCTGGATGGGCACACGGACCTGGATGGAGCGGGCGGGGTCGAGTCCGGCGAAGCCGCGTGCGGAGACGCCGACGATGGTCATGGGGTAGTTGTTGATCAGGATCTTCTTGCCGACGACTTTGGGGTCGGCGGCGAAGCGGGTCACCCAATAGTCATAGCCGAGCACGGCGACGGGATGGCCGTTGTAATGGCGGTCGTCTTCCCTCGAGTTGAAGACGCGGCCGACGGCGGGCTTGACTCCCAGCATAGTGAAGTAGTTGCCGGAGACCATTTCGGCGTCGACGCGTTCGGTGTAGTTGTCGATGCTGATGGAGGTATTGACCAGGCGGCGGCAGAGAACTTCGCTGAAGGGTTCGGCGCGCTGCTGGAAGTCCTGGTAGATGGGGTAGGAGTGCATGCGGTCGCCCATGTTGCTGCCGTTGTGGGCGCCCCGCTGGAAGAGCATGACGAGCTCGCCGGGGTTCTTGATGGGGAGTTCGCGAAGCAGGATTTGATCGAGGAGGGTGAAGATGGCGGTGTTGGCGCCGATGCCGAGGGCGAGCGAGAGGATGGCGACAATCGCGAATAATGGGCTGCGGCTCAGCGTACGGAGTGCGAAGCGGAGATCGGCCATGTTAACTGATACGAGCCGGATGCCGGATTTGCCCCAGAAAGTTTACACGCCGGATTCCTGAGCGTGGTTAGATGAACAGCATGCCCGCAGTTCTACTCACCGGCTATGACTTCGGCTACACATGGCCTTGGACGCACGGGCACCTTGTGGTGGCGATTGCGTGCGGGGCGCTCGCCTGGCTGCTGAGGAAGCGGTTGCGGCGCGCGGTTTCGGCGGTTCTGGTTCTCTGCTCGATCTGGGCGCTGGCGGGATTCGTGATCGTGCAGTTCGTGTTCGGCTACAACAGGCCGATGGCGCTGCCGGCTGAGCGCTTCATGGCGCAGGGGCGGGGCAAGGTGCTGGACGTGGGCTGCGGGGGAGGGCGGACAACAGTGATGATGGGGCTGGCGCGGCCAGGCGTGCGGATCACGGCGCTGGACAACTTCAGCGCCGATTACATCAAGAACAACGGGCCTGAGTTGCTGATGAGCAACGCGAAGGCGGCGGGAGCGGAGTCGAGGGTGGAGGTGGTGAGCGCGGACATGCGGCGGATGCCGTTCGAAGCGGGCGAATTCGATGGCGTTGTGAGCACGTATGCGATCGACCACCTGAACCGGCAGGGGATTGTGGAGGCGCTGGGAGAGGTTTCGAGGGTGCTGAAGCCGGGCGGAGAATTCCTGCTGGTCGTATTCCGCAAGGACGCGTGGCTGACGGTGGTGTATGGGCCGATGCTGATGCATCAGCGGAGCGTATCGGACAGTTTCTGGGGCGACATGCTGTCGAAGGCTGCGCTGGCGGTGACAGAGCAGGGAACGCTGCCGGGTTCGGTGTACTACCTCTGCAAGCGGCAATAGTCACGGAGTCAGCGCCAGGCGGCGAGGCGGCTGCCGGTCTTATAGAGAAGGAGATCGCCGGCGAGGGCGGGGTGGGCGTAGGTGTTGGCCTCGCCGAGCCGGTACCGGCGCGTCATGCGGAAGGCTTCACGTTCGATGACGCCGGCGAGGAGTGTGCCGTCGTCGAGGAAGACGAGGAGTTCGCTGCCGCGGGAGATCAATGAGGCGTGCTCGCCCGAGCGCCCATCGCCGCGCCAGACGATCTTGCCGTCGTGGGGGTTGAGCAGGAAAAGCTGGCCCTTGCGGAAATGGGAGAAGCCGGCGACAAAACCGGCGGCAAGGACGGGTGAGTTCATAAATAGAGAGGCGTCGCGGTGGCGCCAGGAGGGGCGCGCGGTCCACGTTTGGCCGGTTCGTTCGACGCGCCAGGACATAAGGCCGGCATCGTAGTCGGATGTGATGACGCGGTCCGCGATGCAGAGCGGCGTGGCGATGGTGTTATCCATGGCGACCTGGTAGGGGATGCGCCAGAGTTCGCGGCCGGTGGCGGGATCGAGGCCGGCCATGTTCTTTTTCGATTTGAAGATGAGCTGGGTCCGGCCTTGGATCTCGCAAAGGACCGGGGAGGCTCCCATGGCGGGGCCGTCGTGAGCCCAGCGCCATTGTTCGCGTCCGTCGGAGACGCGGAGGGCGACGAAGGCTCCGGCTCCGGGGGTCTCCATCTTGCCGCGGCGGTGGCCGCCGATGTGGGTGAAGACCAGGTCGCGCCAAACCAGAGGAGAGGCGGCAGCGCCGAAGTAAGGGTATGCGGCGCCGAACTCGCCGCCAGATGCTCGCCTCCAAAGGAAGCGGCCGGAGTCTGCGTCCCAGGCGGAGAGAACGCCGTCGACGCTGATTGTGAAGAGGCGGTTGCCGGAGAAGGCCGGCGTGGAGAAGGGTCCGCAGCCGTGAGCGGCGGCGGATGAGTCCTGTTCAAAAGGGGCAGGGTAGGAGGCGGACCAGAGCCGAGCCCCAGTATCGAGTCGGAGGCAGGCGACGGTTTCGTTGGCGCCGTTGCGCGTGTGGACCCAAACCCGGCTTGAGTCGGCGATGGGACCCGAGTGGCCATGGCCGACGTCACGCTCCCAGAGCTTTGAGAGTTGGGACGGCCACGGTCGCGCTTGAGTGCGGGTGGGAGCGGCGCCGTCGCGCGTGGGACCGCGCCACTGGGGCCATTGCGCGGCGGCCATCGGGGACAGGGCGATCATCGAAACGGCGAGTCTGCGAACCATGGCGCCTCAAGGGTAGCGCCGGAACTGGCCGGTTGAAAGGGCCGCGGTGTGCGATAAAGGAGGGCGATGCGGAGAAGAGACGTCTTGATGGGCGCGGGTTGGATCGAGCAAGGCGGGCCAGCGCAGGACCAGGCGAAGGACCTGCGGCCATCGGGTGCGGATTCGGGGACGTTGTATGCGGATATCGAGCGGCTGACGCACGGAGGGGAGTATTCGCACTCTTTCCTCGGGAGCCGCTTCAGGTCGCTCGAGGAATACCGGGCAGAGGGCCGGCGGTTGTTGCTCGATGCGCTGGGGCTGCGGCCTGAACCGGTGGCGCCGCGGGCGGAGGTGGTAGACCGCCGCGACATGGGCGATTTCATTCGCGAGAAGATCCTGTTTTCAACGACGCCGGAGTGGCGCGTGCCGGCTTACGTGCACTTGCCGAAAGGGCGCAAGGGAAGGCTGCCGGCGATCGTCGATCTGCATTCGCACGGGGGAATGTTCCTTTTCGGCAA
>JACADU010000087.1 GCA_013388415.1 Bryobacteraceae bacterium
AAATTTTGTCAGATTGTTTTAATCAGACCTTTCATTGAATGATTCCGCCTCGCCCATGTCCGGCGGGCCCGGCTTGCCCCGGTTCCCCTACAATGTGAAGAACACCAACGGTCCATGGACGCCATTTTCGGTTACCGGCTGATCGCGATCGTCCTGATCGTGGCCGTCAACGGCTTTTTCGCTTCGGCGGAGACCGCGCTGGTAAGCGTTCGCTCCTCGAGACTGAAGCGGCTGGCCGAAAACCGGATCACGGGGGCAACCGCCGCGCTCGCCCTGCTCTCGAATCCCGAGCGTCTGCTCAGCGTGGTTCAGGTGGGCGTGACGCTGACCTCGCTGGCGCTCGGCTGGGTCGGCGAGGCGACCTTCGAGCACGCAATCCTGGCGGCGCTGCAACCCGTCATGGTCCCAGCCATTGTGCCTTTCGTGAAGGGAGTCAGCGTCGTCTTCGCTTTCCTGTTGATGACATTCGTGCACGTGGTTTTCGGCGAGGTTGTGCCGAAGAACCTGGCCATCGGGAGCGCGGACCGGTTTTCGGTGCTGGTCGCTCCGCCGCTGCTGGTCTTTTACCGGCTTGCCGAGCCGATGGTTTGGACCATCGAGCGGGCTTCCGTGTGGGTCTCGCGAGCTGTCGGAATCAGGAGCGAGGCGCACGCCGCCGGGCACTCCCGCGAGGAGCTGCAATTCATCGTCAACGCGGGCGAGTCGGCGGGGCAGGTCACCGCGTTCGAGCGCAAGGCCATCGCCAATCTGCTGGACCTTCAGCACTACAACGTGCGCGAAGTCATGGTGCCGCGGAATCAGTTGGTCAGTGTGCCGGCGGACGCGTCCATTGACGCTGTCCTTCAGGTGATGAGCGAGTCGCACTATTCACGGCTGCCGGTCTATGAAGGCAGCAAGGAGAACCTCATCGGCATTGTCCACGTCAAGGACGTGCTGAACTACTGGACCGAACGCCGCCTGTCCAACCTCAAGCGGCGGGCGGTCGCGCCATTCGACCTGAAGTCGATCGTGCGCAAGGTCCCCGTCGTGCCGGAGAGCCGCGAGCTCCATCTCGCGCTCGACGACCTTCGCGCCCAGACGGCGCACGTGGCCTTCGTCGTCGACGAGTTCGGCACCATCTCCGGCATGGTTTCGACGGAGGATCTTTTCGAGCAGGTCTTCGGCGAGATTGAGGATGAATTCGACGCCGTCCAGGCTTTGCCGGGCACGCGCGAAGATGTCTTCGAAGTGGAAGGGACGACTCCAATCCGCGACCTGGACGTTCTGTATGGGATCGAACTTCCCACGGAAGCCGACTTCGAGACTCTGGCCGGTTTCCTGATGGACAGGCTTGGCCGCATCCCTGCCGTTGGCGATGTCGTCGAGCACGAGGGAATCCGCTTTGAGGTCCTCGAGATGGACTTCAACCGGATTGTACGCGTGCGTGTGGAGCGGCTGCCAAAGCCTGAAGCCGGGGGCTTGGAGAACGGCGAAGACGCCCCGGCGGGTTGAGCCCCTGCTTCAGTACTCGCGATCGATCTTGATGCCGGGCTCGGGGACGGGGTATTTGCCGTCTGCGTCCGGCATGACGGGCGCCGGCCCGTCGACCGTCAGCTTGTCTACGTTTGGAGCGAACTCATGCGGGTGGTTGAGCATCTGGTCGAAACTTCGTTGTAGGGCTTGTCGTTGCGGATCGCGTCCATCAGGTCGTCCCATTCGAGCTGATACGGGCTGACCTCCGGCTGCGGGTACGTCCAGGCGGCATTGGGATCCTGAGCCTTGTGCAGTTCGGTCTTGTTCTCGACGCGCGGAATCACATGGCCCTTGTAGATCCGCGGAATGCCGGGCGTGTGCATGAAGGTCGAGATGACCGCCGAGCCCTTCGTCCCGTGCGCGTAGCTGGCGAACTCCTCGCGGCACCCGGGGATGTAGCGCCCGCCGAAAAACAACTTGGTCCCGTCGGAGTAGGTGTACTCGATTGAGTACGTGTCGAAGTTCTGGTCGAGCGAGTCGCGCCGGTAGTGCCGCGCGCCGATGCCATGCGCCTCCACCGGCCACTCGCCCTTCATCCAGCAGCACTCGTCGATCTGATGGATGTTGTAGTCGTTGAAGACGCCGCCGCTGCCCCAGAGGAACGCGTGGAAACGCTGCACCTGGTACATGACCTCGCTGATGTTGTCCGGCTTGCGCGGCGCCGTTCCGCCGGCGCGGCCCATCCGGTAGGCGCGCATTGCGATGATGTCGCCGATCTGCCCGCCGCGGATCCTCTCGAGCAGCGCCATTCTGCCGCGGCAATGGCGGACCATGAGCCCGACGCCCACTTTCAGGTTCTTCTGCCGGGCCTGTTCGCCCAGTTCGATCATCCGCCTCGTGGTCGGGCCGTCGACGCTGATCGCCTTCTCCATGAAGACGTGCAAGCCCTTCTCGATGGCGTAGCGGAAGTGCACCCAGCGGAACACCGGCGGCGTGGCGAGAATGACGACGTCGCCCCGCTTCAGGCAGTCCATCGCCTGTTTGTAAGCCTCAAAGCCGAGCGCCCGGCGTTCCGGCGGAACATCCACCTGGTTCGGGAACTGCGTTTTCAGCTTGTCCAGATTGTCGTTGAGCTTGGCCGGCACGATGTCGGCCATCGAGACAACTTTCATCGGCCCCGTTTTCACCTGGAGCGCGTCGACCGCTGCGCCCGTTCCGCGCCCGCCGCAGCCGATCAGCGCGATTTGGACAGTGTTGTTCTCGGCCGCGTGGACATGCGGCAGCGCGACTCCCGCCAGCGCCGACTTCGCCATGAACTCGCGCCTGGAATTCGCGCCGGAGTTGACTTCGCTCATTTCAGACCTCCCAAATCGGCGGGCTTGAGGCCCGGCTTGTGCTTCTTCATGTGAATGGGGTTGGGCGCGTAGGTTCCCACCAAACCGGCTTTGCTCCGCGCCGGGATCTTCGATTCCATGCCGAGCGCCCAGTAGCAGGCATTGACCAGCATTCGCCGGAACCCCTCGTTCTTCAGGTCGCCCGCATGCCCCATCGTTGTCGTGAAGACGCGGGCGGGCTTCCCGCTCGATCCCGTAAAGGTCCGTGTCCAGGCCACCGGCACAAGCTCTTTCGCGGGGTTCGGCGGATCCCGCGGATCCATTCCGCTCAGCACCTGTCCCATGACCAGCGGCTTCGCGCCGCCGGGAAGGGTGGTGATGCCGTAAACGTCCGACGGCCCCCAGATCCCGGAGACGCCGCGCAGGATGGGGTGCTTCTCCATGCCTTCCGCGATGAGGCCCCGCGTGCTCTCTTTTTCGTGCGCCCCGTAATGGTTGATCCACGTCTCTCCAAGCACCATGCGCCCCCATCCGCCTTGCGGATCCTTGCTGTTGTAGCTGTATCTGGCGTAGGGGCTGTCCTTGCGGATGCGGTAATTGAACGCGTGGGTGGCCGTGCGGAGTCCCACAATCGGTTTGCCCGAGTTGGTGTAGTCGATGATGTGCCTCATCTGCTCATCGGGCAGTTCGAGGAAGCGGGTGAAGATGACCATCAGGTCGGCCTTGGCCAGGAGCTCGAGCCCCGGGATGTTGTCCATCGTCATGGGGTCGATCTCGCCGGTCGCGCGGTTGATGGGCAGAAGCACCGTCGTCCTGAAACCATGATGGGCGGCCAGGATCTTCGCCAGTTGCGGCATTGATTCCTCGCAGCGGTACTCCTGATCGCCCACGACGAAGACGATGTGCTTCCCTTTGCCCGGGCCCTTTCTCCCCTCATAGACGACCCACTGGTCTTGTGGAAACACGGGAGCGCAGAGCAGCGCTCCAAGCAAAAGAAGCCTGATGATCCGCATGAACCGCTCCGGGCGGAGTATATCAGGCGGCGCGCGTGAGGCGAAGGACAAAATCCTCCATCACGATGCGGTCGTCAGCGCGGATGCCCTTGAGGTCCCGGTCGGCGCGGAAGACGAGTTCAATGGCTTCTTCGATTCTGCCTTTGTCGAAGCGCGTGGCCGCGGTGTGGATCTGCTCGGCGCGGGCGCGCCACATGGGGAGCCCGAGCCGCTGGAAGTAGCCCTGAACGTCCTGCGCGCTGCGCAGGTTCTGTTCTTTGGCGGCCAGGGCAAGCCGGAAGACGCCGGCCAGAAAGGTCAGCGCCAACGGCAGGTATTCGCCCGCCCGGAACAGCGTGTCGAGCAGCATCATCGAGGCGGCGCGGTCGCGCGCGGCGAGCGCATCGACGAGCTTGAAGATCGTGGTCTCCTGCGCGTTCGGAACGAGAGCCGCGATGTCGGCGGCTGATACGGGTTCGCTTCGCCCCTCAGTGAGCAAGGAAAGCTTCTCGATTTCGATTGCCAGGCGCGATGGATCGCCGGCGGTCGCATCCACCAGGAGCTCAAGTTCGGCGGATCCGAGTTGTAACTGGCGTGCCGCCGCTTCCCGCCGGGCGAACTCCCGCGCCTCCTGTGGCGCGAGGCGGGCGAATTCGACGGTCGCCGGGACGCACGAGAAGAACTTGCGCAAGCGGTCCACGCGGGCTTTGTCCTCCCCGTCAAGCTCCCACTTGCGGGCGTCGAAGACCAGAACGGTCCCCGGGGTCGGATCCTTCGCGTATGCCTCCAGACTCCCGGCGGAAGACTCCTCGCGGTCCTCGCCGGCGGAACTCCGCCCTTTGGGGAGGGCGGACTCGGCGTTGGATACCCAGATCAGGCGGTTCCCCGCGAACAGCGACATCGAGCGGGCGTCGTCCAGCACCTCGGCGAGCGTCATTTCGTCAAGGTCGTGCCGGGTAAGGCCATCCTCGCGTTCCTCGGGCGAAAGCACGCGCGCCATGAGCGCTTTCCGGCAGAGGTCCCGCCGGTAGCTCTCGGGACCGAGAAACAGGCACACCGCCGGCGGCGTCTTTTGTTCGATTGATCTGATGAACTGTTCGGGAGTCATCGCGGGTCCGGGTCAAAAAGCCGACAGCACGCTGGAGACGACCTGCCGCGCGACTTCCTGGCTCAGGCGCTGCAACGCCATGCCGCTCTCGTCGAAGAACTCACGCTCTTCGATCGAGACCTCATACCGCTGCCGCACCTCCATGCCTTGCCGCTGGTAGAGTATCTTGCCTGTTGGCCTGTCTCTCAGGGTCACATTCAGGAAGACGCTGACCTGGATGCCCGCGGCGCGTCCCGTCGCCTGGTCGAAGATGGTTGGAGCCGACATGAAATTGGCCACCGCGCCCTCCAGCACGGCGTCGGCTTCCCGCGGGTCGGCGACGATCCGGTAGCGCGTCCGGCTGATGAACTCGCGGGTCAGCGCGGAAGGGATCTGTTCGGTGAGCTTGTAGCGCGTCGTCGCATTGCTGAAGGCGGGGATTGCGATGGTCCGGACGGTGGACGGCAGAAGATCGGCCCTGCCGCCGACCCTGTAGCCGCAACCGCCGGCCAGAACAAGCGAAGCCAGCAGCGTCGAAACTGTGCGCGCGCGGCTCACGCATGCTCCTTGTGGGCCAGCCCGGCAATCATCACGGCGGTCTCGGCGACGGTGCGCAGGTTGTCGGAAGCCAGCCACAGCCAAACGCCGCGCGGATTGGCGGCGTCCGGCTCGATGTCGCTCACCATGATCCCGCTTTGGCCGACAGCGGCGGTGTTGGACGCGGGCTCGTGATGAGCGGACCGGACGTCGGCGCCCGCCTGCTTCAGGCTGCGCTCGATGGACGCCACGTCGGGACGCGCTTCGAACTCCACCCAGACACTCTGGCAGTAGCCATGGAAGACGGGCGCCTGCACGACGCGGAGGCTCACCGGCGGAAGACCAGCCGGGGCGAGCAGCGTCGTCAGATGCTGTTCGATACGGCGCTCCGTGGCTTCCAGGCTGGCCACCTGCGCGTGGTGGCCGTAGCGGGGCAGCAGGTTGAAACTCACCTGAGCGTCGAAGACTTTCTTCGGCTGCTGCGAAAAGTTGAAGAGACTGACCGTCTGATTGTGCAATTCGTCCAAGGCGGCCTTGCCGTTGGCGCTGGCCGGCTCGAACACAGTGACGACCGCGGCGCGCAGCCGGGCGACGGCGTTGAGCATCCGCAGCAGCTTGGCCAGAGCGACCGCCGCGGGGTGGGCGACGATTTCAATCGGGTTCGCCGACTCCCTCGGCGCGCTCTCAATGCCCGGCGCGCGCAGCCGCGCGTCGGGATGCGATTCCAGCCCGCCGGTCAAATCGATGACGGCGGGTCTGGGAGAGAGCCCGCAGGCAAGCCCGCGGGCGCGTTCATTGACCGTCGCCGAACCGGCCAGCAGGACCGCTTCCGCGCCCTCCAGCGAGGATTCGTCCAACGGTCCCATGATCGCAATCTCGTCCTCGGACTCGGTGAGAACACGCTCTTCCGGTTCCGAAGACGTGGTCACCAGCGCCACCGGCAGATGATGCTCGTCGATGTAGTCACTCACTTCCCGGCCGGCAAGCGTGTCGCCGCCAACCATCACCCATTTCCGCTTGTTCATCGCTCACCCCGCCTGATGCTCCGGTTCGCGCGGCGGGTGCGGCCGGAAGCGCCGCCTGAGAAGCCCGACCAAACGGACCACGATGCCGCTACCGACATAGGCCACCGCAAGGCCCAGCAGCACCGGTTGTGAGAAGTTCCAGATCAAATAGATCATCATGCCCAGCAGCACGACGCTGAACGGCTTGCGCGGGCTGCCAAGATTAAAATCCTTAAAACTCCGGTAACGCCATGCGCTGACCATGAGGAATGAGAGCAGCGCAAGAAGGGCTGTCCAAGCCGCGGTCAACTGCCACATCTGCAACGGCGCGGAGCCGGCCGCATAGACAACCGCCGCCACCATGCCGGCGGCGGCGGGAATCGGCAAGCCCACAAAGTACTTGCGGCCCGGCCGCCCCGGATTCCTCGGGACGGGGTCGACGCTGATATTGAATCTTGCCAACCGGGCCGCCCCGCACATGACGAAGGTGAAAAGGAAGAAGTATCCCGCCTGCAAGAGGTAGTGCCTGATTGCCGGAGGAGTCGCCGGGTCCAGCATTTGGAAGCCAAAAACGAAGGCAAGCACCGCTGGAGCGATGCCGAAGCTGATGACATCGGCCAGTGAGTCCAGCTCACGGCCGAATTCGCTGGTCGTGTTGGTCATGCGCGCGATGCGGCCGTCGAGCCCGTCCAGGAATACCGACAGGCCGATCACCTTGGCGGCGATCTCCCAATGCGGATTGCTGCCCGTGTTGCCCGCCTGTGCCCAGAGCGCGCCTTCGATGGCTTTCAGAATCGCCCAAAAGCCCATGAACAGGTTGCCTGCCGTGAATAACGCCGGCAAGGCGTAGGCAGCCCGCCGCGGGCGGCGGTCGGGCGATTTGGGGTCGATCAGCCGATCTTTGAAATTGAGCCGTGGGGTCATGCTCTTGCCGCGTCCTTCCGGGTAGCGAGAATCGACGATCCTCCGGCGACACGCTGTCCTTCCCGAACGTCGATCCGCCATTCAGGACCGAATGTGATGTCGACGCGCGAGCCGAACTGAATCATCCCGATCCGCTGTCCGGCAGTAACGAACTCTCCCGGCTTGACCCAGCAGACGATCCGCCGCGCGATCAGTCCGGCAATCTGCGAGAACTCCACCACCGTGCCATGTCCATCGATGACCAGGGTGTTCATCTCGTTCTCGACAGAGGCTTCCGGCTTGCTCGCGACGTGGAACTTGCCCTTCTTGTAGCGGACATCCACCACTTTGCCTGCAATGGGGGCGCGGTTGACATGGACGTCAAACACATTAAGAAAGATACAGACTTGAGTTCCCGACGGCCTCTCTTTGATTAGGACGACCTTCCCGTCCGCAGGAGAAACGGCCACCGGACCGGAAGGGATCTTCCGCTCGGGATCGCGGAAGAACCACAGGCAGAACGCCGCCAGGATATAAAAAGGGATCGCCGCCCAGGGGGAAACGAAGGACCCAAGGGCGAAGCCTGCGGCCGTGAGCGCCAACGCATAATAGATGCCCGTTGAGACCATTCCTGGAAACTGCCTACTGCTACATTGTCCCAAACGAATCAGCGAGGTGGGCGGTGAGCAGGGCGAGCAAGGCTGCCCGGTCGGCGATCCGGTCCTTGAGGATGGACTCGTTCGCCGCATGGGCGCCTTCGCCGACTCCGCCGAGCCCATCCAATGTGGGAATCCCGATGCCGGCGGTGAAGTTGCCGTCCGAGCCGCCTCCGGTGGATGACTCCTCCAGTTGAATGCCGAGTTCTCGGGAGGCGAGCGCGCGCGCAGCTTTGTAGAGGGCGCGAACTCCGGCGGTGCGCTCCATCGGGGGGCGGTTCAGACCGCCGGAGACCTCGATCGAGCAGCGCCTGTCCACGGGCTTGAGACTGTGGAACTTGCGGTCGAGCGGGGCGTAATCTCTCATCCGCGCCACACGGATGTCCACTTCGCACACCGCCTCGGCAGCCACGACGTTGGTGCGGGTGCCGCCGCTGATGACGCCGGGATTGACGGTGAGACCCTTCTTCAGGTCCGTGAAGGCGGCGATGCGGCCGATTTGCGCCGCGAGCTCGACAATGGCGCTGGCGCCGGCGGCGAAGTCGACCCCTGCGTGCGACGCCTTCCCCTTCACCCTGATGGTGTAATCGCCCACACCCTTGCGGGCGGTTTTCAACTTGCCCTCCAAGCCTGTGCCGGGTTCCGGAATCAGCACCGCGACGCTCTCACGCGCAAGGCTTTCCGTGATGGGGCGTGACACCTCGCTCCCCACCTCCTCGTCGGAGACGATCCAGAGCGCCACATCCCGCCGGACAGGGATATCCAAAGCCTGAAGAGCGCGCATCGCCTCCACGAAGAAGACCAGCCCCGACTTCATGTCGAGCACGCCGGGGCCCCAGAGGCGGCCGTTTTCGTCGCGCCAGGGCATTTGCGACAGCGTTCCGACCGGCCACACCGTGTCCAGATGGCCGACGCCCAGAATGCGCCCCGGCTGCTTCCGCTTCGGACCGGGCAGGTTGAACCGGACCAGCAGGTTCCGCCCGAATCTGCCGCCCGGCAGCGTCTCGCATGAGGCGGCGTCAGCCACCCGCGAAGCGAACAGATCGACGCAGCGGTTCACCGCAACGCTGTCGCCGCTCGGCGACTCGCACTCCACCAGTTCCCGCAAAAAGCCTGTCAATTCAGGGGTTCGCGCTTTCAGATGAGCCAGGACCGGATGCATCGTCTGTTAGAATATCGTTTCCATCATGGCTTCTTTGGAGAACGTTGAGATCCGGGATATCCTCCCGCACCGCTACCCGTTTCTGCTGGTCGACCGGATCACTGAGATGGAGCCGGACCGGATTGTCGGCATCAAAAACGTCACCGCCAACGAGCCGTTTTTTCTGGGGCATTTTCCCGAGTTCCCGGTGATGCCTGGAGTGCTGATCGTCGAAGCGATGGCGCAAGTGGCCGGGGTGCTGGTTCTCCGCGAAGTGGCTGACCGCAAGTCCCGGCTGGTTTTGCTGGCTTCGGTGGAAGATGCCAGGTTCCGTAAGCCAGTGCTGCCGGGCGACACTCTGACCATCGAAATGACGATGGTCAGGCGCAAGTCGACCGTTGTGAAGATGAAGGGTGAAGCGCGGGTGGCTGGCTCCGTGGTCGCCGAAGCGACGGTGATGTGCAAACTCGCCGACCGCCCTGACCATGGCCGCGGCGCAGGTCCCGCCGAGTAGTCTGACCAATGCCGATCCACCCGACCGCTCTTGTCGATCCCGCGGCGGTCATCCATCCGGAAGCCGACATCGGCCCTTTCTGCGTCATCGGGGCCGAGGTTGAGATCGGAGCTCGAACGCGCCTGATGGCCAGCATCTTCGCGGAAGGGCCAACCGCCATCGGCGAGGACAACATCTTCTTTCCCTATTCGACCGTCGGCGTCGCGTCGCAAGATCTGAAGTACAAGGGCGAGCGGGCGTTCACGCGAATCGGCAGCCGAAACCGGATCCGCGAGTTCGTCACCATCCATCGCGGAACCCAGGGAGGCGGGCTCGAGACCGTGATCGGAGACGACAATCTGCTGATGGCGTATTCGCATATCGCACACGATGCGCGCATCGGCAGCCACTGCATTCTGGGCAATGCGGTGACGCTCGCCGGGCACGTCACGATCGAAGACTGGGCGACCGTTGAAGCCTTCTCCGGCGTGCACCAGTTCTGCCGCATCGGCCGGCATGCTTTCGTCGGCGGCTACAGCGTCATCACGCAGGACGTGCTGCCTTACTCGATGACGGTGACGCCTCGGGAATCCAAAGTCTACGGCGCGAACAAAGTCGGGCTGAAGCGGCGCGGCTTCGATCCGGAGGCCATTGAAAGCCTCCACAAGTCCTTCCGGCTGCTGGGCAATGAAGCGCTGAACACGTCCCAGGCGATCGAGCGAATCCGGGAGGAAGTGCCCGCGACCGCCGAAGTCGAGGAATTGATCGGTTTCATCCAAAGCGCCAGGCGCGGGTTCATCAAGTGAGATACGGTCTGATCGCCGGCAGCGGCAGGTTTCCGATTCTCGCGCTGGAGACGGCGCGGAGCCTGGGCCACGAGGTCGTCGTGGTTGCGGTGAAGGACAATGCGCCGCCGGAGGTGGAGACGCTGGCCGCGCGCTGCCACTGGATCACCATCGCCGAACTTGGCCGCCTGATCGACATCCTGCACGAAGAGAAGATCACCGAGGTCGTCATGGCCGGGCAGGTGAAGCACACGTCCATTTTCAGCTCCCTGCGGCCCGACTGGCGCCTGTTCAAGCTCCTGGCGTCGCTGCCGTCGCGCAACACGGACGCTCTGATCGGCGGCGTGCAGAAGGAGCTCGAAAAAGAAGGAATCCGGCTTGGCGACTCCACCATGCTGCTGAAGCCGCTGCTCGCGGCCGAGGGGGTCCTGACCCGCCGCCCGCCGGACAGCGAGGAAGAGAAGGATTTACAGTACGGCCGGCGCGTCGCCGCGGCGCTGGCCGGATTCGACATCGGCCAGAGCGTCGCCATCAGCGAGCGGGCCTGCGTCGCTGTCGAGGCGATGGAGGGAACGGATGCGATGCTGAGGCGGGCCGCTTCGCTGGTGAACGGCCGCCCGCTCCGCCTGGTCAAGAGCGCCAGCAGGCGCTCGCATCTGCTGTTCGACGTGCCGGTCGCGGGGCCGGGCACCATCCAAACGATGGTCGAGACCGGCGCCACCGCTTTGGCGGTCGAAGCCGGCCGCACGCTGCTGCTGGATAAAGAGGAAATGCTGGAACTCGCCGACCGCCACCAAGTCAGCGTCATCGGCTACAGGCCGGAGGCATCATGAGCCAGAGCCCCATTCGAATCGCCGTGGTGGGCGCGGGCGTCTTCGGACGCAACCATCTGCGTGTGATCCGCGAAACGCCCGCCGCGGAACTGGCCGGCGTCTACGACGCCGATGCGCAGCGCGGCGCGGCGGCGGCCAGCGAGTTTGGGTGCCGCGCTTTCCATTCGTTGGAGGAGGTGGCGGCAGGCGCTCAAGCGGCGATTGTCGCCGTGCCCACGGTGAGCCACTGCGAGGTGGGCGTGCGCCTGATGGACGCCGGCCTCGACGTCCTGGTCGAGAAGCCGATTGCGGTCAATGTCGAAGAGGCGCATGCGCTGATGGCGCAAGCCGCCCGCCGGGGCCGTGTCCTTCAGGCGGGCCACCTCGAGCGTTTCAACCCGGCAGTCGAGGTAGCGCGTTCTCTGATCACCGTGCCGCTGTTCTTCGAGATCCATCGCCTCAGCGTCTTCTCCCCGCGAAGCCTGGATGTCGATGTGGTCTCCGATTTGATGATCCACGATCTCGACATCCTCCTCTCGATGACCGGCGCCGCGCCCCGGGAAATCCGGGCCGCCGGGATCAACGTACTGTCCGGGAAAGCCGACATCGCCAACGTCCGGCTGGCGTTTCCTGGCGGTTGCATTGCGAACCTGACGGCCAGCCGGGTTTCCACCGAGCGGGTCCGCAAGCTGCGCTTCTTTCAGCCGGGCCAGTACGTCTCGGTCGACTACGCGAAGCAGGAGTGCTTCTCGATATCAGTCACCCCGCAGCGGCAGATCGTGCCGCGGAACTGGCCGGTGACCCGGAGCGAGCCTCTGAAGCTGCAACTGGAATCTTTCCTCGAGTGCGTAGCCACCCGGGCGCGGCCCCGGGTGGACGGAGCGGCCGCCACGCAAGCCCTCTCTCTGGCGGCAGACATTCAGCGGGCAATCAGCGAGCATGGAATTGAGGTGGCTGCGACCTTGGCCTCCGCACCCCCAATTGCCTGGGATGCGTCCAAGGCATAGGGAGCCCCAAGGCGCCTCGGCCCGCTCATGCTTGAAGCGTTCTCCGCATACTGGCACGGCGACGAGGCCGAACCGCGGTTCCTCCTCGAGTTGAGGGATCCGGACGAGCCTCGCAGGAGAGGTGTGGCCGCGGCGGGCGCAGTTCTGTTTGAAATCGTTTTGGTGCTGGTGCTGCTGTACATGCCTGGCGGCGGGATGGGAATGCCGGACAGCCCGCGGGTCGTGGCCGACTTGCGCCGGGCCACACCACTGGTGGCGCCCCGCCTGGACGACTTCCGGCTGACCCAGAAAGAGCCGCAGCGTTCCAAGCCTTCGACGGAGGTGGACCTCGCCGCGCTGTTGCCGCGCCCCGAAGTCGTGCGCAGCCCGCGCTCTTCGCCGCGCGGTTTCATCCCGCCCTCGGGAACGCCGCAGCCTGCCGAGCAGCGGCTCCCGGTGCTGGAAGCGCCAAAGGTGGAGTTGGCTCAACAGGGACTGCCCGCCAACCTTCCGCCAGCGCCGAATCCGCTCAGCACCGCGCCGCCTCCCCCGGCGCGGGCGAGGAGCCCGTTCGAACCGGTGGGCGGACCGCAGGCTCCCGCAGCCAAACCTCAGATTGAGGTGCCCAAAAGCGGCGTGGAGGATACCGTCAAGTCGGTCGCCCGCGCCGGAGCGGGCGGAGGCGGCCAGATGGTCGGCGATCTCGGCTCGCCCGACGGAGGGATCACCGAGGGGCTCTCGCAACCGGCAACCCCCGGCCGCAGCGCGAGCACGCTGGAGCTGTTGAGCGACCCGCAGGGGATGGACTTCAGGCCTTACCTGGTGCAGGTGCTGGCCGCAGTGAAGCGCAACTGGCAGGCGGTCATGCCCGAGAGCGCGCGTCTCGGCAGGCGCGGCCGTGTCGCGATTCAGTTCATCATCGACAAATCCGGCCGCGTCCCGAAACTCGTGATCGCCATGCCATCCGGCGCCGACGCGCTCGACCGCGCCGCGGTCGCCGGCATCAGCGCCTCAAATCCATTCCCGCCTTTGCCCCGTGAATTCCGCGGGAATGAAATCCGGCTTCAACTCGTTTTCAGCTACAACATGCCGCGATGAGTCGATCGCTTGGGGAATGCCAGCGGACAACCGCCTGGCATCGGCCACACCACGCCCCGGCGGGGTGCGGCGCAGAACCGGTGGCGGGCATGCCCTTAACGGCGCTGCGCGTCGTGCTTTTGACGGTAAATGTCGCGGCTCAGCCTGTCCTGCCGTGCTTCGATGCGGGCGCGTTCCGGCGCGGTCAGCCCCGGGCCATCGGCGCGATCGCGCCGGATGTCCTGCCGCAACTCCCTCTCGCGCGTGGCCAGGCGGGCGGTCTCCCGCTTGGTCAGCTCGCCGGACCGCACGCCCTGTTCGATCCGCTCATGCTGGGCCTTCTGCCGGTTCACCACTCGCTGCGCCTGCGCCTCCAGGCAAAGGAACAGCCCCACTGCCATGCTCACTCCGATCAGTCTCTTCATTGGTCTCACCCTTTCTGACTTGTTGAACACGGCTCGGGGCAATTTGATTCGCGGGTACAATGTCAATTCGCATGATCACTCCTCGCGAGGATTCCGCCCTTCAGGGGAAGTTGAAGTGGGCGATGCTTGCCTATGCCGTTCTGGCGCTGCTTGCGGCTCTGACGCTCGATGGGAATTTCCGGTTCTTCGTGCTGATTCTCCTAGGTGCGCTGGCGCTGAAAAGCTGGATCGCCGTCAAGCGGGAATCGGTGGAATAATCCCCCCCTTTTGAGGTAGCCGGTGCTAAGGCAATTCTGCCTACAGGATCAGGCGAGCCGTCTAGTGGGAATTCCTCAGAAACCCGGTACGATCAACCCGAAGAACTAAAACGGCTGAGCACTGACTCTGTCGTGCCGGAAACCCGAAAAAGTGTTCCGGAATGAAACTAACTGTTCCGAATTAGATGGGGATGGAGTGATGCGAGGCACTAAATCGGGTCGAGGACGATCCAACGTCATAGGCTGCGTTGCGCCGGGTCTTCGGCCGGAGTTTGACTACGGCGGAATCGGTCCTTCAGAAAGCCTGCAAAACCTAGGATTAGCGCTCGATTCGGCAGCTCAAGCCACTCCCTTGCCGGTCCGCCGGCGGTCTGCCTCCGTATTTGGCCCGGCAATTGCCCTAAGTGAGACGCCTGACGGCGAGCCCCCCAGAAAGGCTCCAGGAAAGGCGCTGATGGTAAGACGCCGCACCGATGGAAGCGGCGCAGATCGCAGAGAACCCTCCGCCAGAGAGGGGCGCGAAGAGGAGACAGGGTTGAGGAGCAAGGAGAAGGTGATGCCGGTCCAGGTTGCAGTTGCTGCGTGCGCGAATCAGCCAGCGTCGAGATCGAGGCGGGTTCTCTCAGTCAGGCCGAGAGGAGCGGCCCCGGCCGGCGCCAAGCCGGCGCAGGCCGTGCCTCAGGCGCCGGCGGAAGCCTCGCGCATTGAGATGATGCGCGCCGAATGCCCGGAGACCGAGGAGACTCCAAAGGAGATCCGCGACAAGGTCGTTCTCGAGAATCTGCCACTGGTGAAGGCGATTGCCATCCGCGTTCACGAGAGCCTGCCGGTCCATGTCGAGTTGGACGACCTCATCCACGCCGGCATCCTGGGTCTTTTTGACGCCGCCACCAAGTACAACCCTTACAAGCAGGTGGCGTTCTCCAGCTACGCCAAGCACCGGATCAAGGGAGCGATGCTCGACAGCCTGCGGCAGCTCGACTGGGCCTCGCGCGACATGCGCCGGCGGCACAAGCAGGTTGAGCAGGTGACAAGGGACCTGTGCGCTGAATTGCACCGCAATCCGACAGAAGACGAAGTGGCGCAGAAACTCGGAGTCGAAGTCAGCCGCTGGCGCCAGATGGCCCTCGATCTCCGCAACGTGGGCCTGATCTCGGCTTCCACCCGGCCCAACGACAATGAGGATCTCCCGGCGCCCGACTTTCCCGGGAACCCGGAGAATCAGCCCGACAGCATGTGCGCCCGGGAGCAGATGCGCGAGAAGCTCGAGCTCGCCATGAGCGCGCTGCCGGAGCGCTACCGCAAGGTGGTCACCCTCTACTACGCCAACGAACTCACGATGAAGGAAATCGGCGGCATGCTCGGCATCAACGAAAGCCGCGTCTCGCAGATTCACAAGTCGGCGCTCGAGAAGATGGCCAACGTGCTGGTTTCGAACGGAATCACGTCAGCCGGCGCCTTCTGAAGCCTGCGGCGCGCCGGGCTACCTGAACCGCAACTGGAAGGGCATCACGCGGAGCATTCCGCCTTCGAGCCACGGCGCGACGCCCGGTCCGAGCGTTCGCAAAAGGGAAGAAACCTCGGGCGGAGCTGAGGCTTCGAGTTCCCTCGCCATCAGCAGTTCGAACCAGCTCTTCTGGCGGGGATAGATATCGAGATCGATCTGGACATCCGGCCCTTCGAGCTTCGCTTTCTTGCGCAGCAGCGCGATGGCCGTGTCGAGGGTGCCCGTTTCGTCGATCAGGCCGTTGGCTTTCGCCTGGGCGCCCATCCAGACGCGGCCCTGAGCCACCGGCTCGATCTCCGCCGCGGCTTTTCTCCGCCCTTCACCTACCCGCTTGAGAAATCCATCGTAGATGAACCTCAACGACTCACGCAGCTTTTCTCTCGCCTCCGGCGTTAACGGACGCGAGCCCGAATCGATGTCGGCGAACCGCCCGCGCTTGAGGATCTCCGTGCTGATCCCCAGCTTGTTGTAGAAGCCTTCGAGATTGGCCTTGCCGTAGACCACGCCGATCGAGCCCGTAATCGTGCCCGGATAGGCGACAACGGGGTCGCCCGTCATCGAGATGTAGTAGCCGCCCGAGGCGGCGACGTCGGACATGGAGATCACCAGCGGCTTCTTCGCGGCGAGCTGTTTCAGATCGGCCAGAATCTCATCGGAGGCGATCGCGTCGCCCCCGGGAGAATCCACCCTGAGCACGACGCCGCGCACTCGCGGGTTGTTCGAGATGGCGCGAATCTGGCGCGAGATTCCTGCCGGGGTGATCGTCTGGTCTTCGCCGAAAACGCCGCCCACGGAACCCCGGAGGATGTCCCCCTGCGCGGCAAGCACGGCGAAGCGCGCCGCCTTGCGGCGCGAGCCGCGTCGCGCGGCCAGATAGTCCCGCGCATCCACCTTGTCTTCGGGGCTCAGCCCGGCTGCCTTGGCCAGCGCGGCAACGGCGTCCTTCTCATACTGAAGCGCGTCAACCAATCCCTTGTCGCGGGCCTTTGGAGCGAGAAACGGCCCTTCGTCCAGCAGCGCGACAACCTGGCTGGGCGTCATTTTGCGGGATTCACCGATGAGTGTGCAGAGCCGCGAGTACAACTCGTCGAGAATCGAGTTGAGAGATTCCCGCGTTTCCGGAGTCATCGAACTCCGTGAAAACGGATCGGCGGCGTCCTTGTACTTGCCGATGTGCTCCACTTCGAACTGAACGCCGAGCTTGTCCAGGGCTCCTTTGAAGTACATCGCCTCCAGGCGGAGGCCCTTCACGTCGAGCAGGTCTTCCGGCGAAAGCGCTACTTTTTCCGCCGCCGAAGCCACCAGGTACTCTCGCGTGCCCGGGCTCGCCAGCCAGGCGTGCACCGGCTTGCCGGCTCGCCGCACCTTCCTGATGCCCGCGCGAATCTCCTCCATCTTGCCCCAGCCCGCCGCCAGGCCCCTTGGCTCGAGCATCACGCCTTTGATGGCGGGATCCGTGGCCGCGGTATCGAGAATTCTCCAGACATCGGCAACGGTGAGAGGCGATTGTCCGGACAGTCCGGGGAACGGCGCCTCTGGCGCGGCGACTTCCGGCATCTCACCCTGAAGTTTTAGCGAAAGCCAGGCCTTGGCCGGGATCTTGGGCTCAGTCTTCGTAAAACGGACAGCCGCGAAGATCAGAACGACCGCCGTCACGCCGGCCACGATAAAGCCGGCCAGCACACCAAGGAGAAATTTCTTCATCCTTCCTCCAGGATCGCCGACAGACCTACGCGCCCGCCAGGATCCGGTCCACCCGCTGGCTCAGGTCTTTGAGGTACGCCGCGTCGCCGCCGCTCAATTCAACGGTCGCGTCCCCCTTGTATCCGATCTCGCGGAGCGCGGCGTGGATCTCCTTCCAGTTGAGATCGCCTTCCAGCAGATTCGGCCAGTCGGCCACGTTCTTCTTCAGTTGCTGGTCGCGCCGGAAGCTGAAGTCCTTGAAGTGGACCTTGACGATCCGGGAACCAAGCGTGCGGATCCAGTCCTGAGAAAAACCGTAGAGCGCGACGTTGCCGACGTCGAAATAGGCGCGCACCCACGGGCTCTTGAACTGGTCGACGTAGCTGGCGAACTCGATCGGGCTGGTGAGGAACTTGTTCCAGACGTTCTCGACGGCGATGATCACATTGCGCTTCGCGGCTTCCGGGATCAGCTTGCGGATCTCGGCAACGCTGCGATCCCAAGCCTGCTTGTAGCCTGTCTCGGGGTTGACGACGGCGGGTACGAGCAGCACAGTCCCGGCGCCCCAGAGTTTCGCGTTGTCCAGGCTGGTCATCATGCCCTTGACGCTGCGCTCCACCACTTCGGGCTTCGAGCTGGACAACGGATACTGCCAGTGGTCGCGGTTCATCACGGAGTGCACCGGGAACTTCGTCTCCTCGCTTGCCTTGCGGATCTCCTCGGCTTCGCTTGGATTGTCGGCCGTTCCGCATTCCATCGACTCGAAGCCGCATTCCCGGGCGAGTTCGAAGCGCTGCTTGATGCTGAGGCTCCTGGGCAGCATCCCGAGCAGGATGCCCTTGCGGATGGGAAGCTTCGCCGCGGGCTGCGCTTCAAGGATGGCGGCCGCTCCGGCGGCGCTGATCAGAAAATCTCGGCGTTGCATGTTGGTCCCCTTTCGGCCGTGCCCATGATTGTACAGCCAGAGGAGCCCTCCTGCCTCGCCCCGCACAGAAAGAAGGGCGGCCGATGGGGCCGCCCCGGGAGTTTGGTGCCACTGTCAGGCTAGAAGCTTCGGATCGAATGGCTGTCAGGCCAGGTTGGGGATTTTGATGATCTTCTTCTGGATGGCGTACTGCACAAGCTGGGCTTTGTTGTGAATGTCGAGCTTGCGCATGAGATTGAACTTGTGAGCCTCCACGGTCTTGACGCTGAGGTTCAGGTCGCAGGCGATCTCTTTGACTGAATTGCCTTCAGCGAGGAGCTTGAGGACCTCGCGCTCGCGGGTTGTCAGCGTGGCAAACCGGGGCAGGCGGTTGGCGCTCTTGATCCGCGTGCGGAAATCGTCCACCAGTTGCGAGAGCATTCTGGGGCTCAGATAGCTTCCCCCGCGGCAGACGTCGCGGATCGCGCTGACCAGTTGGGATGAGGGGCTGTCCTTCAGCACGTAGCCGTTCGCGCCGACCTCCATGCCTTCGACGAGGTAGTCCTCGTCGTCGTACATCGTGAGCACGAGGACCTTGGTTTCGGGCCGGTTCTTCTTGATTTGCCGCGTCGCCTCAAAGCTGCTCAGGCCGGGCATGCCAATGTCCATGAGGACAAGATCAGGCCGCAGCTCGGCCGCACGGTCGACCGCATCGCTCCCGTTGGCCGCTTCTCCCACGACTTCCATGTCAGTCTCCGAGCTGATGAGCTGCCGGATGCCCTGACGGAAGAGCGTGTGATCGTCAGCCAACAATATCCGAATCTTCGCCATACCTGGTCTCCCAATCTCTTCTTTCGCCATGTTGACGGCGGTCAGGACGGAGACGACGAACGGTCAGCTCCATCCCGCGGCTCTCGCCAACGGCGATCGTTCCTTTCTGCTCGCCACCCTGGTCTTGATTCGGCCGGCAGGACTCTTCCCCCGCCCTGCGTCAGCGGCACTCCTGGACCGGTTCTTTCTGGTTCCGGCGGCCGGCGCCTCTCTCGCTGGCCGCTTCCCCGGGCTGGTCACCCGGTCCAGCGGCAGCTCGATCCAGATCGCCGTGCCAGGCCTGTCCTCGCCTATCTGGCCAAGGCCGATGTTTCCTCCGGAGCCCCGGCCAGCGTCCTCATTGGACTGCCTGCGCCGGCTCTTGACCACCAACATTCCCCCCAGTAGAGCAACCCTCTCCTTCAGACCGGAGAGGCCGAAGCAGTTGCTGCGGGAGAACGCTTCCTCCACGTCGAAGCCGACTCCGTCGTCCTCGACTCTAAGTCTCAGCCTTCCATCGGTGGTTTCTAGGGAAAGGTTTACAGCAGATGCAAGGGAATACTTGGCGATGTTGTTGAAGATCTCCTGCACCAGCCGGTAAACAATCTGCTCCACCTTCTTCGGAAGGTCGAGCCGCCGCGGCAGGTCGATGTGAACCTCCGCGGAGTGGATTCCGCGGAACCTCCCCACCAACTGCCGCAACGCCGCCGCCAATCCCATCTGCTCGAGAATCGCCGGGCTCAACGCCGCGATCAGCCGCCGGATCTCGACAATGGTGTGCTCGGTCATCTCGCGCAAGGCCGAAAGGCGACCCCGGATCCCCGACTCGGCGGCGGGCAGTTCCTGCTCCAGCATCTCCATCTGGAGCCTCACGCAAAGCAGACTCTGCCCCGCCTCGTCGTGCAACTCTCGGCTGATTCTGCGGCGTTCGGCTTCCTCGACCTCAACCATGTGTTCCGCCAGCCGGCGAACCTGCTCCTCCCTCTGGGCGAGATCATCCATCAATCGCGCCTTCTCGGCCGCCATCCAGCAGCGCTCGCCGGCGGCCATCAGCATCTCCAATTCTCTGGGCAGCCAGTCGTATGGCTTCGGGAAGGCGAACTGCATGACCCCTCGCAGGTTCCCGTTGCCCTCCAGCGGCACGCTCCAGCAGGTCTTGTACTGCCCTGCCCACGCCGGGTCAAGAACCAGTTCGCTCGTCCCCTCGGAGATTTCAAACGATTGCGCTTTCAGTAGCTTCCGCCGCAGCCGGCCGCTGACCGCGATGCCGCCGCCCTCCCCAGGGACCGGCTTCCAGATGCGCGCATCTTCATCGTAAAGATAGATCCTGGAACTGCTGGCCATCGTGTAGACCTGCAAAATCTCCAGGAACCGCGGCAACATCTCTTCCAGAGTCCGCGACTCCACCTCCACGCGGAAAAGCTCGTAGAACGTCCGGCTTTCCGCTTCGCGCACCTGATAGAACGCGTTGTTCAGCGAGAGCACCGCCAGGAAATGCAGTTGGCTTCGAACCCAGGCGAAGTTGGCAGCCATCTGGGCGTCCAGCGGCTCAGTCGCCTGTTCGACCAGCGAGTCGTATTCCCTGAGCGCCGCGATGACTTCGCTGGGGGTCGCTCCAAGCTTCGCCAGCCGCCGCCCGCGGTATTCCACCTGCTCGAGGAATGCCGCCACCGGCAATCCACGCGCCAGAATTCGGCTCGCCGCCCCGGGGGTGATCTCCCGCAACGACGCCCGCTGCGCGCTGTCGTATCCCTGCCGGCGCAGCGTTCGCTCGAAAGCCCTGTCCAGGCGCGAGATCTTGGGCCCAAGCGCCAGCGCCATGAGAGCCAGCAAATCCACCATTTGCCGGCTCAGGCCCGCAGCAGCTTCTGCCAGGACAGCGCTTGGCTGGAGTGCTCGCACGAGCCTCTTATCGGTCCTAAGGTGGGCTGACTTTAGCGCGTAGGGTGTTCGATGGATACGAACTGTGCGAGGCAGCCGGCGAGCCATGGGGTCGGACTTCTCCTCGCGGCTCCCCCGGGGCATCACCCCGCTCGAGTGAGCCGCCCCGACCCCGCTGGCTTATCTTCCAGCCTACCCCGCCGGCCCGGTAACTTCCAGACGCGAAAGTACTAAAACGGACCACAGCTTGTGCGTCGTTTCCTCATCCGCAGCGTCTATACTCAATAGTGGTTACTAATCTGGAGAACAAAACTACTTCCAGCAGCGTCTGTCTATCACAGGAGCAGTTTTTGTGAAGCGCAAGTGGAAATGGATCCTCGGTGTGGTCTTTGTGGCCGTCGCCGGCGGCGGAACGCTCGCCGCGATCCGCATGAAAAATAACGGGATCGTCACAGTTCAGACGGGCAAAGCGGTCCGCCAGGATCTGACCAGCCTGGTGACAGCGTCAGGTGAAATCAAGCCCCTGAAATACATCAACATCGGGGCAAATGTGATGGGCCGCATCACTGACATTTATGTCAAGGAAGGCGACCGGGTGCATCGCAATCAGGTCCTCGCCAAGCTCGAAAGCGTACAGGCGGAAGCCGATGTGGCCGCCCAGAATGCAGCATTGAACTCTGCTCTGGCCGAGGCTGCGGCCGCCGAAGCTGGTCTGAAGGCGATGGATGAGAACATGCGCACCGCCCAGGCGGCGGTGGACCGCGCCAAAGCCGAACTCGAGCGCGCCCGGCTGGACTACGAGCGAGCCAGCCAACTCTGGAAAGAAAAGCTCGTCGCCAAGCAGGAGTTCGACAGCCGCAAGGCTCAGTACGACTCTCTGGAAGCAGGCTTGCGCGAGGCGCAGGCCAGGATGAGCCAGATGAAGGCGCAGCGGGAACAGACCGCGGCGCAGTTGGCGGTCAGCCAGCGGCGGGTGGCCCAGGTTCGCGCGACGCTCAACCGGTTCTCCGACGTCCTGCAAAAGCACAACGCGGTCACCCCGATTGACGGCATCGTGACGAACCTGCCGGTCCGTGTCGGCGAAACCGTTGTGCCGGGCGTCCAGAACTCGTCCGCATCGTTGATCATGACCATCGCCGACATGAGCCTAATCACGGCGGAAGTCAAGGTGGATGAGACAGATATCGTCAACGTGAAGCTCGGCCAGGCAGCCGATGTCACCATCGACGCAATCCCCGGCAAGACCTTCCGCGGCAAGGTGATGGAGATCGGCAACACGGCCATCCTGCGCTCGACCGGCCTGGCGGCCAGCCAGAGCGCCGTCTCCAGCCAGGAAGCCAAAGATTTCAAAGTAGTTGTGGCGCTTGACAACCCGCCGGCCGAGATCAGGCCGGGCCTGTCGTGCACGGCAAAAGTGATCACTGCCACCCGCGCCAAGGCGCTTTCGATTCCGATCCAGGCTCTGACCGTGCGCCAGCGGGGCGACCTCGAGCCCGAGTCCAAGGCGGGTAACGTCCAGGCCGCCGCGAACGTCGATCCAGAAAAGCAGAAAAAAGCGAAGGAAGAGCTGCAAGGCGTTTTTGTCGTCAAGAACGGTGTGGCTCGTTTCCGGGAAGTAAAAACCGGAATCACCGGCGCCACCGACATCGAAGTGTTGGAAGGGCTGAACGAGGGTGAAGAAATCATCACGGGCAGCTACAAGGTGATCCGGACTTTGCGCAACGACGCCAAGGTAAAGGTAGACAACAAGGCCCCTGCCAAGGCAGAGTCGTAAGTAGCAGGATCATTCCGACCAGAGAGCCGAGGAAGCAGCACGATGGCCACCGCCACCCTCCCCGACAAGGCCGCACGCGGCCAGGAACTGAAGCGCAACAACATCGTCATCCGGACTTACGATCTGTGGAAGACCTACGTCATGGGCGACCAGGAGATCCACGCGGTGTCGGGTGTCGACATCGAGATCCGCCGCGGCGAGTATGTCGCCATCATGGGTCCTTCGGGTTCCGGAAAGTCGACGCTGATGAACCTGATCGGGTGCCTCGACACGCCGACCAAGGGTGAATACTTCATCAACGGCAACCTGGTCAGCGACATGACCGACGACGAGCTCGCCCGCATCAGGAACAAAGAGATCGGCTTCGTCTTCCAGACCTTCAACCTGCTGCCGCGCGCGACGGCGCTCCACAACGTCGAGCTGCCGCTGATCTATGCCGGAATCCCGGCCGAGGACCGCATCGAGCGGGCCAAACACGCGCTGCGCATCACGGACCTGGAAGCGCGCATGTATCACAAGCCGAACGAGCTCTCGGGCGGCCAGCGGCAGCGCGTCGCCATCGCCCGCGCTCTGGTGAACGACCCCTCAATTCTGCTCGCCGACGAGCCAACGGGCAACCTCGACTCCGCCACCAGCGTGGAGATCATGGGCCTGTTCGCCCGGCTTCACCAGCAGGGCAACACGATCATCCTGGTCACGCACGAGCGCGACATCGCCGAATACGCCCACCGCATTGTGACGATCCGCGACGGCAAGGTCAATCGCGACGAGATCAACCCGCATCCCACCAAGCACTGAGCATCCGTCCGCGCACGCGGACGCGCTTCGCCCTCCCTCTCCGCCCGCATGGTGGTGAGCGCGCGGGACCCCGGCTAAAACGACCGTGTTGGGGTCGCAAAGATCAGTGCGATCAGCGTGGCCAGAGCCACCGCCAAAAGAACACGAATCTTCATGCTCTGAACCCTTCCAGCGTAGAAGCATTGCTCATTTCGGCGCCGGAGTCAACCGCCCGAATACCCCAAACTTTACGCAGTCTGGACGGTTGACGGCGGCCTTCCGGAATAGTACGTTGTAGCCGAAAGGATGGGGTCATGAGAATGAGATCTCTTTGGCTGTTTGCTGCCGCGTTCCTGCTTTGCGCGGGGCCGGCGCGCTCTCAGAACGTGACCGGGGCGTTGACGGGCGCCGTGCAGGATGCCGCCGGCGCGGTGGCGCCCGGGGTCCGCGTCGTGATGACGAACCAGGCGACAGGCGTTTCGCAGTCCACGCAGACCAACGACGCGGGCATCTTCCTGTTCCCGAGCGTTCTCCCAGGCACCTACCGGCTCGAGATCACGATGAGCGGCTTCCGCCCCGTCGAGATCAGGGACGTGATGGTGACGGCGAACGACCGGCGCACCATCGGAACAATCACGCTTCAGGTCGGCCAACTCCAGGAGAAGATCGAAGTCGTCGCCGAAATCACGCCCGTGGAAACCGCCTCCAGCGAGCGCACCGGCCTGATTACAGGCGACCAGATGCAGAACCTCGCCATCAAGGGCCGGGACTTTCTCGGCTTGATGTCGACGCTGCCCGGCGTCATCGACACCAACGTCGGCTCGCGCGAAGTGGTCATGACCGGAAACGTGCTCAACGGGCTGCATGTGAACGGCGGCCGGACAAACTCCATCATGTATGCGCTCGACGGCATCTCGGCCGTCGATACCGGCTCGAACTCGAGCGTGCACAACTCGCCGAACATGGACGCCATCGGCGAGGTGAAAGTGCTGACCTCCAACTACCAGGCTGAATACGGCCGCAACAGCTCCGGAACCATCAACGTGATCATCAAGAGCGGCGGCCAGGACTTTCACGGCAGCGCCTATTGGTACTACCGCCATGAGACCCTGAACGCAAACAGTTTCTTCAACAACCGCACCGGCTCGCAGAAGCCCATCTACCGCTTTAACAGCGGCGGCTATTCGATAGGCGGGCCGGTCTACATCCCGGGCAAATTCAATAAGAACAAGGACAAGCTCTTCTTCTTCTGGTCGCAGGAGTTCGTGCGGCGGCGGCTGTACCCGGGCATCCGGTTCGTGACGACGCCCACCGCGCTCCAGCGCAACGGCGATTTCTCGCAGACGTTCGATGTCAATGGGGCGCTGATCCCTATCAGGGACCCGCTCGCCGGAGCGAACTTCCCGGGGAATCTGGTGCCCAAGTCGAGAATCAATGCGCAAGGTCAGGCGATCCTGAACTTCTTCCCGCTGCCCAACTACACCGACCCCGATCCGAAGCTCGTCTACAGCCGTAACTACCGATCGAACATCAGCGGCGAGAACCCGCGGCGCCAGGAAGTGTTCCGCATCGACTACAACGTGACGAACACGCTGCGCGCCTACTTTCGGGGCATCCGTGACAACGACGACGAAGAATGGCCTTACGGCAGTTGGGTGTCAGGCAGCATCAACTACGACCTCACGAACACGTTGCGTCCTCAGCGGGGACGGGGCGGCGTCTTCAACCTGACGAAGGTCTTCGGTCCGTCCATGGTGAATGAGTTGACCCTCGGCGGCACGACGCGGGGGCAGACTTTCAACCCGGTCGAACCCGAAAAAGTCGCGCGGAGCCGGATGGGAAACATTGGGCAATGGTATCCCCAGTCGAACGAGTCAGGCGCCATCCCGAATGTCACGTTCGGAGGAGTGCCCAACTACATCAACCCTTCGCTTGGGAATATCCCCTATACGAATGAGAATCCCGTCATCACGGTGTCCAACAACTTCAGCAAACTCTGGGGCGCGCACTCGCTGAAGATGGGGCTCTACTTTGAGCGGATGAGAAAAGACGAGGTCGGCAGTCCAAATACACGCGGCGCATTCGCATTCGACAGAAACGTCAACAATCCGCTCGACGCCAACTACGCATTTGCCAATGCAATCCTGGGGAATTTCAACAGTTACTCCGAGGGGACCTTCAGGCCCTATTCACACTACCGGTATTCGCAGGTGGAGTGGTACTTACAGGACAGTTGGAAAGCCGCCCGGCGGCTGACGGTCGAAATCGGCGTGCGCTTCTACATCATCCCTTCGGCGCATGACGAGCGCTATGCGATCACGACCTTCGATCCCGCGCTGTATGACTTGAAGCAGACAGCGCGGCTGATCATGCCGGGCAAGAATGCCGCCGGCAAGCGGGTGGGCGTGGATCCCGCGACGGGAACGATCTATCCGCTTCCCTACATCGGCCTTTTCGTGCCCGGCTCGGGCAACTACGCGCCGGGCATGGTGGTCGGCGGAAAGGACGGATACAACCCGAAGCTGTTTGATCAGCCCACGGTGGCGGTCGGTCCGCGCATCGGTCTGGCATGGGACGTAACCGGCGACGGCAAGACGGCGCTGCGCACCGGCTTCGGCGTTTTCTACGACAGGCCGCAGGGCAACCTGTACTCGGGCACGAACGGCCAGCCGCCGGTCGCCTACACGCCAACCCTGTACTTCAGCTCGCTGGATACCTTCCTTCAGGCGCAAGGCGCCGTCGGACCGGCGGCAGTCAACGCGCCGCAAGTTGGACGCCAGCCGCTGCCGAAGTCGATGAACTTCAGTTTCGGCCTTCAAAGGCAGGTGGGCTGGGGAACGGTGGTCGACGCGTCCTACGTCGGCAGCCTGGGCCGGAGCCTGCTTTACTCGCTCAACATCAACGCCATCCCGATGTACTCACGCTTCGATCCGAAGAACATCGACTGGACGACGGGCAGCGCGCTCCAGGACAATTTCTTCCGGCCCTACTACGGACTCGGCAATATCAACGTGAGAGGGTTCGGCGCCTCGTCGAACTATCATTCGGCGCAGCTCGCCATCAACCGGCGCATGGCCCGCGGACTGCAATACGGCGTGTCTTACACCTTCTCGAAGGCCCTGGGCGTCGGCGAGGGGGATTTCAACGGCATGAGCCCGTATTTCCCGATGCGGCAGCGCAACTATGGCTTGCTTCCGTATGACCGGACCCACGTTTTCGTCGTGAACTACACTTGGGAATTGCCCGATCCCGGCAAGAAGTGGAACAACAAGGCGCTGTCCTACATCCTCGGCGACTGGCAGGTCTCCGGCATCACTTCTTTCATCTCGGGCTCGCCCTTCACGCCCGGCTTCAGCACGTCGGACTCGGTCGACCTGACCGGGTCCAACGAAGGCGCCCGCATCACCGTGCTCGGCGACCCTCGTCTGGACAAGGGTCAACGCACCTTCGAGCGGAACTTCAAGACGGAAATGTTTGCCCGAACGGCCAAGATGGACTTCGGCAACGCCGGCATCGGGCTGCTCCGCGGACCAGGCACGAACAACTGGGACATCAGCGTCACCAAGCGGGTCCGCTTCACCGAAGACAGGTACTTCCAGTTCCGGACGGAGTTTTATAACGCCTGGAATCACACGCAGTTCTCCAGCATCGACACCGGCGCGCGGTTCGACCCCGCCGGCAAGCAGATCAACGCCAATTTCGGCGCTTACAACGGCGCGCGCGATCCCCGCAGGATCCAGCTTTCGCTCCGCTTCATGTTCTGACCATTCGCCCGGTTCTGTCTGACGGCTGGAGGCGCAGGCCGGCGTAGAAACGAGTGTACTATGCTGGTCACCGATGAAGACACTCGTGTATTGCTTGTCCCTTTTGACGGCAAGCGGGTGGGGGCAACCACTCCCGAAGGATGAAGGCTACCGGGGCATCTGGTACTACAACCAGCCCTCCAAGGACGAATTCAAGTACAAATACAGCGGCGGCTTCGCGACCTACCCCCAGCAGCATGCGCCCATCGCCATTTACTCGAAGGAGGCGAACAAGACGTTCTTCTGTTATGGAGGAACGGTCAAGGGCAGGCAGGAACTGCTGCACATGGTTTCCTATTACGACCACGCGGCCGGCAAGGTTCCTCGCCCCACAATTCTGCTGAATAAGCAGACCGAGGACGCCCACGACAACCCGACGATTTCGATCGACTCGGCCGGGCACATTTGGATCTTTTCCAGTTCGCACGGCACGGTGCGGCCCTCGTTCATCCACCGGAGCAGGAAACCTTATTCGGTGGACGAATTCGAACTCGTTTCGACGACCAACTTCTCCTACACTCAGCCGTGGTATTTCCCCGGCGGGGGCTTCCTGTTTCTTCACACCCGCTACAGGGGCACGACCGCGCGGGACACGCGCAGCGGAAGGGCGCTGTTCAGCTCGGCGAGCGCGGACGGCTTACAGTGGACGCCGCCCAGGGAAGTCGCCTTCATTCACCTGGGCAGCTACCAGATCAGTTGGCCGTGGAAGAACAAGCTCGGGACGGCGTTCGACGTGCACCCGCCCCCATTGGGACTGAACGAGCGGACGAACCTCTATTACATGGAAACCGCCGACCTCGGCAGAACGTGGAAAACCGCGGATGGCCGGAGCGTTGAACTGCCGTTGGCGGAGGAGACGAATGCGGCGCTCGTTCGGGATTACCATTCCGAGAAACTGCTGGTCTACCTGAAGGACCTGAACTACGATGCCGAAGGGCGGCCGGTGATCGTCTACCTGACCAGCCGAGGCTACGAGCCGGGACCGAAGAACGGTCCGCGCATCCTGATGGTGGCCCGCTGGACGGGCAAGCAGTGGCGGTACTCGAAGATGGGCGAGACAGACCACAATTACGATCACGGTTCCCTCTATATCGAGGGCGCGCGATGGCGTTTCATCGGACCCACCGGGGCGGGACCGCAGCCTTACGGAACGGGAGGCGAATTGGAAGAGTGGGTGAGTTCGGATAACGGCGCCACATGGAAGCGAACCCGGGCGCTGACGGCGGGCAGCCGGTTCAATCACACCTATGTGCGCCGTCCGCTGAATGCGCATCCGGATTTCTATGCTCTCTGGGCCGACGGGGACGCCTTCGCCGAGTCCGAATCGAGGCTGTATTTCGCCAACCGCAAAGGCGAGGTCTTCCGCTTGCCAGCGGTGATGAAAGCGGACTACGAACGGCCGGAGAGGGTGCGGGCGAGAAAAGAGTAAGCTTCTTCACGGACGTCCGGCGGGAAGTCGTGCTCAGCGTCAGGGTGGCGCACCGTCACGTGCGCAAGACCGGAAGCGGCTTCGTCCACGCCGGCGGGATCGAAGTTGGCATCGCGCAGCGGCGCGTTGACAAACACCCGCCGCGGCGCGATCGCCTCCAGCACGTCCCTGAACTCGAACGGCATCCGCGCGGGGTCCTTGCCATACTCGGCGGCAATCCGCGGCATGTAGCCGCGGTGGGACCAGCCGTTGAGATCGCCGCCCATGTAGCGCCGGAAGGACGTAAAACCGCAACTGCTGACGACGGCGCGGATTCGCTCGTCGAACGCGGCAAGAAACAAGGCGTTGTGGCCGCCGAGCGAGTGGCCGATGGCGCCAATCCGCCGGGCGTCCACTTCGGGCAGCGACTGGAGCAGGTCCACTGCCCGGATGTGGTTCCAGATTCCCTTCATCGTCGCGCTGGCGTAGCCGTGCGCGTAAGGGTCGAACTTGTACCCGCCGAAGTTGGGATAGTCGGGCGCAATGGTGACGAATCCGCGTTCGGCGAGTTCGCGGGCATAGTGGAGATTGGGCTTGCCGCCCAGCCCGGCGGGTTCGGACTTGCCGATGGCCGTCGTCTGATGCAGACAAACCGCCGCGGCGAAGGGCGGCCGCCTGCCCAACGGAACAAAGAGATATGCCGGGACCCGGTCGCCCGGCTCAGGAACGAAGGAGACGAGCATCCGGCGGTCAGTCTGCCGCCGCTCCTCATCCAAGATCCGCAGCTCCAGCGGCGGCCGCTCTCCGGACGGCAGAGGCCCCATCACCTGCTCCATCCGGCGAAGAATCGCGCTCCTGCGCTCATCGGCTTGAGCTCCGGCGAACGCCAGCGCGGCAAATGACCTCCGAGTCATGCGATTCAAAACGAGATGACGCGGTCCGCGGAGAGCGTCCAGGCTCTGAGGTCGTCAAGCGTTCCCCGTTTTGCGCCGTTGACAAGATCCGAATCGAGGATGCCGCGCGCATCCATGCAGGTCCGGCAGACCAGCGAATGCGCCCCGGCAGCCAGGGCGCGTTCAAGAAGCCAGGGGATGTCGAATGACGCATTCTCGGGTTTTTGAGTCTTCGCCGACGCCGACCACGCGCCGTCTCCCAGAAAGAACAGACGGACTTCGACATCCTTGTCCTGGCGGAGCGCGGCCGCGAGGCGGAGAGCGTTATACGCCCTTTCTCCCGAGTAGGGCGCTTCATTGATGATGACGAGAACGGTCACAGCTCAACGTAACATGTTGGCCCGGGCCTTTCCGCCGCGGCAACCCCTGCCCTTCACCGGTCAAAAGGAAAACCTCATGCCCGCCGTCGCCCACGCTCGCGGCGTGCGGAAACCGTCCTCGTAGAACTCCCGGTTCAGAACGTTCTCCACCCTGAAAGTGAACTTGAGCGACCGCCGCTCTCCGGTGTGGACCGTGTAGTTGGCCGAGAGGTCGAGCTTTCGCGGTCCGGCGAAGAGGTACGGGCGATTCCCGCTGCCCGTGAAGAACGATCCGCTGACGTAATCGCTCGCCGCCAGGAAATCGGCGGCGAATTGAAGCCGCCGGGTCGCCTGCTGCGTAAACTGGGCGCTGAAGGCGTGCGGAAAAACGCGGATCGACTGAAGCATGCCGCCGACAAGCGCGCTGCGGCGCTCATCCGCATTGGTCCACGTGTAGGTGGTCTGTAGCTGCGTGCGCCGGCTGGGGCGGCCTTCAAACGTCAACTCCACGCCGCGGGCGAGCCCGCCGCCCGTGTTGGCGTAGCCGCCGAACCGGCCCCACGGATCGTTCGTTAGACCCATGTAGCCGATGACCTCCTGTAGCCGGGTGTAGAAATAGGTGGCGCCCGCGCGAACACGGTCGCCGGCGAGATACTGGTCGAATCCGAAATCGAAGCTGACCGTGCGCTCGGGGCGGAGCCCCGGATCGCCCAGCGGCGAGAATGCGCCGAAGAAGAAGGACGTGCCGATGCGTTCGTACAGCGCCGGCGCGCGGTAGCCGTTGCCGGCGTGCGCGCGGAGCTTGCTCGACGTCTTCGGAATGAAGTAGCTCAACGAAACGTCTCCCGTCAGTGCGTTGGGCGGCGCTTCGAACGAGGCGCCTTCATAGCGCGGCGCTCCTCCCCGAAAGACGGGCTGCGAAAGCGAATAGGACTGGAACCGCCCGGTGACGTGCAATTGCAGGCGCTCGTCGAGCAGGCGGGTCTGGTTCTGGAAGAAGACCGCGTTGCTGCGCTGCGCGGCGCTCGCCGATGCGTCGACTCTTTGCAGGGGATTCGGATTCTGGTCGCTGGAGATGTTCTCGTACCACTCGCGCTCATACTCGTAGCCGATCGCCAATAGGTTCCAGCGCACGGGGGCGAAATCGGCGCGAGCCTGGACAGTATCGATGCGTCCGTCGTAAACGCTCGAGTTGTTGTAGGCCGGTTGAAAGCTCGTTCCCCCCGGACCGTTCCGCGTGTCGCGCCCGGTGAGCAGGTTCTGGTAGGAAACGCGATAGTTGAACCGCGGCGCGGCCTGATGTTGCCAGGCGATCATCGTCGCCGAATAGTCGCCGATCCGCCTGCCGTCAGGGTCGTAGAAGTTTGGCCCGAACGTGGCGTTGCCCCAGGAAAAGGGCTGGCCCTGGTCGCCAAGCAGCATTTGACCGTGAGGCAGGGCAATGGCCGGGATCGTCCCCGCCGGCGGAAGATTCGCCGCCGGCGCGGCTACAGGGCTCGAGTTCACTCCGATGGTGCCGAAGCCGCCGTAATACCGGCCCGAGAGGGAGGCCGCCGAGACGGGCCGCCACTGTATGGAACCCTGCCCCGAGGAGTTGCGGACGTTTTCGACACCGTCGATTCCGCCATTGACGTTGAGGTGCGACACGCCGCCGCTGAAATTCAGGCGGTTGTTCAGCGCCCCGCCCGCCAGGCGCGCCGCGCCGCGAGCCAAGCCAAGACCGCCGCCTTCGCCCGAAATCTCGCCGCGCAACGGGCCTCCCCCTTGATCCGTGACAATGTTGACCACGCCGGCCGTTGCGTTCGTTCCATAGACCGCGGAGCCGAGGCCGCAGAGGACTTCAATCCGCTCGGCGTCGACCAGTTGCAGATCGCCAAGATAGGCCGTCGCATCGCCCTGCACCGCTGCGGCGTCACGCATCCGCATGCCGTCGATCAACAACCCGGTGTCCGCCGCTCGCAGCCCGCGCATCTGGATGCGCGCGAATGAGCCCGGCCCGCCAAGCTGTTGGACGCGCAACCCCGGCACGATGCGGAGCGCTTCCACAATCGAGATCTCGTTGCGCGCCTCGAAGTCGGCGCGCTCGAGCGTGTCCAGAGCCTTGCCTGCCGACGCCACGGTTTCAGGCGATGCGGTCGCTGTCACGGCGACGCGGTCCGAGCGCGGCGCCAGCCGGAGCTTCAGATCGATTTCCGTCTTCTCGCCCTCGCGCACCGCCACGCTCACCGCCTCGCTTGCCAGTTGCGCCTCAGCGGCTGAGGCTTGAATCAGGAACTCGCCGGCGGATGCGTGTTCGAATCGATAGCGGCCCTCGCCGTCGCTGAATCCGTTCGTTTGCACCCGGGTCAGCCGGTTGTAGAGCCTGACCTCGGCCTTGGGCACAGGCGACCCCGATTCGTCGAGGACCCGCCCGCTGATCACTGAGTTCGGCCGGACCGTTTGCCCAACCAGAACACTGCTCGTGATGGTGAAAATGAAAGCAAGAAATCGCACGCGCCCCTCCCTAGAGAGCTGTTGAGATGCCCGGGCGCACTGGCCCTGGCACGTCAGGCAGGTCTTCGGACTTGCGAGCCTTGCTCCCCTCAGGGGAGACTCCCTACTTGCCGCGGCTTCCCAGCCCCCTGGCGGGGCCAGTGCCTTCAGTGCGGCGTTCGTTCTCGCTGACCGCTGCTGGGCAGTCCCGGATTCTCACCGGGTTCCCTCTTGGCGCGGCCCGACGTTATCAACCGGACGGGCCGACCTGACGCAATCGGATCATACTATCTGAAACGCCGCCCGGTCAATCCCAAAGGTCAAGTTGTTGCAAATCCTGGTGCGAAGCGGCATCATAAAGCCATGAAAGTGTTCTCACTTTGCTTGGTGGCTCTCTGTCTGGCCGCGTCCGCGCCGGCTCAGGAGGGCGAGAAGGCGAAAGAACAGGAAGGCGCCCTCGTCAAGGGCGCAAAAGCGACAGAGGGCGCTGCGAAAGCGACCGTGAAGGGAACCAAAACCGCAGCCAAGGTGACCGCCGACGAAACCGTCGAGGCGGCTCAGGCGACTGCCAAAGGCTCGAAGAAAGTCGCCAAGGCGACCGCGGAGGGCGCCACCACCGCCGCCGGGAAAACCGCCGAAGTGACCACCGATGCCGCCAAAGCAACGGCGAAAGGAACGAAGAAGGCTGCCAAAGCCACAGCCGAGGGAACAACAGCGGCTGCGGAAAAAACGGCCGAAGTCACCACCGATGCGGCCAAAGCAACCGGAAAAGGCGCCACCACCGGCTTCAAAGCGGTCACCGGGACTGTCCAGAAAGGCGTGCAGAAGACCGGCGAAGGGATGTCGAAGGTCGGCGACAAGATGTCCGGCAAGGACGAAAAATCGAAATCGAAGAACTAGCCCGGCGACGGCTTCGCCGAGGAGATTTCGACCGTCTTGAGCTGGAAGGGGATATTGATCCCCTCCTGCCGGAAGCGCTTCAGAAGCCGCCGGCGCAGAAGGTCCGTCACAGCAAACTGCTGTTCAAATTGAGCCGCGTGAACGAAGAGCGTAAAGCTCAAGCCGACGTCTCCGAATCCCGGATTCAGGCGCAGCACGGGGGCGGGCTCCTCCAGCAGCCCTTCGATTGACCCGATGCTCCGGTGCACTTCCTCCATCACGATCTGCTCGAACCGGTCAATGTCGGTCGAGTAGGACACATTCAGCGGAATGGCGACGGCAAGCGGCTTCACAGGCTGGCTGAAATTGGTCACCACGGCTTCGGAAAGCTTCGAATTCGGGATCACGATCAGGTTCTGCCCCATCGTTCTGATCGTCGTGATCCGCCAGCGGATGTCCTCCACCCATCCTTCATAGCCGCCGTCGATCCGGATGTAGTCGCCCTTTCGGAGATTGCCGGCAAGGCTCACGTAGAAACCGGAAAACAGATTCGCCAGGGTGTCCTTCAGAGCCAGTGAGACGGCGATGCCCCCAACGCCCAGCGCGGTCAATGCCGGAGCGAGGTTCACTTCGAACGTGTTGAGGAGCCCCAGAACCGCCGGGATGGAGCAAACCATGGTGACGGCTGTCCGTGTGAGGGTGGTCACCTCCCGCCCGTCGGGCTGCTTCCGGAACCAGTAGACCAAGCCGGTGATCGCCACCCGGGAGAGCGCCACCGTCACGGCGATCCAAATGAGAATCGCCATCAGGTTCTCCAGCCACGTAGCCGCCCCCGGCGGCATATCGCGCGGTTCAAGATTGGCCACCGCCCAGCGCAGGGCGCTGAACAGCACGATCAGCCGGGCTGGCCAGTTCAGCCCGTCGAGCATCTCGTCGTCGAGAGTGCTTTCGGTTTGTTCAGCCAGCCGCCGCAAGACACGAAAAACAACTGCCTTGATCGTGAAAGCGACCGCCAGCCCCAGGCCGAACACGGCCAGGAAACGCGCTACCCCGTGCCACTGATTGATGAGATCGGCCATTTGAGCCATAGAAGATCAGGCCCGGCTACTGCTTGATTCGCTCCACCGGCAGCGCCAGCCGGCGCAGCGTATGATCGAGGTCCTCGGGCGTCAGCCGCGAGGCGTCGTAGAGGACGGTGAGTCCCTCGAGCTTGGGGTCGAGTTTCACGCTTCGCACGCCATACTCCGAATGCGCGCTCTGGATCGCCGATGTGAATTCTTCCTGGAAGGGTGCGGTGAAACGGTAACGGGCTTCAACCAATGTCATCGCACCCATCAGCATACCATCGGGCCTCCGGCGCACCCCGCGAAGCTCAAGGGTTGCGCAGTTTCCAAAGGATCTGCCGCAACATGCCTGTCCAGATGTGAATATCGTGCTCGCGCAGCGCGAGACGCCTCACCAGCCGGTGCGTCTTCTCAGATGCGCCGGTGGCGCGCGTATAGTCGGTATGGCCCGAAAGCTGAAGCGCCTCCTCGAGCAGGCGCGTAAACCGCTCCACCTCCTCGCCCGAAGCCAGAATGGCCTCCTCCGGCATTCGCCTGGCTTCAGACGGCTTTCGAATCAGCTCATACAGGCAAACGGCCACCGCGTGGGCGAGATTCATCGATTCGTGTTCCGGGCGGGTCGGAATCCGCAGCAGCCAGTGGCAGTGGCTGATCTCTTCGTTCGCCAGCCCGGACTTCTCGCTGCCAAAGAGAAGCGCCGCCCGCGAGGCCGCCAAATGCCGCCGCATCAGCCGTCCCGCCCGTTCGAGGCGGTGCAGCGCCTGCTGGGGCGTGCGGTTCCCGAGCCCGGTCGCCCCCACCACCAGCGAGCAATCGGCAACCGCGCTCGCGATATCGTTGAAGACCCGCGCCGAAGCCAGCACGGCTCCTGCGCCAACCCCCGAAACCGCCTCCCGGAACGCCGCCTCGTAGGGGTTGACCAGCCGCAGATCGAAGAATCCGAAGTTCGACATCGCCCGCGCCGCCGCGCCGATATTGAGCGGGTTCCTGGTATTCACCAGCACGACGGCCAGTCTCGAGTTGGGTCCGGAATCGCGAGAATCCTGCACTCTCATCAGAATCCCATTTTGCCCCGCGTCGAAAAACCTGGAACTTTTGCCCCCCGGACGTGCAATTGTCAATGAAGGGAATGATCGAAACCGAAGCCGCGCTGGTCGACAGGATGCGGCGCGGCGACGAGGGCGCTTTCGAAGTCCTCTACGCGCGTCATCAGCCTGCCGTGTACCGCTACGCGCTTCGGATGACGGGTTCGCCCGCGATGGCCGACGATGCCGTGCAGGAGACCTTCCTCTCCTTGCTTCGCGGCAGCGGCTACGACCCCGGGCTCGGCCCTTTGCGGAGCTACCTCTACGGGACGGCGCGCAACCTGTTGTTCCGGATGTGGGGCGCGCAGGGACGCGAGGAGGACATCGACCCCGCCACGGCGGACGCCGGTCCTGACCCGCTCGAGGGGCTGGAGGCAGCCGAACAAGCCGCCCTGTTGCGGCAGGCGTTGGCCTCGCTTCCGCCCCATTACAGGGAAGTCGTTGCATTGTGCGATCTCGAGGAACTGAGCTACGCCGAGGTCGCGGAGATCTTGGGTTGCGCGGTCGGAACCATCCGGTCGAGGCTGAGCCGCGCAAGGGCGTTGCTGGCGGAAAAACTCGGCCAGTACAGACTCTCGGCCGGCAGGTGCGGAGCATGAGCGGAAATGATCGGATTCAGGCGGCCATCGAGGCTTTCGCCCGCGAGACGGCGAACGCGCAAGCCTCGCCTCGCGTGCGCGCCAGGTTGTTGAGAGAGGTGAGGAAGCGCCGCATTCGCCATGCCGCTCCCTGGTGGCTTGCCGCCGCCGCGGCTCTGGTGATCGGAATCGCGCTCGGGCTTTGGCCCCGGGTTCAGAAGCAGACCGGACAGATCGCTTTGGCGCCGCCAGCCGTCCCGGCGGTCAATGACATTGAAGCTCCGCGGGTGGAGCCGGAAGGAGCCCCTGCGATTCCGCCTCAACTCGCGGCAGCCGCCCGGCGCGCGGCGCATGCACCCGTCCGGCAATCCGCGCGCCCGGCGCCGGCGGTCAGCGTCGTCGCGACACCTTGGATCGTGCATCAGGCCTTGCCCGTTGTGCAGCGGGGCCAGGTCCTCCGCCTCCCCATGACCGCTGAGCTCGCGCGGCAATTCGGCGTGCCGCCCCACTCTGGCGGCTGGCAGGCGGAGGTTTTCATCGGCGACGACGGTCTCGCCCGGGCTTTCCGGCTCGTGCGCGTCCCGGCCTACAAGTGACGGTTTTTACGCAGGGGAATGATCGATTGAAGGAGATGATTTCGATGAAGCATGCATTCACAGCAATCGCCGTGGCCGGGGGCCTGTGCCTCCCAGCCGCGGCCCAGGAAAAGCGGCACGTCGTGGTTCACGAGGCGGCAAACGTGATCCAGCGTTCCGGCGCGGCTGCGACAGCCTCGGCCGGCGTCCGCATCATGTCGATGTCGACCGAAGCCGTGAAAGGCGCTCCTTACTCGGCTGAGGCCGTGAGCGAATCAATCCAGATGCTCGCCGACGGCAACCGCATCACCCATACGTCCAAGAGCATGCAATACCGCGATAGCGAGGGCCGCACCCGCACCGACAACACTCTGAGCCCGGTTGGCATATGGGTGCCGGAATCCAGGGATGTCTCGATCTCGAACATCAACGACCCCGTCTTGGGCGAGCACTTCATGCTGGACCACGACCGCAAAACCGCCGTCAAATCCTCGCTCCGGACCATCGCCGCCCATGCCGGCCCCGGCGCCGAAACCAAGGAAGTTCGCGTGGAAGTGAAACAGCGCGCGCAGGCCGGAGCCCCCGTGTTTGTCTCCGAAGGCGCAACCTTCGCCCACGCCGTCCCGCCGCCGGCTTCCGATGTCCTTGTGGGTCCGGGACCGGCGGTGATGATGCTCCATGCCGGAGGCGCCGAAGGCGCCGCAGGCATCGCCGTCAAGACGGAGTCTCTCGGCAAGCGCATCATCGAGGGACTCGAGTGCGAAGGCACACGCGAGACTCTCACCATCGAAGCCGGCAAGATCGGCAACGAGCGGCCCATCCAGACCGTGACGGAACGCTGGTACTCGGCCAGGCTGCGCCAGGACATTCTGCGCAAGACCACCGATCCCCGCTTTGGCGAAATGACCTACAAGCTGACCCGCATCACTCAGAGCGAACAGCCGCGCTCTCTGTTCGAGGTTCCCCCGGACTACAAAGTGGAGGACATGAAGAACACCATCCAGTTCATGAGGCAGCAGGGCAAGGAGTAAAGAGCCGGCCGTCCGGAACGCCTCGCGGAGCGCCGCGGCTAAGGCTGCTCTTCAGCCGCGGCGGCCGCGCTCTCTTGGGTCAGCAGTTGCCGCTTGCGCTCGACGCCCCACCGGTAGCCGGCCAGACTCCCGTCCGACGCGATCACCCGGTGACATGGAATCCCCACGGCGATACGGTTCGACGCGCACGCTCTCGCGACAGCACGCGCGGCCCCGGGATGGCCCAACGCCGCAGCCACCTGCGAGTAACTTCGCGTCTCCCCCGGCGGGATCGTTCGCAGATACGACCACACCATCCGCTGGAAGACCGTTCCTCGCAGATCCACCGGACCCGCCAGCGCCGCCATCGCCGCATCCCAGTTCTCGAAACTTGCCCGCTGCAACTCAGCCTCCGGAAACTCGGCTCGCAGCCGCGCCAG
>JACADU010000348.1 GCA_013388415.1 Bryobacteraceae bacterium
ACCTCCATCGCCCGGACGCACGAGGAGGTTCTCGAGCTCCAGCGCCGCGGCGAGCGGAACATCTACGAGTTCGACATTTACAAGAACAAGGAATTCACGCGCGTCGGCCCGCTCGGCCTTTCGCTCCGCAAGGCGGACACCAAGCGACGCTCCTACCAGTTGAAGTTCCGCGTCGACGACCAGGAACTCGAGAAGAAGAACGTCAACCTCTTCGAGCCCATCATGATATCGCCGGGCGGCTCCGCGCAGCCTCTTCAGCTCGTCGTGAATGAAATCACCAAGGACCGCGTCCGCGGCTACATCAGCGAGCCTAAGGTGAAGCCCGCTCTGGCGCGCTCCAACAGCCAGCAGGTTCCCGCGCTGCAAACGAGGCAGTAGGCATGGCCGGAGCGCAGCCGGCCCCGATCTTCGCCCCCGCGGTCAGTTGGTCCGGGGAAGCGATCCGAAAACTGAGAACCCTTGCCGTCGACGGCCTTCTGGCGCTCCCTCAGCGCGGCATGGAAACCGGCGGGCTGCTGCTCGGCTCGGTGAGCGAACGCGCGCCATTCCTTTTCTCCATCGAGGATGTCTGCCCCATCCAGTGCGAGCACCGCTTCGGCCCCGGATTCACGCTCTCCGGCGCTGACCATGAAGCGTTGCGCGAACAACTCGCCAGCGCGCGCGCCTGCGGCGAGCACTGCGTCATCGGCTTCTTCCGCACTCGCACCGGCCCTGGCGCCTCCACTTTCTTCGACGAAGCCGACCGCGACCTCGTCGACAACTACTTCGACGACCCCTCCCACATCTTCCTCGCCCTTCATCCGCGGTCTCTCAGCCGCTGCGAGGCGGCCGTTTACTTCTGGACCGGCGGCCGCCTGACCACCACCGGCCGGGTCTGCGAACTGAGCGAATTGACGCTGGCCGCCGGCCCCAGCCAACCGCCGCCAGACAGGACCCCGGAGCCGGAGCCCCAACCGTCGTTCATGCTCGAGACCGCGCCGCAGCAGCGCCGGCCCTCGATCACAATGTGGTTCGTTGGGGTGCTCTGCGGTCTGGCGCTCGGCGGTTTCCTGGTCGTTCACTACAGAGGCAGCGGCCGGACGCTTCCAAAGCCCGAACCGACTGAAGCCGCCGCGGTTCCGTCTCCCCCGCCGGCTGTGCCCGAGCCGCAGCCGCAGCCGCCGGCCGAGCTTCCGCCTCAGGCAGAGCCGGTCGCCCGCCGGGCTGTTTCACTCGAGGCGATCCGCCCCGGCGTGCCCGAAAGCATTGCCGCCCGGTTGACCGAACCGGTCCACCTGATTCTGCGCGTCGATATCGACGAAACAGGCCATGTCACCTCGGCGCGCCCGGCGGAGTACTCCGACGGGATGCGCCGCTACCTCGCGCAGCGCGCCGCAGAAGCTGCCCGCGCCGCCCGGTTCCGCCCCGCGGAATCCGCTTCCGGCCGCCCCCTGCCCTCCACCGAGACCATCACCGTCACCGTCCACCCCGCCGAAAGCCGGCAGTAGTCTGGCGCTGTCAACCTTCTCCACCTGAAGCCCAATGGCGGGACGCTCATCTCCGGCGGCTTTGCCGCACACCGCGGCGGCAACCGCCAACCGGAACTCCACGGCGCCGCCGTCTACTTCTTCGTGGCGTAGTTCAGCATCACCTGAGTGCCGCCATCGGCGGCGCTCACCGTGGCCATGATGGTCCGCTTGTTCGCCTCATCCTCCCCGATCACCATTCCGCCTTCCGTGCCCGTGGAAGTGGATGAGGTCTTGTAACCCGCGCTCTTGAACTCGTTCTGATAGAACTCGAGCACCTTTGAAGCCGCATCCGAAGTCTTGAACGAGGCCATTCCCCCTTCACCCTCGCCCCCCGTGGCCGAGAAGTTGCCCTCCGGATTCGACCCCGGGTATGAGGGCACCCAATCCGGGAGCTTCGCCGCGGCTCCGCCGCCGACTTGCACCGTTTCACCCGTGTTCTCGTCCGTAAAAGTGATCTTGCCTTCCTTGACGTCCTCGGCGTTCATCGTGATGACCTTGCCGGTCTTCTTGTCGCGGATGGTCAGAGTGCCGGCGCTCTCGTCCATCTTCACCACCTCGACATCTGGGTTCGCCGCCGACGCCATCCGCGCCGCGGCGAGCACGGGGTTCTTCGCCATCAGATCCGGATCGAAGCCCGCGTCGCTGACCTTCTTCGCCACGAAGAGACCGGTGACCATCACCCCCACGACAATCAGAACGAACAGCACGCCCACTCCGCCGAGAATCCAGACAATCGGGCTGATCTTCTTCGGGCCCGCGGCAGGCGCCGGAGCATGCTGCGCTGGCGGCGGAGCGTATTGCGCCGGCGGCGGTTGAATCGGCGCCGCCGGAGCCGCGGCAGGGTTCCCGCACTTCTCGCAGAATCGCACTCCCTCCGCCAGTTGAGAGCCGCACTTGATACAAAAGGCCATGTGTTCCTCCGTTGATTAGCCTAATCCTCCCGCGGGTCCAAGTCGAGTCTTTCTTCCGGTGGCCAGGAGTCCTACACTGTCTGTGAACGACAGGCATCACCATGTCCGAATTGGATACGTTCCTCCAGGCGGCGAAGAGCCGCGGCGCCTCCGACGAGTTTCTGGTCAACCTGCTCAAGGAGCAGGGCTGGCCGCAGTCGGAGGTTTACGCAGCCCTCGCCCGCCACTACGCCGCGGCGACAGGCGTTGCCATTCCCGCCGCTCCGAGCCGTCTCGAATCCGCCCGCGAGGCCTTTTTTCATCTGCTCGCCTTCGCCACGCTCGCCACCTGGATCTTCTCCAC
>JACADU010000378.1 GCA_013388415.1 Bryobacteraceae bacterium
AACGACCGAGGAAGGCATTCCCTTCTTCGTCATGGAGTACGTCGAGGGCGTTCCCATCCACCAATACGCCGCCGAACAGAGCCTCTCCATCCCCGCCCGCGTCCGCCTGTTTCTCCAGGTGTGCGACGCAGTCGAATACGCCCACCAGAATCTGGTCATCCACCGCGACCTCAAACCAGGCAACATCCTGGTCTCCGGCGGCTCCGTCCGGTTGCTCGACTTCGGCATCGCGAAGCTTGTCGACCAGGCTGACTCCGAGTCCACCAGCACCGGAATCATGGCCGCCACCCCCGACTATTGCAGCCCGGAGCAGGTGCGCGGCCAGCCGGTCACCACGCGCACCGATGTCTATTCGCTCGGGCTGGTTCTGCACGAACTCCTCACGGGCGAGCGCGCCCAGAAAGCCGACACATCATCCCCGCTTGCCCTCGACCGCTCGATCTGCGAAACCTCCGCCCGGCCCCCCAGCGCCTGCGCCCTCGCGCGCGGCGACAAGGCCCTTGCCAAGCTCCTGAGAGGCGACCTCGACACCATCGTCTTCACCGCCACCCGGAAAGAGCCCGCCTCCCGCTACGCTTCCGCCGCCGCGCTCGCCGAGGATCTTCGCCGCCACCTCGAGAACAAACCCGTCCGCGCCCGCCAGGACAGCCGCTGGTATCGCGCGGCGCGATTCGCCCGGCGCCACTGGATGCCGTTGGCGGCTGCCGTTCTCCTCGTCACAACCCTCATCACCGGAATCCTTGCCGCCAACTTTCAGGCGCGCCGCGCCGAACGGCGGTTTCAACAGGTTCGCCGCATCGCCGGCGCGCTGATGGTCGATGTCCACAAGGCCATCCGCGACCTCCCCGCATCCACCAAGGCTCAGGAGGTCGTCGTCCGTACCGCCATTGAATATCTCGACGCTCTGGCCCGTGAAGCGGGGGGCGACATCCCCCTTCAGGTCGAAACCGCTCAGGGCTACCTTCAGGTCGCTCAGCTTGCCTACACCCTCAGCCGCCCCAGTCTCGGCCGCCCCGATGAGGCTGCCCGCTACTACGAGAGAGCCAGAACCATCCTGGAACCCCTCGCCCGCGCCCGCCCCGGCGACCCGCGAATCGCCGCCGCCCTCACGAAGTATTTCTACTTGAAGGGTGGACACCTGCACGACACCGGCCATACCACCGAAGCGCTGCGGTTCCTTGAACGGGCTGTCGAAACCGCGGAGTCCGCTCTGGCCAGCAACGCAGGAGACGTCGAACTGCTCGATGAGCTGAGAGAAGCTCAACACAACATCCTGGCCGATTTCACATCGAGTCCCGCGGCGCGCAAATTGGTTTCGCGCCACCTCGAAACCGCCGAACAGGTCTCCAGGAGCCGCCCTTTGACGGTCGATAGCCTGGCCAATCTCGGCGTCGCCTATGCTCAGGCCGCAAAAATCGCCGCCATCGACGGCGACATCGAAGAGGCGATGGGGTATCTGCGGAAGAATGTTGAAGTCCAGTCACGGGCCGTCGCCATGGAACCGCAAAACTACAGCGCGCGGCGGAATCTGATGATGGCCTGGTTCCACATTGGCGACGAAAGGCTCGGTCCGCTCGGCCCCACCTCATACACGGGCTCCGGCGGCCCACCCGTCGAGATTGATCCCAAGCTGCGCCGGGAAGCCCTTGAAGCCTACCGCAAGGGCGCTGAGCAATCCGAATGGATCTACACCCGCGACCCGCAGAACGACACCGTGAAGTTCGACTATGCCGTCAGCCTCGGCCGCCAGGCGGCCGCCTTCCCGCCCGGTGACCTGGCAGCCGTCTCGCTGCTCGAGAAGAGCCTCGATTTGCTGCGGCAGCTCGAACCCGGCCATCCGAACCAGACCCTGCGCTTCGTCCTCGAATTCCGCGGCAGTCTCGCCGAGCGGCGCCGGCAGGCAGGTCAATTTGACCTTGCCTCCGCGGAGTGGAAAACCTTCGACGCCATCGTGAAGAAATCCATCGCCGCCGATCCCAGCAGCTACTTCATCCGCCGCCTGGCGATCCCCATCTACTGGAATTGGGCTCTGGATCTGGCGCGCCGCCGGGACCGGGAGGGCGCCCTGGCTCTTGCCCGCCGCGCCGGACTGCTCGCCGACGAAGTGGCCGAGCGCCAGGAACAATACGCCCGCGCGGCTGGATGGCCGCCTCGCGTGAAGACGTGGCTCGCCGGCCTGTACGAAACGCTCGGTGACCGCGAGCAGGCTGCCCGCGCCCGCCGGGAGAGCCTCGAGATGTGGAGGGCGGTGACCGCGCGCGCAGACCTTCCTCAGGACCTCATGGACGAGGCCCGCCAGACGTTGGCCCGGGACAGCAAGTAGCCGGCGGCTACCGGCGCTTCCCCTTCTTCGCGTCCCGCACCAGCGTCTCGACCGCGTACAGAGACGTGCGCGCCGTCAGGAACAGCGTCTTCCCTTGCGGCCCTTCAAACGCCAGGTTCGCCGCCGATTCCGGCAGAAGTATGCGCACGAGCAGCTTCCCGTCTGCCGAAAACACCTGCGCCCCATCCTCCGAACTCGACCACACTCTTCCGTCCTCGTCGCACCGGATGCCGTCCGGACCGCCCTTGTCAATCGCCGCGAACACCTGCCCCTCCCCCACCGTTCCATCGCCGCCCACCGTGAAAACGCGGATGTGCCGCGGCTTCCCCGAATCCGCCACATACAGCTTCCGCTCATCGGGCGAAAAGCAGAGCCCGTTCGGCTTGTCGAAGTCCTTGATCACGGCGTTCAGCGTCCCTGATTTCGGATCGAACCGGTAGACGTAATTGCCCGCAACCTCATTCGGCCGCCCCGCCAGACCGTAGTCAGGATCCGTGAACCAGACCGTTCCGTCGCTCTTCACCACGACATCGTTCGGCGAGTTCAGCTTCTTGCCCTCGAACGAATCCACCACGGTGGTCACGCTGCCGTCCTTCTCCGTCCGCGAGACGCGGCGCGCCCCGTGCTCGGCGCTCACCAGCCGGCCTTCCCCATCCAGCGTGTTGCCGTTCGCGTTGTTGCTCGGTTCACGGAACACGCCCACGCCGCCGGCGCGGTCCCACTTCTTCAACTGGTTCGCCGGAATGCCGCTGAAGACGAGCAGAATCCGTACCATGACGATTCATCATAGCCGCGGACTGCGCCCGCCGCGGATCACCGCCGGGCGCCTTCGTTCAAATACAGCTTCACGTTCCCCGTCGAAGCCCCCGAACACGCGATGTCCGGCCGCCCGTCGCCATTGAAATCGGCGATCTTGCAGTCCGCCGCGGCCATCTTGTCCGGGTCGATCACGTGCTTGCTCCAACTCGTTCCCTTCGCATCATCGGCCGAGAACACGGAGAGGTGAAATCCCTTCCCACGGAATCCTGAAACGATTTCGTCCCGCTTGTCCCCGTCCAGGTCGCCTACCGCGAGAGCGTGGCCGTTCACCATTCCGGACTCGATCACCCGCCGCTCCCACCTCTTCCCCTGCTGCGTGTAAACCACCACCTGGTTCCCATGCCACGGCTCGATCGCCGCGATCAACCTGCGGTTCCCAAGCCTGCCCGTCTTGATCTCGCTCGACCCGCACTCCGGACAAGCCCGCGGATCGCCCTTGGCGATCTCTTCTGAAACCCACGCGCCGCTCGCCTGGTATCGGTACAAGTGAATCCCCGAAAAGCTCGCTGTGAAAAGCTGCTCCCCGCTCCGGTCCCAAGCCACCGGAGCGATGCTGTGAAGCACCCCTTTCGGTTCCTCGGTGAGCACAGTTCTTTTCCATTCGCCCGGCTTGTACAGATACACCGGCGCATTGTCCGCATAGTCAGGCGCCTGCGCCTTCAAACCCACCAGCGGCGCCACCACGAGCAGTTTCCGCCCGTCCCCCTTCGGGTCAATCCAGCGGATTCTGTGCGCCGTCGGAACCCGGTCGATCTCCTGTTTCACCCACGGCTGCCGCGGGTCGCCAGCGCTCTTCAGCAGCAGGACATTGCCCACGCTCTTCTCCGGGTCCGTCTCGAAGTTGTGCGCCATCGCGATGTCCGGCTTGCCGTCGCGGTCCCAATCCCACACCTCGAGATTGATCGTCCGCGGGACGCCGGTGGCCAGCGTGTGCCGCTCCCACGTCGGATTCTCGAACCACGCCAGTTCCGTCGCCCGCTCGTCGATCACAATGATGTCCGGCTTTCCGTCAACATTCAGATCGGCCACCACAAGCTGGTAGCCCGATTTGAGCCCCGAAGTGACTGTCATTTCACGAAACTGAGGCACGCCGCCGCACGTCCCGGCCTGCGAAGAAAGCAGGACTGTAAGAACTGCGCTCTGAAACCGCATAACGCCCAACCCCACGGTACATCAACCTCAGGCCGGCCCTTGAGCACTTTGATCCCATGCGGGCGGGGATGCTCCTCACCCTTCTTGCATCGATTTCCGCATCCACCTCCGCCCAC
>JACADU010000379.1 GCA_013388415.1 Bryobacteraceae bacterium
AGTGCCGTTGGTCAGGCCTTTGTCGATAAATGTCGTCGCCTTCACTCCCGAGGCGATCGGCGATGCCCCCTGCCCGTTGGCCGCCGTGCCGCGATAGATGTTGTAGCTGAGGGCTGAGCTGACGCCGGTCCAGTTGAGCGTAATCTGGCCTGTTCCGCCCGTGGCCGTCAGTCCGGTGGGCGCGGGCGGCAGTTCCGGCGCAACTGGCTTCGCGCTCACCTGGTTCGACGGCTTGCTGCTGCCTCCGGCATTCACCGCCACGACATGGTAGAAATACGTCGTCCCATTCGTCAGCTTGCTGTCTGTGTACGTTGTCCCTTTCAAGCTCGAGGCGACCGCCGCGAGCGTGGTGCTGCTGAGCCCGCGGTACAACGTGTAGCTCGCCGCTCCCTGCGAAGCCTGCCATGCCAGTAGCACCTCTGCATTGCCGGGCTTGGCTGTCAGGTTCGCGGGCGAAGCCGGCGGCGCAGGCAGCGGCGCCATCGGCGTCGCGCTTGCCTCGTTCGAAGGCGCCCCTTTCCCGTTCGGATTGACGCCAACGACGCGATAGTAGTACTTCACCCCATTTCGAGCCCCGTCGTCGACATAACTCGTCGTCAGCAGGTTCGTCTCGATCGTCTGCGGCGTCGCATCGTTCGGCTCAGTCGAGCGCCACACCGAGTAGCTCACCGTGTTCGCCGAGGCGTTCCACTTGAGCTTCACCAGTCCATCCCCCCCAGCCGCCGTCAGCGACGTGGGCGGCGCAGGCATCACCCCCGCGGGAATGTCGGAACCCAGCAGCAGCAGTTTCGCATCCGCCCAATCCGCGAAATCGCCGTCGCTGCCGTCCCCGCCGTCGAGCACCTTCAATGTCAGCTCTTCGACCCCCTTTACAGGGATCGCCACATGCCGCGGGCTATCCGTCCCCTTCAGTGTCGGTGACCGGTACAGCAGTTTCGTCCCGCTCCAGGCCTCGAAAACGGCCGATCCCTTCTTCTTCGCGGCGTCGTCGATGCCCGCCACCGCGCTGAACAGTTCATAACGGCCATCCAGGTCATAGACGATCTTTGCCGGGGACATCAGGCCCAGCCCTTTCCTGTAGACTTCGCCGCGGAGCTGTATCTTTCCCCCATCGTTCTCCCCGGCGCCCCCGTTGGCGTTGTCGCGTTCCACCGGACCGAGTCCGTTCGTCGCGCTGAGCCACTTCATGTCGCTCAGATAGCGAACCGTCTCTTTGCCTTCGAGGCGCGCGTATGCCCACGAGGCGCTATCGCCCTTGTTGCCGTCCGGACCCGGCCCGGCAACCAGACGCAACTGCCTCGCGTTCTCCACCGGCACTTCGACCGCCAGCGGCGGCATTGAGCCCTTCATCACGGGGCTGCTGAATTTCTTGACTCCATCGACCCACACCTCGAACACAACGCTCCCCGCGTCTCCAACCTCGTCATCCACCCCGACCATGGCTCGAAAGACGTCGAAGCGGTCATCCAGCGCAATCGTAACCGCGCCCGGCGCGTGCATTCCCACTCCGCTGCCCCATCGGTAGCCGCCAATGCTGATGCTCTTCCCATCGTCCTCTCCCGCGCCTCCGTTGGCCCGGTTGCGTTCCACCGGCCCGAGCCCGTTCGACTGCGCCAGAAACGGCAAGTCGCTCAGCATCGTCCTTCCGGCCGGCGGCGGCGCCTCCGTGAACGGAATCGGCGCCGGGTAGAGCCGCGTCTTCGGTATCGCTTGCTCCGCTTGGCCCGGGTAGGTCCACAGCAGCTTGATCGAGCTGTTGCCTGTATTCTCGTAATACTCAATCCGCAGGTTGTACTTCTTCCCGGCGGTCAAAGCGAGCGGGCGCGTCTGGTTGCGCAGCGCGCCGTGGTTGTACCAGTCGTCGATCCGGAGCTTTCCGTCCAGCCACAGTCTCACCCCGTCGTCGGACACCGTCGCGATGGTGAACTCGCCCGACGCCGGCGCCTCTAATTGCCCGCTCCATCGAACCGAAAACTTGTCGGCAGGGATCGCCCCTCCAGGGCTTCCCTGACCCCACTGGAACTCCAGTCCGGGGTCAGTCCTCTCCAGCGCTACCGCGCCTGTCAGATCTCGAGTGGAAAAGTACTGCCCGCGCAGCCCGGTGCCGTTGTTTTGACCCTGAACCGAAACGGACAGAATACACAGAGCTGCTACGCAGCCAATGGAATGGTTTCTCATTTGTGCACCTCTGACGGAGGTATTTGAGAATGTAAACTGAGAATCGACGTCACGCAATGAGAGTTTTAGCGCGACTCAACTCTGAGCAGTACCTACGCTTCCGTAGTCCCAGACCTCGGGTAAGGTGCTTTTTGCCTTAGCGTTGAGCTCTATGCCGAGACCCACCGGCCTGGCCGTCGAGCAGCTCGACAGCTTTCTGTATTTATTACGGATTCGGACAATTTTACCGACAATGACAGATGAATTAATCCTTCAATCCGCCGCCTGGAAGCCTCTTTAGTCCAACGTCCGCCCGAGCCAGAAGCCGGCGGCGAAGCTGGCCATCAAGGCAAGCGCGGCGCCCGCCGCCAGCCATGCCAGCAACCCGGCGGAGACACTCCACCCGCTTTCGAGCGCCGGATACTCGGGCGGACCCGGAATAATGTTGACGCCGCAGCCCTCTCCCTCCTCCTCGGGGTCGGGCAGCGACTCCATCCGTTTCCGCAGCTCCGCCATCGACGAGGTGAACGCCCGCTGCGTCGGAGGCAGCAGGCAAAGCGCTTCTGTCAGTTCATCTTGCGCCGCGGCGCGCTCCATTCTTTCACGCGCCGACCGGAACGCCTGTAGAAGCCGCCCGGTCTCTTCATTCATCGGCAGGAGAACAGGCTCCATACCGTATTAGTGGGCGCAGAAAGAGCGAAATCTCAGTGATTCTCTTCCAGCGCAACCGTCGGCCGGATGAGCGGCCAGCAAAACGCGCCCAGGAAGTAGCTCCCCACCATCGTCATGATGAAGAGATTCCAATCTTTGGTCTGCTCCAGGATGATTCCGCCTACCTGCGGCGCGACGAACCCCGCGAGATTCCCCATCATGTTCATTGAGCCTGAGAGCGTCCCGGCGTACTTCCCGCCAATGTCCATGCACGACGCCCAGGCGCAAGGCACCGTCAGGTCGTTGCAGAAGCTCGACATTCCCATCGCCAACATGCCGAGCAAGGGATTATTCATTCTCATGCAAACAATCAGGAAGAGCCCCGCCCCGACAAAACCCGTCACAGCCATCACTTGTCTGGCGCGCCCCGTGCTGCCGACGACCTTGGCCAGCCGCGGGATCATGAAGCCACTCACCAGGCAGCCGATGCCGCCGAACAGCAGCGGGAAGACGGCGTAGACCCCGCTCATGATCTCGCCCTGAATCCCGCGGTACTCCTTGACATAGGTCGACAGCCAGGTGATGTAGAAATACCAGGGATAACTCACCAGAAAATACTGGAGCCAGAGCATCCACACCGATCTCGAGCGGATCAGTTTTCCCCACGGCACATTGCCGTGTCCACCCGCCAGATTTCTGTTCGGCGCAAGAAGCTCGCGCTCCGCTTCGTTCACCGACGGGTGGGTGGCGGGATCGTCCCTGAACCAGCGATAAAACAGAACCGCCCAGACGACTCCAAGGGAGGCGAACACGAAAAAGACGGCTCTCCAGGGCATGATCTGAAACAAAGCCGCGAACAGCAGAGGAGTCACCGCGCCGCCCCAGCGTGCCGACATCCACATGATTCCCTGCGCCCTGACGCGCTCTTTCTGCGTGAGCCAGATTGTCATGGACTTCGTCAGATTCGGGAAGCAGCCCGCCTCGCCCGCCCCGAACAGAAACTGATTGATCCAGAGCGCCGTCGCGCTCCACATCATCGTGACCGAGGCAGTGAAAGCGCTCCACCAGATGACAATGCGCATCAGCACTTTGCGCGGTCCCATGGCGTCGCCTAGCCAGCCGCCCGGGATTTCGGCCAGCGCGTATGCCAGCGCAAACGCCGAAAAGACACGGCCCATCTCCTTTTTCGTCATGCCGAGATCCTGCATGATGTAAGGCGCGGCCTTCGAAATGGCGACCCGGTCGATGTACGCCAGAACCGCCAGCGTCACTGCGAACACCACCACCCAGTACCGGGCTTTGCTCGGCGCCTGTTGTTGAACGCTTGTCATTCCTCTTTCAACTCCCTCTGCATCCAATCGAGGTAATCAGGGTTGCCGTCAACCACCGGCAAGGCCAACACTTCCGGAACCTGGTAACTATGGGCAGACTTGAGCCGTTCGAGCAACTGAGGGAACAGCGCCCGGCTCGTCTTGGCTGTCAGCGCCCACTCTTCGCTCTCTTCCAGCTTGCCCTGCCACTGGTAGTAGCTCCGCACCCGCGGCGTCACGGCAACGCAGGCGGCGCGCCGCTCCTCCACCAGCATGCGCGCCAGCCGCGCTGCCTCCTCTTCGCTTCCGCAGGTTGCCAGCACCACGAGTTTGTCGGTCATCTCCGCCCGGACTCCAAGACAACCAAGCTATAACAAAAGCGGCCCCTGCGGCCGGGAATCTTCAAATCGTCTCTGGACCTGCGCGGTTCAAAGGGATTATAAGAAAGAATAGGTCAATGTCCGGCACATTTCCGGACGGGCTTGTTCTACGGCAATGATGACACTCCTGCGCCAGATCGGATACGTCGCCGCGGTGGCTCTGGCGTGCTTCTACGCCTTTGTCGTCCTGCGCGGTCCCAACGGCATCCCGGCGATGCTCGAGCGCAGCCATCACGTCGAAGCGCTGGAGAAAGAGATCAAAGATCTTGATGCCAGGATCGCCGACAAGAGGAACTTCCTCGAGGAAGTCCGCAAGAGCCCCGAGGTTCGCGAACGCGAGATCCGCCGTCAGCTTAACAAGGTGAAGCCCGGCGAGACGATCATCTACCTCGAAGACGCGCCTGCTCCCCCGGCGAAGCCCTGACCAGCCTCACGCCAATCCGCTGCCGAGCGCGTAAAGCTCCTCCAGCCGTTCCCGCGTCCTGGCTTCGGCTGCAATCCGCAAGACCGGCTCCGTGTTGGAGGCGCGAACATGAATCCAGCCGTCCGGCGCCTTCAATTTGAGACCGTCGCTGCGGTCCACCTCCGCGCCGGGAAGCCGCTCCTGCAACTCCTGCATCATCCTGCCGAGGCGCCCATGCTCGAATCCGGACTTGCCCATCTTTCGGAAATAGCGGGGCAGCTCTGCCGCCAGCGCGCTCAGCGGCAGCCCGGTTTCAGCCATCCGGTCCAGGATCAGGGCCATGCCGAAATAGGAGTCGCGGCAGTATTGAACGCCGGGAAAGATGATCCCCCCGTTGGAACCTTCGCCGCCGATCACGGCGCGGGACCGCATCATGCGCTCGACCACGTTGGCCTCGCCGACGGGCGACCGCAACACCGCGCACCCGAACCGCGCGCCGATATCGTCGATCGCCGCTGAGGTCGTCAGATTCACAACCACCGGCCCCGGCGTCCGCCTCAATACGATATCCACGGCAAGCGCGAGCACGTCGTCATTGTCGATGATCCGGCCGGTCTCGTCGCCGACCGCAAGCCGGTCTCCGTCCGGGTCCTGAGCGAAGGCGGCATCTGCGCCGCAACTGATTGCCAGGCGTTGCAGGTCGCCCAGCACCTCCGGTCTTGGTTCCGCTTCCCTCGGGAATGGCCGGCCCGGATCCACCGAGATCGCGTGCAACTCGCAGCCCAGCGCCTGTTCCAGGAACATCACGCTCATGCGCGATCCGGCGCCGTTCACTCCATCCAGCGCGACCTTGAATCTCCGCCGCCGGATCCGCTCGACATCGACATGCCTGAGCACCCGCTCGATATGCAGCTTCGGCGCCGTCTCCGTGTCCACCTGGACGCCTCTGATTTCGTGGTTGGCCGCCTGGCGGAAATCGCTCTGATGGTACAGATCGAGCAATTCGGTCCGCTCGTAATGATTGAAGAACAGCCCATCGCGGTTGAACAGCTTGAGCGCGTTATACTCCGGCGGATTGTGCGAGGCCGTGACGGCGATGCCGCCGCGCAAACCGGCCTGAGAGGCGTACACCTGCAAAGTCGGCGTCGGCACAATCCCAAGCTTGACCACTTCGCACCCCGACGCCAGCAGCCCGCACGCCACCGCGTGCTCGATCATCTCGCCGCTCGCCCGCGTGTCCCGGCCCAGCGCAACCAGCCCCGGCCCGACGTAGGTTCCGAATGCCTGGGCGAAAGCGGCCGCCAGGTTCGGCGTGAGGAAATCTCCGATCACGCCCCGGATCCCGCTCACGCTGATCTTCAGTTGGTGGGCGCGGCTCATGCCGTGTAGCTCCTCACGATGTTCATCACCTCGCCGAACAGCTCGCGCGGTTCCTCGCCGCGCTGCTCGCAGATGACCCGCACCAGCGGCTCCGTCTGGCTCACCCGCACATGCACCCAGCGGTCCGGCCAGTCGATCCGGAGCCCGTCCGAGCGCATCGCCGTGCCGCCGGGATACCGGCTCTCTATCTCGTTCAGCATCTCCGGAAGCCGGTGCGACTCAAGGGGGATCTTGCCTTTGAGAATGGAGTATTTCGGATACCCGCCCACCAGTTCGCTCAGCGTAACACCGCGCCTCTCCATGATCGTCAGGATGCGCAGCATCGACGCGATGCCGTCGTAGACAAAACGGAATTGCGGCAGCATCACCGCCCCCGTCCCTTCGCCGGCCACGGCCACCTGCTCGGGCCGATAGACGTTCAATGCGTCAATCGCCGCCTGCCGCCCGACCGGGACCCTCACCACCTTGCCGCCGTGCTTCGCCGCGACCTCCTCCAGCAGAGCGGTCGTCGAGACGTTGGTGATGACCAGGTTCCCGGGGCCGTCCTCCAGCGCCGCGTCGGCCAGCAGCACCAGCACCATCTCCTCGTTGACCGCCTCGCCGGTTTCCGTGGCGAACGCCACGCGGTCGCTGTCAATGTCGAAAAGAAAGCCCGCGTCGGCCCGCACGTGCGGAACCAGCGGCGCCAGTTGCAGTTCCACCGCCTTCCATGTCGTCGCCGGGTCGTGGGCGAACTGCCGCCCTTCGAGCCGCTCGTTGATCAGCATGAACTCGGTGCCGAACCGCGCGTTCATGCGCCGCAGAATGATCGACGACGTGCCGTTGGTGCAATCCACCAGCACGCGGAACCCCCGCAGGCGCTCGAAATCGAACACCTGTGCCAGCGTGTCGAGGTAGGCGTCCACCGCCCCCGTCTCCGCGCTGAGCTTCCCGATGCGGCTCCACTCGACGAAGGCGAACTTCTTGAGATGGTAGATGTCGAGCAGTTCGCCCGCCTCGCCGGTCGAGAGGTACGTCGCGTTTCGTCCGAAAAACTTGAGGGCGTTCCACTCCGCCCGGTTG